>JBKECD010000113.1:0-8117 GCA_047974225.1 Mangrovibacterium sp.
CCTATACTTATAAAGCAATAAACTGCAATGGTTGTCCACTGCGTGGAGCTTGTCATAAAGCGGAAGGGAATCGACAAATAGAGATGAATCATAATTTAAATCGGCATAAGCAAATAGCTCGAGAACTATTAACCAGCGAGGAGGGACTGAAACGGCGATCGAGACGACCGATCGAGCCCGAAGCGGTATTTGGTCAAATCAAATACAACATGGGCTACAAAAGATTTAGACACTTCGGGAAGGACAAGGTCGAAATGGACTTTGGCATACTTGCTATTGCCTTTAATCTAAAAAAGCTGCATAAAAGAATGCAGCTTGGGCTAAAAACTATGCTAAAATCATTTTTTGTGGCATTCTTTGAACTAAAACCTCATTTGCAGAGATTGAAAATTGAAAAATACAACCTTCAGTTCTTAAGTCTAAATTTAATCGCCACTTAAAAATTAAAGAGGATGTCCATTTTTGGACACCCTCTTCTTTATTGGAGGAATGTGCTTCGATGAGCACCAAAACTAATCACTAAATCTATGAAAAAAATCACTATAACAAATACCCACCGTTGAAACACATTCCTTATGAATATCACAAAGGTAGGAGTGACATGGAAATTTCAAAATGATAAATATCAAGAAATACATCCCCCCATTAAAAAGCTTTTTGAAATTAAAATCCGAATACTTCGCCTTTTATTTGTAGTTTTGTGTGTTCAATATAAATATGTAACAACATGGATACTTATAAGAATATTCGACCTTATCATGATTCCGAAGTGAATGAACACATTCAAACACTCCTTCGCGATGAGAAATTTATTGGTGTGATGCACCATGTGCTCGAAGATGAAATCAAAGTGAAAGAGGTGGCAGCCCTGCTTTCACAGGTGCACACACGCTATGATTTTCAAATGAATTTCATCTGTCCACTCATCGAACAATGGATTATCAATCGCACCACAAGCGGGGTGTCGTGCAGCGGACTCGAAAAACTCGATAAGTCGAAGGGCTATTTATTTGTATCCAACCATCGAGATATTATTCTAGACTCAGCCATCATGAACTACCTGATGGCTCAAAGTGGACTCGACACCACTGAAATTGCCATTGGCGACAATCTGCTGATTTATGATTGGATTAAACATCTGGTGAAGCTCAATGGTGCCTTTGAGGTGAAACGAAATCTACCTGCACGCGAGCTGCTCGTTGCTTCCAAGCACATGTCGAGCTATATGCGCGAATGCATCAGTCAAAAAAACAACTCCATCTGGATTGCCCAGCGAGAGGGAAGAACCAAGGATGGCAACGACCAGACCCAAGCTTCACTACTCAAGATGTTTAATCTGAGCAATGAAAAAGATTTTATCGCGGGCTTTCAAGAATTAAATATTGTGCCTTTGGCAATTTCCTACGAGCGGGAGCCTTGCGGCATTTCTAAGGTAGAAGAGCTCTATAAAAAACAATCTGAAGAAGGATACACCAAAACTCAAAAAGATGATTTGATGAGCATGGTACTCGGATTGATTCGCCCCAAGGGGCGAGTGCATTTCGCCTTTGGCAATCCGCTTAATGTGGCTGAAATCATAGGCGATTCCACCAACACCAACGACAATCTGAAGTTGGTGGCTCATGCAATCGACCAACAGGTTTACGCCAATTATCAATTATTCCCTTTCAACTACTTGGCCGCCGACATGCTTCGTGGCGAAGACCGATATGCTGACAAACTCGATGAAAGCACGCACGAGAAGTTCAACGAGCTACTCGCCGATGTGGTGAAGACAATCGGCGGCGGCGATGCCGAATTACAGAAGCAAATGTTTATTTCGATGTATGCACAACCAGTGATTAATCGCGAGGGAATTTAAAACTCGTCTGAGAAATTGCCCTCAGAAGCGTAAGATAAATCCGCTTGGCTTTCGAAATCACTATTGGGACACATAGCAGAAGCCCCTTCGACGAAGCTATCGTTATTCATGCTTGAGCCCACGAACTGATCGGGCATCTGTTCTTCCCAATCGCTGAATTTCGCTTGCTCTTTCTTAAATCGCAGGTGCACCGTGTCGGTGGCACCATTACGGTGTTTCGCCACAATGATGTTCGCCTGCCCAACCGTAGATTTCCCAAAATCATCGGTAGTTTGCCCATAATAATCGGGGCGATGAATAAACATCACCATGTCGGCATCCTGCTCAATCGCTCCCGATTCGCGCAAGTCGGATAGTTGAGGAGAACGTCCCTCACGGCTTTCCACAGCACGGCTCAACTGCGACAGCGCAATGATGGGCACATCAATCTCCTTGGCAATGGCTTTCAATGAGCGCGAAATCAAACTCACCTCTTGCTCGCGGTTGCCGCGCATGTCGCTGCCGGCAGTCATCAATTGCAAATAATCCACAATCACCACACCAACATCGTGCTGCATCTTTAGGCGGCGACACTTGGCGCGAAACTCAAAGATAGACAGCGCCGGCGTATCGTCAATATATAGTGGCGCTTCATCGAGCACTTGCACCTTTTGGTGAAAAATCTCCCACTCCCACTCCTTGAGATTTCCTCGTTTAATCTTATCTGAACCCAATTCTGTTTCAGCTGCAATCAGACGATTGACCAGCTGCACAGCTCCCATCTCAAGCGAAAACATGGCTACACCTACTTTATAATCAACAGCGATATTGCGAGCCATTGAAAGCACGAAAGCGGTCTTACCCATGGCGGGACGGGCAGCGACAATGATCAAGTCGGTTTTTTGCCAGCCCGAAGTAAGTTTGTCAAGCGCATTAAATCCCGTGGGGATACCACTCAATCCATCGGAACGCTGCGAAGCTTTCTCAAGCATATCCGTTGCCTCGCGAAGCACTTGCTTGATGGGTTGTGTTTCTTTTTTGATACTCCCCTCTGCCACTTCAAAGATAGACTTCTCAGCAAAATTAATCAAGTCATCCATATCGAGCGTACTATCATAGGCTTGCGCTTGTATTTCTGAGGATTTCTGAATGAGCTCGCGCTGGATGAATTTTTGTGCGATGATGCGAGCGTGGTGCTCAATGTGAGCTGCTGACGCCACATTGCTAGTGAGCTGGGTGATGTAAAGCATCCCGCCCACCTCATCAAGCTGCGCGCGGTTCTTCAACTCTTGGGTTACCATCAACAAATCCACAGGACGCTCATTGACCGACAATCCTTTAATGGCATCAAAAATCATCTGATGCTCGGGAAGATAAAAACTCTTGGTGTCAATAATATCAGCCACCGAGATGTAGGCGTGCTTTTCGAGCATCAAAGCTCCGAGCACCGCCTGCTCCACGTCGATAGCTTGTGGAGGCAGCTTGCCTTGGGCAGCATTGATTTGCTCGAGAGCATCCTTTGCTGCTTTGCTGCGTGCAGTCTGATAATTATTTGCCTGTTGTTTCTGTGCCATTAGGGATTAGTTTAGGGGATTAGGAGTTACACTCCGCATTTATAATTTCCGTCAGCACATCTCCAAGCTCTTTGCCCATGGCGGCGATTTGCTGAGGGACGAAGCTAGTGGCAGTCATGCCGGGGGTGGTATTGACTTCCAAGAAGTAGAACACGCCTTCCTTCAAGATGAAATCAATGCGTGCGATGCCCTTGCATTCGCAGAGATCATAGATTTCAGAAGCTCGCTGCTGAATCTGAGCGGTCAGCTCGGGTGAAATGCGTGCAGGGGTGATTTCCTCCACCTGACCATTATATTTGGCATCATAGTCGAAGAATGCGTTCTTCGGAATCACCTCCGTCACGGGGAAGATATACTCGGTGTGTTTCATCTTCACCAGTCCGCAGGTAAATTCAGTGCCTGCGATGAACTCTTCAATCAGCACATCGCTGCTTTCTTTGAGTGCCGTTTCGATGGCTGACACAATTTCCTCTTTGGCATTGACTTTAGTAACGCCAAAGCTTGAGCCTCCTGAATTAGGCTTCACAAAAGCAGGCAGTCCGAGCGTTGCCACCACCTCATCGGCATTAATTTTGTCGCCTTTGAAGAAGCGCATCTGCTTCGCCATCGGAATGCCGAAGCTTCGCAAGAAATTGCTGCAAAAAAACTTATTGAATGTGAGTGCCGCCGCCTGCACTCCACAGCATGAATAAGGCATTCCGATCAGGTCGAAATAACCTTGCAACACGCCGTTTTCGCCCGGAGTGCCGTGAATGGTGATATAGGCGAAATCGAAGTTCACCTTTTCGCC
Organism: Mangrovibacterium sp.; assembly: GCA_047974225.1. Lineage (GTDB taxonomy): Bacteria > Bacteroidota > Bacteroidia > Bacteroidales > Prolixibacteraceae > JBKEDC01. Next base: position 4,205 of record JBKECD010000113.1, read on the forward strand.
ATTCTCCACAAAGCTAAAGTCGGCTTTGTCGATTTTAGCCACACGCTCATCGCCACGAGTTACATGCGCTTCGCCAGCTTTCAGCTCGACAGCCCACACCTTGAAAAGCGATTTATCAATCGCCTCCACCACATTGGTTTTACTTTTCACCGAAACCACATATTCCGATGAATCACCACCATATACTACTGCTATATTCATTTTCTTGAAGCCCACTCCCAACCTCCCCCGAGGGGAGAGGTTGGGAGTGGGTATTTGTTTATTTTATTTCAACTAGAAAAAACTCTGTCCACACTATGGACAGTTTCATTTATAATTCGGTTCTGCCCTCCCCCTCGGGGGAGATGGAGGGGCTTTAGTTTTCCCTATTACTAATATACTGCCGCCATTTTTCAATCCCTTCTTGCATGTCGGCAGCGATTTCTGAATCGAAAAGCATTTCTTCGCCCGTGGTGGGATGGATAAACCCTAGGGTCTTGGCGTGCAGCGCCTGTCGAGGTAGCGTTTTGAAGCAATTACTCACAAACTGTTTGTATTTGGAAAAGGTCGTTCCCCAGAGAATCTTATCGCCGCCATACACTTCATCGTTGAAAAGCGGATGCCCGAGATATTTCATGTGTACACGGATTTGGTGCGTCCGCCCTGTTTCGAGCACACACTGCACCACGCTCACATAGCCCAATTCCTCCATCACCCTATAGTGCGTAACGGCATCTTTCCCATATCCATCGCCTTCCTCATACACGCGAAACACTTGGCGGTTATTTTGGCTTCGCCCGATAGATCCCTCGATAGTGCCCTCGGGTTCTTTCAATCGTCCCCACACGAGGGCGACATATTGACGTTTGGTGGTCTTGTGAAAGAATTGCCGTGCCAGATGACTTCTCGCCGATTCTGTTTTCGCCACCACGAGCAGTCCCGATGTATTCTTGTCGATGCGATGCACCAAGCCGGGACGAAGGTCATCCTCGTTGTTGAAAAGCGGCAAATCTTTATATCGCCACGCGAGCGCATTGACCAGCGTGCCGGTGTAGTTGCCATGTCCCGGATGCACCACCAATCCGGCAGGCTTATTCACCACAATCAGCTGGTCATCTTCATAGACCACATCGAGCGGAATATCCTCAGGAATGATTTTCAGTTCATGGCGTGGGTGGTCCATCACAATGCTGATTTCATCGCCCGGTCTCACCTTATAATTTGATTTCACCGCCACACCATTCACCAGCACACAGCCTGCATCGGCTGCCTGCTGAATCTTGCTCCGCGAAGCTTTATCAAGCTTATTGACAATGTATCTGTCGATGCGAAGCGGTTTTTGCCCCGAATCAACCGACAGGTGAAAATGTTCAAACACTTCTTGACTGCTTGCCATTTCCTGGTCGTCGAGTTCTTCCAACTCCTCTAGTTCATCAAATTTTTCGTTCATCAGTTAAAAATCAAATTCAGTTGTTTCTTGTAGCCCATTGACGATATTACCTTCCGTTATTGGGATAATCTCCATATATTTCGTACTGTCGATGCTCATCCACACATCCACCAAGCTGCCATAGTCTATCTGTCGCATTTGCTGATTGTCAGACACAGGATTTTGTCGAAAAACACGCGCATTGATGCTATCTTCGGCGCTGACCACCGAATGGTCGAAAATGACCGCTCCCAGCGAAAGGTTTAGGCTCGTGAGCACATTATTCACCTCCGATTGGTTCAATCCCCTGAGCTTCGGAACGTTTACTTTTTCGATAGCGCCTTTTTTGCCCACCACGAGGTCGATATAGCTCCCCTTAGCGATGGAATTGCCCGCCGCAATAGGCGCATCACGATATTTCTGCTCAAGCACCAAATCCTCAAATTCCGACACCTGATATTTGACATCTCCAATGCGCAAATCCGATGCTTGAATAATGTTCATCGCTTGGCGGAAGGATATATCGGTTACTTTGGGCATCAATATTTGGTCGGGATTAGAGGCGCAAATGCTCACAAACACTTTTCGCCCTTCCTTCACTCGCTGACCAGCTTTGGGCAATTGCTCAAGGATTGTGCCCGGAGTTTTGCCATCCATAAAGAGAGAATCCGCAATGACTAGCTGCATTTTACTGTGCTCCAGCAGCGGTTCAGCCTCGGCGATATTCACCCCATTCAGCCGTGGCACTTCATAGCTCACCCCATGATTTGTATAATTGGCTATCGCACGGAGGGTAATCATAAACCCCACCCAAACCAGCACCAGAGCGATGATGAGGTGTATTAGAAAAGTCTTGCTAATTAAAAACGAGAAGAAACGCTTCATAATATTGTCGTTTTGTAAAATGTTTTCGGCAACAAAAGTAACAGATTTTTTTTGACTTTATTGAGCTGATATGATGATTTCCATCTCTATTTTGGGGTTTTATCAATCGCTGCCACTTCCGACAGGTCTTAAATTCTGATTTTATTAGTCTCTCAAGGGAATTTATAGCGCTCAAATTGGATCTTATTGGTTCGATGGGGATATTTCCATAAATAAAACTCCAATTTATTGGTTGAATATAACCAATTCTTATTAAAAAGTTCCAACTTTTTTGTCGGTATTGAATGATATCCTTAAAAAAAGCCAATGAGAAAGGATGGAGTTGTAGAATACTGTATAAAAAAGCCAATGAGGAAGCTCAGAATGCATTCAGATATTAAAAAAAGCCAATAAGAAAGGACGGTATTGTAGAATATTGTATAAAAAAGCCAATAAGAAAGCTTAGTTTTGATTGAAACCAACAAAAAAGCTGGAGTTTTTTTGTGTGCACTTCTCTCGGATGATGAAGGAGGGAATTTTGGAAAGCTGCATAAATAAAGGGACAAAGCGTTTTGGAGTTTGAAAATTAACTTTAAAGGGCGGTTTTAGTTAAAATAATTAACATTTTCTGCGGAACAATAATGTGGCAGAGCCGCATTGCATGGGTCTGTTTTGTTTTTCGGGCTTGCATTGAGCCGCATTCAATGCGGCTCTACGGAACGCCCTTTGGGGCGCTGGGGTGTTGCCTGTGGGAATGGGCAGGGGTGAGATTTTTCAGCGCAGCCGATTCGTAATTCGTAATTGCAAATTCGTAATTGATTCTTATCTTTGTGGCAATAAGAAATAAGCAATACGGCATGAGATATTTAGACCCCAAAAACGATTTGACCTTTAAGAAGATCTTTGGTGAGCACGCCAACCTTATCAAGAGTCTGCTGAATGCACTGTTGCCGTTGGCTGACGGTCAGCAGATTGCAGAGGTGGAATATCTCCCTTCGGAGCAAGTGCCAGTTATTCCTGAATTGAAAAACTCCATTGTCGATGTTCGATGCAAAGACAATCGTGGTCGGTATTTCTTCGTGGAGATGCATATGTTTTGGACGAGCCATTTTGCTAAGCGTGTGTTGTTTAATGTGGGAAAGGCTTACACCTCTCAGCTAGATTCGGGACAGGGCTATGAGTCGTTGCAGCCGGTTTATGCCCTGAGTTTGGTTAATAGCATTGTGCGCAAAGACTCAGAGGATTACATCCATCATTTTTCGATAATAAACAACCAAGACATCAACGATAAGATTGAAGGTTTTGAGTATGTCTTTGTGGAATTGCCCAAATTCGAGCCCACGAATTTCAGCGAAAAAAAGATGCAAGTGCTTTGGTTGCGCCTGCTGACAGAAATTGATGAAGGCAAGGAGGGTCTTCCCGAAGGCTTAGAAAATAGTGCGGAAGAAATCCAACAAGCGCTAGAGATTTTGAAGGAGAGTTCTTTCACCAAGAAACAACTGGCTGTCTATGACCGCTATCAAGACGCCGCACGAGTGGAGCTCACCGTTGAAGCTGCCGCCCGAGAAAGAGAAGAGAAAGGCAAAGCCGAAGGTAGAGAAGAAGGCGAAGCAATAGGACTGGAGAAAGGCGAAGCAATAG
>JBKECD010000083.1:0-10649 GCA_047974225.1 Mangrovibacterium sp.
CCCTCAAAACTGCTAGAGAATGCCGTGAATGAAATGGCGAAGCTGCCCGGTATTGGGCGGAAGACCGCTTTGCGGCTCGTGCTTCACTTGCTGAAGCAGGAAGCCCACGAAGTGGAGGCTTTCGGCAATGCCATCATTCAGGCACGCACTGAAATTAAGCATTGCCGTGTGTGCCACAACATTTCCGATGATGACGTGTGTGAAATCTGCTCGCAACCTGAGCGGAGCAAAGAAATCATCTGCGTGGTGGAGAACATCCGCGATGTGATGGCGATTGAAAGCACACATCAATTCGTGGGCTTATATCATGTGTTGGGCGGAATCATCTCGCCAATGGATGGTGTCGGTCCGAGTGATTTGGAAATTGAATCGTTGATAGCTCGTGTCGCATCGGGTGAAGTGAGCGAAGTAATTCTCGCCCTGAGCACCACCATGGAGGGCGACACCACCAACTTCTATCTCTACAAAAAGCTGAAAGCTTTCGATGTGCGTGTTTCCACCCTCGCCCGTGGCGTTGCCATTGGCGATGAATTGGAGTATGCCGATGAACTCACACTCGGTCGCTCAATTAAAAATAGATTGGACTTTGAAAGTTCTTTATAGAGTGCCGAAGTAACAACCCAGCACTAACAACTAATAACTAACAACTAACAACTAATCAATGTCGTTTACTTAAGCATGGTAGCCCGTTAGGGCTTCAATCTTAATAGCAGAATGGTTTAAGAAACCCTGTTCCCCGTTAGGGGATTAATATTAATGAAGATTAAAGCCCTATGGGCTAACTAGAGTTGATTTATCTTTTTCCTATTAAGATTGAAGCCCGCTGGGCTAGCCAACAAACAATTCCTTAAGTAAACGACATTGAATAACTAACAACTACCCCTCATGATTCACCTTCGCCCCCTTGAGCCTGAAGACTTAGACACGCTCTATCTTTGGGAAAACGACCCCACACTTTGGCATGTGGGCGGCACGCTCACGCCTTTCTCGCAATATATCTTGAAGCAATATCTGGCGGAATCGCACCGCGATATTTTTGAAACGAAGCAGCTCCGATTGATGATTGAAGACCTCAATGGCGTGGCAGTTGGGGCAATTGATTTGTTTGACTTCGACCCAAACCATCGGCGTGCTGGGCTTGGCATCTTGATTTATGCCGATGAACATCGAGGCAAGGGCTATGCGCATGAGGCGATTCAGCAGATGTGCGATTATGCTCGAAACACACTCGGCATGCACCAACTTTATGCCAATATCGAAGCAAGCAACGAAGCAAGCAAAAGACTTTTTTCTGCTTGCGGATTTGAGTTGGCGGGCGTGAAGAAAGAGTGGCTTCGCCGAGGAGAGGATTGGGAAGATGAGCTGATTTATCAACGCGTGTGGTGAAAATTTATTACCTTTGTTGCATCAAGAAAAGAACACGTAATGAATGTTTCCGCTACAAAACTAGGACTAATCAGCTGGATTGCTCAGTTGAATGATACAGTCGTCCTTGAAAAGCTTCAGCAAGTGCACGAAGAAAATACACCAACATCCGATTGGTGGGACGAAATTTCGCTTGCCGACAAACAGTCGATTGCTCGAGGTATGAAAGATTTCGAGGAAGGAAGAACATATTCGCATCAACAAGCAGCGAAAATCTATGAAAAATACTTATAAGCTTGTGTGGTCGGAAGAAGCAACTAAGGGATTGGAGAGTATTCTCGCTTACTTAGAACTGAATTTTTCGACAATGACTGCACGCAAGTTCGCTGCCAAGTTTGCCAAACAGCTAGCAATAATTCAAAAGACGCCAAAAATTCATACCTTTTCCCAGAAATCAGAATTGGTTCGCCGTGCTTTGGTTGCAAAACTGACATCAATATACTACGTCATCGAAGGGGACGAAGTGAGAATTGTATCTATTCGAGATAATCGTAGAAGTTCACCATACTCTTGAAGAAGATGAGCTGATTTATCGAGAAAACAGTTTAATCTTCCATGCAAAATCAATGCTAATGGAGTGCTCATAGTTGAAACCGCCATGCTCGCCAAACTGATAAAAACTCGGGCGGTAGATTAATCCCAAATGGAATGCTTTCCCAAATTGATAATACGCAGGGAAAACAAAACCAATTGTAGCGTATTTTTTAGTCATGTCGTTGCCGGTTTCTTCAAAATCTTGCTGTCGCCATGTTTTTTCCGACCAACTCACCCCGTATCCACACGACCAACGCCCATGCTTTCTATTGCATGACAAACTCCAATCCATGAGGTTGAACCGCTCATGCACTCCACCATCATAATCAATCGGAGCAGGAAAAGGAAGTGGGAAATTCGTCATCGCACTTCGAGAAAGATTTACAAAGCTATTTTCTTTGTAGTAGTAATCCAGACCTGCCGAAAACCCTAGAAAGCCTGTGGAATATTTCTTACCTTCATCAGCAGGTTGGAAATAAAAACTATTGACATGCGGCAGCGACACGTGCAGCAACAAACTTCCTTGCGGTGGAATTGCATGCGGATTATAGACTCTGGGAATACTGTCGTGAAGATTGATTTTCACTACTGTCGGATATTCATATCTCTTGGGAGAATCTTTATCGACAAGCATGCCCAATCCCAAATTGAAGATGTTATATTTATAGATTTTTGAGTTTTGAGCTTCAAGCGTAACTTGACTTTTCAAACTATCAGAAATCGCCGAAATCGTAATTGGGTCGGAGCTTCGCTCTAGCTTTAAAACGGTTTTCTTGCGCCCTGTTTCAATGCTGTCAGAACCACAGATAATCATTGCTGGTTCTGTGGTCTTCACCGTAACATAAGTGGTGCGCTCATTGAGGAGTGTGGCGCAGGAAGTCAAGAAGCAGACTGCTCCTAGGCAAACGATGCCAAAGTTCTTTACTGACAAATTCATAGTGATAGCTTATTGTGAGAAACAAAGATAACATTTTTCTCGCACATACTTCGTGTGCTTATTTTTACTACATTTGCATCTAAACAAAAACAACCATGACAGCACCCATCTACAATTTCAAGGCGACAAGCCTGCAAGGAAAAGAAATCAGCCTTTCGGATTTTCAAGGCAAGACTTTATTAATCGTAAACACCGCCAGCAAATGCGGATTGACTCCGCAATTTGAAGGATTAGAAAAACTTTATCAGCAATATCAAGACAAAGGATTGGTCATTTTGGGCTTCCCTTGCAATCAGTTTGCCAATCAAGAGCCGGGCGAAAAAGCCGACATTGAAGCTGTGTGTATGGTGAACTATGGCGTGAGCTTCCCCATGTTTGCCAAGATTGAGGTGAATGGTGATGGAGCACATCCGCTTTATAAATACCTGAAATCAGAACTCAAAGGTACGTTTGGAAATAACATCAAATGGAACTTTACCAAGTTTCTCATTGCTGCCGATGGCACGCCGCTGAAACGATTTGCACCAACGGTGAAGCCCGAGAAAATCGAGAAGCATTTGGAGAAGGTTATCGGTTAATCTCTCATCAAAAAAAGCCAAAGCTCATCGGAGCTTTGGCTTTTTTATTATTAGCACAGCGACTAGTCGCGTGGTCGTCTGTCGCGGTTATCTCGGCGGTCATCACGTCTGCCTTCGCGGCGGTCGCCACCTTCGCGTGGAGGACGCTCACGTTTTGGGCGTTCCACATAGCCCTCAGGCTTTGGAAGCAAGGCTTTGCGTGAAAGACGGAACTTGCCGTTAGGGTCGATTTCCAAGAGTTTAACCTCCACTTCTTCGCCCACTTTAAGCACATCTTCGGTATTTTCCACACGTTCCCATGCCACTTCCGACACATGAAGCAAACCTTCTTTGCCAGGCAAGATTTCCACGAATGCACCAAAAGTAGTGATTGATTTAATCGCTCCTTTATAGGTTTCACCTACTTCAGGCACAGCGCACACTCGCTTGATGTGTTCTTTGGCTGCCTCCAAATTATCTTTGTTGGCACTTGCAATTTGCACATGTCCGAGGTTGTCTTTTTCCTCAATAGTGATGGTGGTTTGCGTATCTTCTTGAAGCTTTTGGATGTTTTTTCCACCAGGTCCGATGATTGCACCAATCATATCTTTAGGAATCAACACCACTTCGATGCGAGGCACATGAGGTTTGAAGTCAGCCTTAGGCTCGTCAATCACTTCCAAGATTTTGCCCATGATGTGCTCACGACCTTCTTTGGCTTGCATCAACGCTTGTGTGAGGATTTCATAAGAAAGACCATCCACTTTGATGTCCATTTGCGTAGCGGTGATACCTTTTTCAGTTCCCGTTACTTTAAAGTCCATATCACCCAAGTGGTCTTCATCGCCCAAGATGTCAGAAAGGACAGCGAATTTCTCGTTGTCGGTAATCAATCCCATAGCGATACCCGAAACAGGGCGTTTGATTTTCACCCCAGCATCCATCAACGCCATAGTTCCAGCGCAGACAGTCGCCATAGATGAAGAGCCGTTTGACTCCAAGATGTCAGAAACCACACGCACGGTGTAAGGGAAATCTTGTGGAAGCATGCGTTTCAACGCACGGTATGCCAAGTTTCCATGACCGATTTCACGACGGCTCAATCCACGAGGAGTGCGAGGTTCTGCCACCGAGAATGGAGGGAAGTTATAGTGCAACAAGAATTTTGAAGTGCCTTGTTCAGTAACACTGTCAATCATTTTCTCGTCAAGTTTTGTGCCGAGTGTTACCGAAGACAACGATTGGGTTTCACCACGGGTGAACAACGATGAACCGTGTGCACCGGGCAAGTAATCCACTTCACCCCAGATAGGGCGAATTTGAGTCGTTGTGCGACCGTCCAAACGAATACCTTCATCGAGAATCATGCGGCGCATCGCTTCTTTTTCCACATCGTGATAGTAGCGACGAATCAATTTCACATTTTTCTCTAGCTCTTCGTTTTCAGCGTTTGCTTCGCTATATTTTTCTACATAAGCATCAACGAGCGCGCCGAAAGCTTCGCCACGAAGTTGCTTGTTAGCCACACGTTGAGTAGCGATTTTATAACAATCGTCATATAAATCAGCTTTCACCATTTCGCGAATCGCTTCATCGTTCACTTCATGGCAATATGTGCGTTTTGTTTTGCCCACAGCGGCAGCCAATTCTTCTTGCACCTTGCAGTGTTTGCGAATTTCGTCATGTGCCACTTTGATAGCTTCGAGCATGTCGGCTTCTGAAACCTCATCAAACTCACCTTCCACCATCATGATGTTGTCATAAGACGCACCCACCATGATGTCGATGTCTGATTTTTCCAAAAGGGCTTTGCTAGGGTTGATGACAAACTCACCGTTCACACGACCCACGCGCACTTCTGAAATTGGACACTCGAAAGGAATGTCCGACACTTGAATTGCAGCCGATGCAGCCAAACCAGCCAAGGCATCAGGCATCACATTTTCGTCATGCGAAATCAAGGAAATCATCATGGCTGTTTCTGCGTGGTAATCAGCAGGAAACAATGGACGCAAGGCGCGGTCGATTAGTCGAGCCACGAGGATTTCGTCATCAGAAGGACGAGCCTCACGTTTTAGGAAACCGCCGGGGAAACGACCCGCAGCAGAGAATTTTTCACGGTAGTCCACCGTGATAGGCATAAAGTCCACATCGTCTTTAGCATCTTTAGCCGAAACTACAGTTGCCAAAATCATGCAGCCGCCCATTTTCACCACAACCGCCCCGTCAGCTTGACGCGCCAAACGACCAGTTTCGATGGTAATTTTGCGACCGTCGCCTAGGTCGATTGTTTTAGTAATTGCTTCACTCATTTTTTAGAATGTTTTTTATGAATAATACAAAATCGTGTGGTGGGGATTTGGTATTTTTTGTTTTCCCCAAGCGGGGACTTTAAAATTTATAAATCAAACCAATTCATCAGCACTAAATTGCAATGAAATTAATTTCTTCTTCGCTAAGCCCAGTGAACTGTTGAATTAATTCAACAGCCATGCCGCTAGCTTTCATCTTTCTTGCTGTTTCTTTTTTTTCTTTCGCCACTCCTTCAGCTAGCCCTTTTTCCACTCCTTCGGCTAGTCCTTTTTCCACTCCTTCGGCTAGTCCTCTTTCCATTCCTTTATTCCAGCCTTCTTCTTGAATAGAGGCTTCAATACTGACATTATCCCAATACTTATTATAGTATGCCATTTCAGCTTCATTGTAGCTATTTTTTTCGAGCACTTCAATAGCTTGGCGAAGCTCTTCTTCTTGGTCGAGCCCTTCGGGGATTGTCTTCGAATCATCTTCGATTTCAGTGAGGAATCGAAGCCAAAGCACCATCATCTTCTTTTCACTGAAGTTTTCGGGCTTGAATTTAGGCAGCTCCACACAGACCATCTCAATGCCTGGAATTTTATGTCCGTTTGTTTTGCCATTATTAAATGAGTAATGGTGAATGCAGTCTTCATCATGGGGAAGATAGGTCGAATTAATCAAACCGAGCGCATACACAGGTCGAAGACGACTAAAAGGGTCGTTTGGCTTCAATTGGTTCCCATAGATTTTCGAGGAGTTTGCCAGCATACGATTCAAGAATGAAGAAATCCAGTGCATTTGCATTTCGACAATGAACTCTCGTCCGTTGACATCTTTGCAGCGCACATCCACAATAGAATTTCTCTGCCCTGGAATTTCAGGCACTAGCTCGGGAGATAAATATTCCACCGAAAGAATCTTTTCTTCTTCGCTGAAAGGCAGCAGGGCATTAAGCAGACTAATGATTAGGTTGTCGTGCTCGCCAAATACCTTTTTAAAGGTTAAATCGTTTTTGGGGTCTAAGTATGCCATGACGGAGCTGTTTCTTGTTGTCGCAAAGATAGAAAACAATTAGCAAACAGAAACCTTTCTTGGATTAAAAGCAAAAAAAAGAGGATGCCAAACTTTTTTTGAGCACCCTCTTTTCTGTAAAATGTTTATCGGCGCAAGCCTAGTTCTTTCACGATGGCACGATATCTTTCGATATCTTTTTTCATGAGGTAGTTGAGCAAATCACGACGTTTACCAACTAGTTTCACCAATGAGCGTTGAGTTGAAAAGTCTTTGCGGTTCTTTTTCAAGTGCTCAGTTAGGTTTGAAATGCGGTAAGAGAACAATGCAATTTGTCCTTCTGCTGAACCTGTGTCGGCAGCGTTTTTACCATGTTTTTCGAAAATCTCTGTTTTCTTTTCTGAAGTCAAGTACATAATACTGTTTTAATTAAAATGATACAATCTCAAATCTAGTGGCATCGCCATCAATAACCACCACTTTGAATTAATTCGCTGCAAAAGTAGTATTATTATTTGAATTACACACTGATTGTGCAAAAAATCATCTGGCAGAGAAATACAATCACCCCTGAAAATAGATGTTGGCGGACTCTATTTTTCAAAATGCGATACGAATACATGATGTACATGGACTATATTTTTCAAAATGTGATACGAATACATAGGTATTCGGACTATATTTTTCAAAATGTGATACGAATACACGATGTACACGGACTACATTTTTCAAAATGTGATACGAATACATAGGTATTCGGACTATATTTTTTCAAATGCGATACGAATACATATGTATTCGGACTATATTTTTTCAAATGCGATACGAATACATTTTTGCTTTTGCTAAAATAGACTTCTAGAATTAGTTTTCAATCCGAATTTCTCGCCTTGTTTTTTCGCCGCAAGGATAGATTAGCAAACGCCCCGACGTGGCATTTTCATCATATTCAAACTCGATGTGGCTCGATGGCGCCATTGTCATGTTTGATTTAGAAAGTTCAGCTAATTGTGGTACATATATAATAGTAGGCTGTTTGCTTTCTTCGTTTTCTTGCCAACAGCAATAAAATTGCTGCGCTTCAGCATCGTAATGATATTCCATCAGCCGTCCTGAAATGCGCTTCGGACAGGGGCGTATCATCGCTTCTTGGAAATAATCCATCTGCTCAATGCCTGAGAAATACGACCAATAGGCATGGCTCAGCAGGTTGGACTCCATCAGCGAGATGGCATTGCGCACCACTAGAGTCATCTGCGAATGAGCATAATAAGCACCCCATTCGCCTAGCCACACGGGCATGGCTAGCTGCTTTCCTTTTTGGGCTATCCGATCATAAATTAAATGCAGTCTTTCTGCGCTAGCTTCCGACGCCCCTTCGGTGTCGGTTACTAAATCATAGGCATGAGGGGCATATGCCACCAATCGGTCGGGCAAACCATCTTTCAGCCTCACCCTCTCAACGGCACTTTTCACCCCCATATTACTAAAGTAACTATGTTCCAAAAAAAGCACATGCGTAGTATCTACCTCACGGATGGCGTGTGCCACTTTCTGATACATCGGTTGCAGAAGATTCTTTTCAAATTCCGCATTGAATGGCTCTAAAGCATCAATCACTTGCGCAAAACTTCGACGACTCGACATGAATTGGAGTAGTTCCATGCGCTGTTTGTCATTGCCAAAAGCAGCTAGGAGCTCATCTGCCGACCATGCTGTTCCTGTTTTCTCATAAATCAGTTCTCCGCAGGCTTCGAGCAAAGCAGGCAAAGCTTGATTTACGGCAGAACCCATGAAGGGCTCATTCATAATATCATAGCCCACCACTGTTGGATTGTCAGCATATCTCGCAGCGATATGCTTCCACAGATTGGCAAAGTGCGTCTGCACCCCAATCCCATCGGGAGCGGGCTTGTCGAGCCAAAAATTATCGAAAGCTGCCTGCACCGCCCCACTCATCAGATAGGCATCACTCCAGATATTGCCTGCAATATGCTCTTTCCCTTCATCTAAGGTTGCCCACTCAGGCGCACCATCGGCATATTTCACGCTGAATAGATCTTGATGCATGTCCAAAATCACATACATATTATTGTCGGCAGCTCTTTGAATGCGCCGATCAATTTCCTGAAGATATTGCTCATTATACACTCCGGGCTCGGGTTCTAATCCGTCCCAGATTATCGCAAAGCGAAGACAATTGAAGCCCCATTGCTTCAGATTGGCATAAGTTTCGGGACTGTCATCAAAAAGATATTGCTCCTCCTTGGACTTGTTCACCATATTGATTCCATTGAAAATCACCTGTCGTCCATGACCATCTTTGAAAGAAGCATCTTTGATTGTGATTCTATCTGCTCGAGTTGCTTCATCCTGACCCTGACATGCTAATAAAAATATCAGCATGACCCAAAGCATTATTTTCGGAGCTTTTATCATCCTTCACCTATTAAATTCTCCACCACACGCGGATAATATTCATATTCCAATTGATGAATGCGCTCTTGCAGCGATTGAACCGTGTCGTCGGGCAACACCGGAATTGATTTTTGAAGCAACACCTCCCCTTTGTCATATTCCTCATTCACGAGGTGAATAGTGATGCCCGATTCCGCTTCACCATTATCAATCACCGCCTGATGCACCTTTGCACCATACATTCCCTTGCCGCCATACTTCGGCAAAAGCGACGGATGAATATTGACCACCTGAAATTCTGCAAGTATTTTGGGCGGCATGAGCCATAAAAAACCCGCCAAAACAATCACATCCACTTGGCGCTGACGCAATTCTTCCAAAACTTGGTCGGATTCATAAAAATCCTGACGCGAAAAGATCGACAAATGTACCTGATTATCTTGCGCATGCGCAATAACTCCGCCTTTGGGATTGTTTGTAAAGACGGAGTCGATTTTAATATGAGTATTTATACTAAAATACTGCATAAAACGCAATGCGTTAGAGCCTGTGCCTGAGGCGAAAAGAGCTATTCTCTTCATTGATATATTGTATTAAAAAGTTTATTCGAACATTTGAACCTAAAAGTCCACAAAAGCTTAAGTTATTTAAAAAAACGCCTGCAATATGGTTTTTATTCAAAAAATGCTTTGAAGTTTAGGTTGTAAATGTATTACTTTGCCGCTGTTTTAAAAAATAGAAATAGAATTTTAACCCTTAAATTTTTACAATTATGTCTGATATTGCAGCTAAAGTAAAAGAAATCATCGCTAACAAACTAGATGTTGATGCTAGCGAAGTTATTGAAACAGCATCATTTACAAACGATCTAGGCGCTGATTCATTGGATACTGTGGAATTAATCATGGAATTTGAAAAAGCGTTTGACACAACAATTCCTGATGACGAAGCAGAACACATCAACACTGTTGGTGATGCAATCGAACACATCAAAGCAAAACTAGCATAATTCCATATTGCTAGACCAAAAAATTTGCCTATCGCAAGGCAGAATTACATATTCGGCCACAATCCCTTGTGGTCGAATATTGTTTTAGGTGAAAATGAAACCTAAATTCAAATCCTAATAAATACAGATTATGGAATTAAAAAGAGTAGTTATTACTGGCTTGGGCACTGTAAACCCCCTAGGAAATTCAATCCCTGAATATTTCGACGCCCTCAAAAAAGGAGTGAGCGGAGCTGGAACTATCACCAAAATGGATGCTAGCAAACACAAAACTCAGTTTGCTTGCGAAGTGAAAAACTTCAATCCAGAAGAATATGTACCCCGAAAAGAAGTTCGCAAAAACGACCTCTATACATTATATGCCTATGCCGCAGCTGCGCAAGCTATAGAAGATTGCGGTTTAGATCTCGAAACATTCGACAAAAACCGTGGAGGTGTGATTTGGGGCGCTGGTATCGGCGGA
>JBKECD010000065.1:0-20605 GCA_047974225.1 Mangrovibacterium sp.
CATCAATTCTTTATGCTAGGGATTACTTATAAGGGACTTGCATTTCCTTTGATGTTTAGTCTGCTGAGTAAGCAAGGAAATTCAAATACAAGCGAAAGAATCCAGCTGCTGCAAAGGTTTATTAGCCTGTTTGGCAAGGAATGTATTGACTGTTTGGTTGCCGATCGGGAGTTTGTGGGAAATAAATGGATTGAGTTCTTAAACAAAGAGGAGATTAGGTATTACATCCGCATTCGAAACAATTTCAAAGTTTTTCTGCCCAGAGAGAATCGGGAAGTAAAAGCTTTTTGGCTATTCAACCATCTAAAAAACAATGAATACTATACTTATCCACATGTTGTTCGATTGGGAAATCAATTGTGTTATCTATCAGGAGAGAAGATTATCGAAAAGGGGAAAGGAAAGTCTTTTCTGATTGTCATCTCAGTCCACGAACCCCAAGACCCTCAAGAGCAATATGCCAAGCGTTGGCAAATTCAAACTAGTTTCAAGGCAATGAAGACCAGTGGATGTAATATTGAGAAAACCCACTTAAATCAAGTCAATCGAATTGAAAAATAACTGTTGATTGTTATGATAGAATTTGTTTGGTGCTACAAAGTAGGAATATATTCTGATGACAATATCCATAAGATTGAAATCAAAAAGCATGGCAGAAGATCTATTAGAATATTTATATACGGATTTGACAAAATCCACCAAGTCCTTGTTAATCGCAAACTAGATCTTCTGAATAATCTGTTGTTTAATTTTTTGTCATGTACTTAGAATTGAGATACAAAAAACAACCTCCTTTTTTATGCAAAAAAATTATCTGGGACTCTATTACGTAAAAATGTTTTTTCTCCCAAAAACCATTTGGTGGAAGCGAGCAAAAATGTTTTTTCTCCTAAAAAACATTTGGTGGAAGCGAGCAAAAATGTTTTTTCTCCTAAAAACCATTTGGTGGAAGCACCTAAAATTACTTTATTTACAACTTTAGTCATTTCTAATACTTTTATTTGATATGATTTCTAAAAGCGATTTGGCTAAACTTACTAAGGGGACTTCTAAAATTTACTATCTTTGCCCATTGTTATAAATAAATAGACATATGACTGAAAGTATTGACACGGCTAAGAAACCTCGTTTTCTGAAATATATTATTGGTTTTTGGAGCATCTTTGTATTGCTTATTTTAGGGACAATCCTAATGTTTTCGCAGATTTCCAAAGGGAAGTTTGGCGAAATGCCCTCCTTTGCCGAGCTCGAAAACCCACGAAACCTAGTCGCTTCACAGGTCGTTGCTCGCGATGGCGTGGTGCTGGGGCGATATTTCCGTGAAAACCGAGTGGTGGCAGACTACGACGACTTGCCTTCCAACCTCGTCAAAGCCCTAATAGCCACCGAAGATGCTCGTTTTTATGACCATTCAGGCATCGACCTCCGCGGACTATTCCGTGTGGTGAAAGGATTAATCACTGCCGATTCGAGCTCGGGAGGTGGGAGCACAATCTCTCAGCAATTAGCCAAAATGCTTTTCCCCCGCGACCCCAACGCCTCGAAGATGGATTTGGTGATGCGCAAATTTAAAGAATGGGTGATTGCGGTGCGACTGGAAAAAAGCTACACCAAGGAGGAAATCATAGCCATGTATCTCAACAAATACGATTTCTTAAACTTAGCTGTCGGCATTAATTCCGCCTCGCGCATCTATTTCAGTTGCGAGCCTAAGGACTTGCGCATCGAGCAATCGGCGATGCTCGTCGGCATGGCAAAAAACTCCGCCTTGTTTAACCCCCTGAGAAGAGAAGAAATGACCCGTGAGCGCCGCAATGTGGTGCTCGGGCAGATGGTGAAATATGGATATCTCAGTCAGCACAATTGCGACTCACTAAAGCAACTCCCGCTCGATTTGAAATTCAATCGTGAAGACTTTAAAGAAGGGCTAGCCCCCTATTTCCGTGAATATCTCCGTCTGACAATGGGCGCGAAAGAGCCTAATCGCAAAAACTATGGTGCGTGGCAAAATGAAGAATTTACCCAAGATTCAATCGCATGGCTGACCAACCCAATCTATGGCTGGTGTAATAAAAACAGAAAAGAAGATGGCACGCCCTATGACCTCTACACCGATGGTCTGCGCATCTACACCACAATTGATTCGCACATGCAGCAATATGCCGAAGAGGCTGTTACGGAGCATCTGAAAACTTATCTGCAACCCGCATTCAACGAGCATAAGAAATACTTAAATTCAGCTCCTTTCACCAATGACATGGGGCAGGAAGAAATCAATGGAGTCTTGAAAACAGTCATGCGCCAGAGCGAAAGATATCGGGTGCTGAAGCGTGTGATGAAAGAAAGCGACAAAAACATTGAAAAGAGTTTCAACACCCCCGTGCCCATGTCGCTGTTCAGCTGGAATGCGCCCGGGCATAGCATCGACACAATTATGACGCCAATGGATTCGATTCGCTACACGCTAGGAATAATGCGCACGGCATTGATGAGCATGGATGTCAAGAGCGGACAGGTGCGAGCCTATGTCGGCGGTCCCGACTACCGACACTTCATGTATGACATGGTTACGAAAGGAAAGCGCCAAGTGGGCTCTACTGTGAAACCCTTTCTCTATACCTTGGCGATGCAAAATGGCTATTCGCCCTGCACTCAAGTGCCCAATGTGCCGCAGCAATTCCCGCTTGCCGATGGATCAACATGGATTCCGAAAAACTCCAGCACTTCGGAATTTGATGGCAAGATGGTAACTCTCCGTTGGGGATTAGCTCACTCGGTGAATTATATTTCGGCATGGATTATGAAGCAATTCAACCCCGAAGCCATGAAGAGTGTTATGCAGAAAATGGGCATTACAAGTCAAATCGACGCCGTGCCCTCGATGTTTCTAGGCACTGCCGATATTTCGATTTATGAAATGGTGGGTGCCTATGGGGTGTTTGGAAACAAAGGGGTTTACACGAAGCCTTACTTTGTAACTAAAATTGCCGATAAATATGGCAACACCATCGCCAGCTTCCAGCCTGAGCGCCGAGATGCCATTGATGAAAATACAGCCTATCTGATGATGAATTTGTTGCAAAATGTGGTCAATGAAGGCTCAGGCATACGCTTGAGAATTGGAACATACGCACAGAGTTATAGCAAAGATGGACCTATCACCAACGATAGCTACACGAAGTTTTACGGCGAAATCGGAGGGAAAACCGGAACAACTCAAAATCAATCTGAGGGTTGGTTTATGGGTGAAACACCTCAGCTAGTTACTGGGGTGTGGACAGGGGCGGAAATCCGAAGCGTGCGATTCCCAAGTTTGACCTATGGACAGGGGGCTCGCATGGCGATGCCGGTGTTTGGGCGATATATGCGGAAAGTGTATGACGACACCACCTTGGAATATAAAGACGATGCGGTGTTTGAAAAGCCCGCAGGCTTTAGGATTTCGCTCGATTGCGAAAATGGCGACGCAAGTGTGAAAAGTCAAATCGAAGAGACAAACAATTTTGATGATTTCTTTTAAGCACTTCCCCATGAAAGCATTTTCCACTGCCGCCAAGCTTATTGTTATGCTGTACCTCCTGATGGGGTGCAGCGGGCAGCGGGCATTTCGCAAGGGGATGGAAGCAGTGGAACGTGGGGAATATTATCAGACGACCGAGAAGCTCCGCAAAGCATATAGCAAGGCGAAAGACCAAAAATCAAGAGCGCAAATAAGCTTTGAGCTTGCCGAAGCCTATCGGAAAATGAGCAATTACAATCGTGCCGCCACTTGGTATAAGAATGCCATTCGTCGGGGATATCCCAATGAGGAATTAAAGCTGCTCGCTGCCGATGCTTTTTGCGGCGCACAAAAACATCGAGAGGGCAAAGAACTCTATGAAGCCTATTTGCAGGAGCACCCCGACAACGAATATGCCCAAATTCGATTGGCTTATTGCGACTCTATTCAAATTTGGCAAGACTCCCCAAGCCGATATGAAGTGAGCATGCTGAAATACATCAACTCGCGCGGAAGCGATTATGCGGCTTTTTATAGTTCTAATCGGGGAAATGAAATTCTCTTTAGTTCGATGCGCGAGGACGATTCGGTGAAAAAGGGGAAAAGCAAAATCACGGGCGAGCGTATTTCGCAACTTTACAAAAGTACTTTCGACTTGCAGCGCAATCGCTGGATGCCTGCGGAATTACTGGTCGATGATGGAGCTATCAACACGCCCGATGATAATGGCGCCGCCACCCTATCGCCCACGGGCGACTTGTTGCTTTTCACCCGATGTGCAACGAGCATGGAGCACAACATGGGCGCCTCGGTCTTCAGCTCGTCTATCAATCGAGGAAAATTTGCCCATGCCGAGCGGCTGGAGCTCGCTCCCGATAGCTTGATTGCTGCTCATCCGTATTTTTCAGCCTCGGGCGACACGCTCTTTTTCGCATCAGACCGCCCTGGCGGTTTGGGAGGGACAGACATTTGGATGTCAATCCGTGCCGAAGGAGTCTTTAGCGAGCCAATCAATTTAGGCGCGCCAATCAACACCCGAGGCAATGAGGTTTTCCCCACCACCGATGCCGAAGGCAATCTCTATTTTTCTTCTAACTATCACCCAAGCCTTGGGGGATATGACATTTATTGTGCGCGCCAAGATGCCAAAGGCACTTGGCAAATCAAGCATATGCCGATTCCGATTAATTCCATGGGTGATGATTTAAGCCTGACCTTTCTTTCGGGGAGCGAATACCCACAAGGCTTGCTCACCTCCAATCGCAAAGGGTCGAAGAGCGATGACATTTACGCATTCAGTCTGCCACCGCTGGTGTTTGAAATGCAAGGGATGATTTATAATAAAAGCACCAATGAGCCCCTCGACGGGGCGAGGGTGCGAGTCATCGCTACCGATGGCACCGACCTTCGGGTGCGTGCCACCGAAGGGCAATTCAAAGTGAAGCTCAAGCCCGAAAACGAATATGTTTTTGCCGCCTATAAAGATTATTTTCTCAACGACAAAATCAAGCTAAGCACAGTCGGCTTGCAACATAGCGAGGATTTCACAGGCAATTTATATCTCACGCCCATCGACCGCCCTATTGCAGTGAGCAATATTAGCTATGAATATGGCTCATCGGATTTGACCAAAGAGTCGAAACAATCGCTCAATGCCGTTGTCGAGATGCTTCAAGCCAATCCGAATATTACTATTGAGCTGATGGCACACACCGACCATGTCGGCTCGGCACAATCCAATTCTTTGCTTTCGCAAAATCGAGCGCAATCGGTGGTCAATTATTTGATTACACTAGGAATATCCAACAGTCGATTGATGGCAAAAGGCTATGGAGAGACCTCGCCCAAGCAGATTAGCGCCGAAGAAGCCAATCAGTATGACTTCCTCAAGAAAGGCGATGTGCTCACCGAGAGTTTCATCAATAAACTCACTCCCGAGCAGCAGGATATTGCCAAGTCGCTCAATCGTCGCACAGAGTTTCGGGTGATTTCAACAGATTATCACGAACAAGACTAACGCAAACAGCCCTTATTTTCGGTGTCGAAAATAAGGGCTGTTTATTCTTTTTTGAGGGAACTACTTCAATTGAAAAAGATTTTCAAACCTTGTTTTATAGTCAAGCATCGAGCATTTGATTACCTCGTGCGCCTCTTCCGCATCATATACATGTGTGATTTCGGTGTCGTTGGGCTGCCCTGGCATATCCTTATAAGTTAAGAAGTAATGCTTCAATCGTTGCACCACAACGGGAGGAAGTTCCGAGAGATTTTGAAACTGCTCATACACCACATCACGGTCGAGCACCGCAATGATTTTATCATCGGCTTCATCGCCATCAATCATGCGAAAACCACCGATTGGTCGAGCATGCACAAGGATATCGCCATGGGCGATATCACGCTCAGTGAGTACACAGATATCAATCGGATCTCGGTCGCCCACGATGTTTTTCTTGCCAGTCTTTGCCATGCAAAGCTTGCCCACTCCTTCCCCGCAATAAGTCTGCGGAATAAAACCATAGAGTGCAGGCACCACATTCGAGTACTTCTGCGGACGGTCGAGGAATAGATATCCGCTATCTTTTTCAATTTCATATTTCACCGTGTCAGTAGGCACTACTTCGATGAAAGCTGTTACTTTCACCGGTGCTTCCTTGCCAATAGCGACACCATGCCAAGGGTGCGATTTATATCGCAAGCCCATTAATCGTCCGATAGGATCAGAAAAATAATCACCCATAAATTGTTATTTATTTATTTACGGTGTGAAAAGTAGTGCATTCATTGAGCATAAGCAAATAAAAAGCTCTTTTTTTGCAAAAAAGAGCTTTTTATTTGCTTTGTGCGTTGGCTGCGCCGCTTGTAAGCTTTGGCTGTGCCGCTAGGCAATGCGATGAAAACAATGCACGGAGTAAAGCGGCAAAGCCAAAGCAGCCAACGGCTAAAGCCTACTGCTTCAAATGCACATCCATTTGTGGGAATGGAATGCTGATGTTATTAGCATTGAATGCAGCATATACTTTTTCGTTCATATCAAAGAAGACATCCCAATAATCGGCGCCGTCCACCCACACACGCACAGTGATGTTCACCGAGCTATCCGCCATTGCGCCTAGCACAATCTGATTGGCTTCATCTTGAATGATGCGTTTGTCGGCTTTAATCAAATCTGCCAACACTTGCTTGGCGTGGTTGAAGTCATGCCCATAGGCAATACCAAAGGAGAAGTCCACTCGACGACGTGGCTGACGCGAATAATTCACCAGAGAGCCATTCGACAGCGGTCCGTTAGGCACTAACACCGTTTTGTTGTCGGGCGTTGTGAGCACCGTGATGAAGATTTGGATTTCTTTCACCACACCCATATGCCCCTGCGCCTCGATAAACTCGCCCACCTTGAAAGGGCGAAAAAGAAGAATCATCACCCCACCAGCGAAGTTCTGCAAAGTGCCCGAAAGCGCCATGCCGACCGCCAGACCAGCCGCACCAAAGATAGCCACCACCGAAGTCATTTCCACACCGAGCATGCTCACACACACCACAATCAGAATAGCCTTCAGCGCAATGCCCAAAGTGCTATTGACAAAGCCGCTCAACGAAGCTTCAACGCCTTTTTTAATCATGGCGTTTCTCACGCCTTTGCAAATCATCGAGATGACAAACCACCCAATGATGAGCGTCAGCAACGCCCCTGCAAGCTTCAGCCCATAGCTGACAATCATGTCATAAACCTTCGAAGCCTCAGCTCCGCCAAACCATTTTTCTAAATTTTCCATAGTTTTGAAAATGTAATTAATATTTGTATGATAACTAATTTTGTGCGCACACTCTCTGAGCGCACCTAATCATAAACAATAAAGGAGTGGAATTGTTTAGTGGGGCATTCTCGAATTATCTGACAAAGGCATGATTTGCCGCAACACTAGCAATGTTAGCAACATTAGATATATCTATCAAGAAAAGAGTTTTTCAATGTCTGCATTAGATATATCTAATGTTTAAAGATAATTACTACCTTTGCAGGAAATAAAAAAGAAACGCTATGGATTGGTATGGAATGACAGACATTGCTATTGTCAGTGAAATCGGGAAACGGATTAAGTCAACTCGCATAAAAAAGAAATTCACACAGGCAGAAGTCGCTGAGCGTGCAGGATTAAGCACATTCACTATCAGTCAGATTGAAACAGGGAAAAACACCTCATTGGCATCCCTTATCATGGTTCTGCGAGTTCTAAAATTGTTGGAAAACATTGAAACCCTAATACCAGAGCAGATCATTAGCCCAATTAACTTATTAAAAAATAGAAAATGACAAGCACACCATTAATTGTGTCTATATGGGGCAAAGAAGTTGCAGCAGTTGCGTGGGATAATGAGCGTGAATATGCTGTATTAGAATTTTTCCCTGAGTTTGAAAACTCTAATCTCGACCTAGCTCCACTCACAATGCCTTTGGAAGATATCAAACGTGGAGAGCGGACGTTTTATTTTCCTACACATCGAAACAAAACATTTAAGGGCTTGCCAGGGTTAATTGCAGATTCGCTTCCTGACGATTATGGAAATCAGATTATTGATGAATGGTTTGCCAGCAAAGGCTTAAACGGGTTGGATTTCAATCCCATCGACCGCCTTTGCTATGTCGGAAAGCGAGGAATGGGAGCGTTGGAATACAAGCCAGCACAACACGATCCATCACTAGACGAGTCTTCTGTCATTGAGATTGCTCATTTAACTGAGCTCGCAAAAGAAGTCTTGGGCAGGCGTGAGGAATTTCAAGCAAACTTGATGAAAGGTGAAGATAAATCTTTACTCGACATTTTGAAAGTTGGCACCTCGGCAGGCGGAGCTAAGCCGAAAGCAATTATTGCTATCAACGAAGACATGTCGGAGGTTCGCTCGGGACAAGTCAAAGCCCCCGAAGGCTTTACACATTGGCTACTTAAATTCGATGGACTTGAAGCTGGAAAAGTAACTGACAATCCGCTTGGAATAGGTCGAATAGAATATGCTTATTACAAAATGGCTATTGATTGTGGTATTGAGATGACCGAATGCCGACTGCTTGAAGAGGGCGAATACGCTCATTTTATGACCAAACGATTTGACAGAACCGATTCGGGAGAAAAAAATCACATACAAACACTCTGTGGTATTGCCCATTTCGACAGAGACGATCGCCATTCTTATGAGCAAGCATTTCAAGTGATGCGACGCATGAATTTACCTTATCCTGATATGGAGCAGCTTTATCGACGAATGGTTTTCAATATCATTGCCCGCAATCATGACGACCACACGAAAAACCATTCCTTCATTCTCAAGCCCAATGGCGAATGGCGTTTAGCTCCAGCATATGACCTTTGTTATTCTTATTCATCAACAGGCAGATGGACAAATCAGCACCAAATGTCGGCAAATAACAAACGTGATAATTTTATTTTTTCAGATTTACTGTCAGTCGGTCAGAATATGGGCATCAGAAAAGCTGAACTCATCATTAGGCAGATTACAGAGATTATTTCATTTTGGAATAAATATGCTGAAAGTGCAGGGGTGAGCAAATTACACAAAGAACAAATCGCAAAAAATTTGCGACTACTTTAACCCACATTATTCACACGCAGAACTATTCAGTCCGATTTTTTGCTTAACCGAAAGCTTTCGCTACATTTGACTTTATGAAACACCTATTTTCCTTTTTCCTCGTTTGGATTCTTTCCAATTACTGCTGGGCGACAACTCCCAAGCAGCCTATTGATTCGCTCATTCAGATGATTTCGGCGAAAGAGAAATATGACACTTCCAAAGAAGAAACGATTGCGCAGACCAAAAGCCTGCTGCACTCCCTGCAAATGTCTGATGAATTGCGCTATCAGGTAAACCAAAAGCTTTGTCAGGAATATCAGGTTTATGTGGCAGACTCCGCCATTCACTATGCGTTGGAGAACAGAGAAATTGCGCAGCGGCTGGACAATCAACAGTTCATCACCGACACCGATTTAAATTTAGCGTCCTATTATATTATCACTGGCATGTATCATGATGCGGTGGGATTGCTTCGGAAATACCATTCGGCAGACTTGCTGCCCGAGCAACGCATCAAGTATTTCACCTGCTATAAGTCTTTCTATGACAATTATAAGAACACCACTGCTTTCACCCAAAAATATAGCCTCATGGCGGAAGCCTATCGGGATTCCCTCTTGGAAAGTCTGCCGAAGAGTTCAGCCATGCACCAACTCTATCATGCCGAGCGCATGATGGAAGAGGACAATGTGGTGCAGGCGAAACAGCAGTTGCAGCAGTTGTTGCAATCAGAAAGTTTGACTATCCGTGAGCGAGCCATGGCTTCTTTTGTCTTGGCGCATGCCCATCAGTTGGCAGGCGACAAGTCAGCTGCCATGAGATATTATGCCCTTTCCGCCATGCACGACATCGAGGGCAACATCAAGGAAAACACCGCCACCCGAGCCCTTGCCTCTTGTCTTTATGAAGAGAGGCAGATTGAGCGTGCCTACATCTGCATTCGCTCCTCGATGGAAGATGCTGCCTTTTGCAATGCTCGATTGCGCACCCATGAAGTTTCATCGGTGCTGCCGATTATTGATGTCGCCTATCGTGATAAGATTAATGCCGAAAAAAGACAACTGAAAATCCTGCTCATCTTGGCGGTGGTACTTGCTTTCTGTCTGGTGGGAGCGTTGTTGAATATCAATCTACACATGCGAAAAAATGCAAGCATACGCAGGCAACTGAGAGAAAGCAACGACAAACTTGAGGGGCTCAATGAAAGTTTGATTGACACCGTGAAGCAACTCAATGCAGCCAACGATGCACTTTCAGGGGTGAACACCGATTTATCGGAAGCCAACCGCATTAAAGAGTTTTATATTGCGCAATTCCTCGATTTGTGCTCCAACTACATCATCAAGCTTGAGAAATATCAAAATACGCTCAACAAGAAAGCGGCGGCACGCCAGCTCGATGAGCTGTATAAGATATTGAAATCGAAAGACATGATTAATGAGGAAGTGAAGGAACTTTACCGCACCTTCGACCATGTGTTTCTGCACCTCTACCCTAACTTTATTTCCGACTTCAACGACCTATTGCTGCCCGAAGAGCGGTTCATTCTTAAAGATGAAGAAGAGCTTAATATTGAATTGCGCATCTTTGCGCTCATTCGTTTGGGTATCACCGACAGTTCACGGATTGCGCAGTTCTTGCACTACAGTCCGAATACAATATACACCTATCGCACCCGTGTGCGCAACAAGTCGGCCGTTCCTCGCGACACCTTTGAGGAAGAAGTGATGAAGCTTGGGGCTGAAAATTTGCAGTAAAAATTCAGAAGAAAAGATTCATCGTTAATGGCGACAGCTCTTTTCCTTGCAGAAAAAGTTTATCATCATTGGCGACAAGTCTTTTCTGCTCGGAAAAAGTCTGTCGTCATCGGCGACCATTGATTTCTATACAGAAAAAGTTCATCGTCAATGGCGACAAATTATTTCTGCGAAGAAAAAATCTATCGCCAATGGCGACAAGCCATTTCCCTGCAATAAGATAGACAAAAGTCTTCTGAAATTCAACAACTTACAAGGTCAATCGCTCTATAACGAATAGCGTAAGTAAGCTTTAGCCTACCCGAAGGGGTGTTATGATTGTAGCCACGGGCATAAGCCCGAGGGGTACAATAATGGAAATTTGGGAAAGCCCCGAGGGGGGGGGGCGACACTGCAATAAAAACAAAAGTTTGGCTCTATGTCGTTTGTAGTGGGTCGGCTACTCAGAACTCTGCTGGACTTGCATAGTTACCCGCCATATCCGACATCGAACCAAAAGTTTAAAGGCGATTTATCTGGGAAAGAACTTCTATTTTTTTGTTGGCGAATCAAATTTTACTACCTTGCGCGCTGAATCGTTGGGGGTGTCGGAAAAGTTCCGACTGAGATTATACCCTTAGAACCTGAAATGTATCATCACAGCGAAGGAAAACGAAAATGGAGCTTAGTCCGTAGGCTTCACATGCAACTCTCTTTTTGCTCGCTGCTGAATCATTTCGCAAAATTTAAATATTATGATTTCAGCAAAATCTGTTTACAACAACCTCTGTGAAGTGCGCAAAAAAGCACCACTTATTCACAACATCACCAACTATGTAGTGATGAACAACACCGCTAATGCCCTGCTTGCTATCGGCGCATCGCCTGTGATGGCTCATGCCATTGAGGAAGTAGAAGAGATGGTGAAAATTTCTTCCTCCCTAGTGATAAACATGGGCACGCTCGACAACGAATGGGTCAAGTCAATGATTGCAGCAGGCAAAAAAGCTGCGGAGTGCGAAATACCCATAATCTTCGACCCCGTTGGAGCTGGTGCTACAAGCTATCGCACCGTGGTGGCGCACGAAATCATGCGTGCTTTTCACCCTACGGTGATTCGTGGGAATGCTTCGGAAATTATGGCTCTTTGTCGGGAAAAAATTACAACAAAAGGGGTAGATAGCAGTGCGGAAAGCTCACAGGCATTGCAAGCGGCTCAAACTCTGGCAAAAGAAAATCATTGCGTGGTGGTGGTGAGTGGGCAGCAAGATGTGGTGTGTGATGAGCATCAAGTGCTGTATGTGAATAATGGCAACCCGCTCATGGCAAAGGTTACTGGATTGGGCTGCACGGCAACCGCTGTAGTAGCTGCCTTTGTGGCGGTGGAAAAGAATACGCTCATAGCTTCAGCTCATGCAATGAGCCTAATGAGCTTGGCAGGAGAAATGGCTGGCAAACTCGCCAAAGGACCGGGCAGCTTGCAATTGGAATTTATCGACAAGCTATACAACATCGAGCTTAGCGAAATGGAGAAAATCTTCCGATAGAGAAACATGAGAAATACAATCCATACAGGTTTATATTTTGTAACCGACCCAAATCTTTTGCTCAATAAGAGTTTAGAAGAAACGGTGCTTCAAGCAGCAAAGGGAGGTGCCACTATGGTGCAATTGCGAGAGAAAGACTGCTGCTCCAAAGAGTTCTACAACAAAGCCAAACGACTGAAAGAAATTCTCGACCCACTGCACGTTCCGCTCATCATCAACGACCGCATTGATATTGCACTAGCGGTGAATGCCGATGGGGTACACATTGGGCAATCCGACTTGCCGTGGGAGCTTTGCCGGCGCATCCTAGGGAAAAACAAAATTATCGGTCTTTCCGTGGAAAGTGTGGAGCAAGCCGAAGCAGCCAATGTTGCCGAGGTGGATTATATTGCTGTTTCACCTGTGTTTTCCACCAACACCAAGAGCGATATTAATGTTCCACTGGGGCTTGAAGGACTAAAAGCTATTCGAGCCATCAGCAAACATCCGCTTGTGGGAATCGGGGGAATCAATCGACACAATGCGGCAGAGGTGGTGCAGGCGGGAGCCGACAGCCTAGCCATCATCTCAGCTATCTCTATGAGCGAAAATCCCTATCGCTCAGCATGTGAATTGTCTAAAATTATTCAAGATGCAAAACAAAAATAACAACACTTGCTGGTCGAAAAAGGCTTGGCAATACAGCGAAGATATCTATCAGCAAATCACTCAGCTCGATTTTATTAAAGAGCTCACCCGAGGCACTCTTCCCAAAGAGAAGTTTCAATTCTATATTGCCCAAGATGCTCTTTATTTGAAAGAATATGGTGCCATCTTAGCTGAAATAGCAACTCGATTAAGCAAGGCAGAGCATCAAGCCGCTTTCGCTAATTTTGCATCAAGCACCGTAAGCGTCGAGCAGGTTCTTCATGCGCAATATATTGACTTATTTTCTCAACAGAAAGAAGCTTCGCCATCAAATTTATTATACACGTCCTTTTTGTGGGCGCAGCTGGCAAAAGGAGATATTCATCAGATAGTTGCCGCTGTGCTGCCTTGCTTTTGGATTTATAAGGAAGTGGGCGATTATATCTTAGCCCAGAAACAAGTGCCTGACAATCCCTATCAAGATTGGATTAACACTTATGGCGGTGAAGAGTTTGCCAATTCGGTGCGCTGCACTATCAGCATTTGCAATGAGGTGGCTGCTCAATGCTCTGAAAAACAACAAGAAGAAATGCTTGATGCTTATCGCTGCTGCTGCAAAATGGAATGGCTCTTTTGGCAATCAGCCTATGAACAAGAGAAATGGCGCGTGTGAACTTATAAAAAGAATCTTATGAAAACTTACAAACGAGTATTGAGCATTGCGGGAAGCGACCCCAGTGGCGGAGCAGGCATTCAAGCAGACATAAAGAGCATTTCAGCTTGTGGCTGTTTTGCCACTACTGCCATCACTGCGGTGGTCGATGAAAACACCGTGGGCGTGTTTGGGGTGCACCCCATTCCTGTTGATTTTGTTCAAGGACAAATCAAATCGGTGTTAGAGGATATTGGTGCCGATGCGATTAAAATTGGGATGTTGCACTCTTCTGAATTAATTTTAGCAGTAAAAAAGAGCTTGACAGCATTTCAAGCGAAAAATATAGTGCTCGACCCTGTGATGGTTGCCACTTCAGGTGATGCACTATTACTTCCAGAAGCTATCAGCACGCTTAAAAAGGAACTCATCCCGATGAGTAGAATCATCACGCCCAACATGCCCGAAGCAGAGATGCTGAGTGGAGAAAAAATCAACAGGTTGGAAGATATGCACCGAGTAGCAAAATTATTGTCGCTCGAATTTGGAGTTTCGGTGCTTCTGAAGGGAGGACATCAACATGGCGACACCATCACCGATATATTTTATAATGTGGAAACTCACGAAGTGTTTACGCTTCAAAGTTGCTATGTCAATAGTAAAAACAAGCATGGCACAGGTTGCTCCTTATCGTCGGCCTTGGCGTCTTTTTTAGCAAAGGGCAATAGCTTAAACGAAGCGGTGAAAGCCGCAAAATCCTACATCGACCAAGCAATTACGCATGGAGCAGCCTATGAAATTGGGAAAGGGAATGGTCCGATACATCATTTTCACGCTTATTGGTCTTGATGCTTCGTCTATGTTTAGGGAGCTATGTTGTTTGCAGCTGGTATATAGAGCCAATTCAATCGAATAAATTTACATGCTTTCCGCATTTATTTTGTGCAAAATCACATTGAATGCAGGTATATATTTCCTATATTTGCCACAAATAACAAATCTATTATCCATGTATAGTAATATCTCTTCAAAAGCCACGAAATACGAGCTAAGCACCATTGTTGCGCTAATACTCCATGATATTCACACGAGAGACTTATCTCACTTGCCTATCTATGAGCGCATTGTGAGCAACATTCAAGGGCTTCATGAGCAATTGCAGAAGGACATTCTTCCTAAGGTTGTTCATTCTAATTTAAGGTCGGCCCACGATGCACGCCGCAACTGTCTGATGAATATCAATTTGGGTTTAAAATCAGCCACTTCCATCCCCACAGTCTCCTATTGGCAGGAAGCTGTGGAAGTAAGCGAGCTATTCGGCACCCACCAATACAGCAAAATGCTTCGTTTTCGTTATGAAGAATTATCAATAGGCATCGATGCTTTGCTGCGTGATTTCAATCAGGAAGAAGTCAAAAAACAGCTAGCTGCCATTCCGAATATGGAGCTATTGGCGAGCCACCTCGCCCAAGCGCAGAAAGATTTCGAGGACATCCAGTTTCGCTATTTGCTCCACCAAAAACAAAAGCGCAACACCCCGACAGCCACCACGGTCAAAAAACAGATTTGCCAACTCATCAACAATCAGCTCGTGCCCTTCCACAATCTTGTCGCCGATTCCGATGAAGAAATCGCTGACATTGCAGACCGGACTGACACCCTCTTTGTGCGCATCAACCTCGTGATTCAGATGCGTGCCACTCGAAGACGGAATGCGAGAGAAAAGAAGAAAGGTGGGGAGAGTGGGTGAAAAATTTGTGTAGTTTCAGCAATATTTATACGAAAAAGAAAGTGCGTAAGGCTGCTCACCAATGTCACTCTTCGCCGTGAGTGTGTTTGAAAACAAAGGACTTTCAGCCGACCAAGCCGAAGCCCTAGCCTTCACCAAACGCCTAGTGAATTGGCGCAAGACAGCCGAAGTCGTTCACCACGGCAAACTGATGCACTTTGTGCCCGAGCACAACAACCAAGTATATACTTATTTCCGCTATGACGACAAGGGAAACAAAGTGATGGTGGTGCTGAACAGAAGCAACGAGCCTTATCAGCTTTCATTGGAAAAATTTCAAGAGATGATTCCGATGAGTTTTTCAGCAAAAGAGATTATCAGCGGAAAAGAAATGAACGTAACAGACAGTCTGGAAGTGCCTGCACGAGAAGCAATGATTTTAGAAATAGCCCCTCCTAACCTCCCCAAGGGGAGGGACTAGAACCACAAATACGCAGAGGGGTGGTAGATATTAGACTATTAGATTTTTAGATATTAGATTTTAAATAAATAAACCCAGTGCCTTTAACTCCTCCCCTTGGGGAGGCTGGGAGGGGCTAATGCCTTTTATCCCT
The DNA here is from genome assembly GCA_047974225.1 of Mangrovibacterium sp. Taxonomy (GTDB): domain Bacteria; phylum Bacteroidota; class Bacteroidia; order Bacteroidales; family Prolixibacteraceae; genus JBKEDC01. The sequence goes on from JBKECD010000065.1 coordinate 15,997, forward strand.
CCCCCTCGGGGGAGTTGGAGGGGGCTTAAATATTACAATCATGATTAAAAGATTACTCTCCGCCTTTGTGCTTCTTGCGTTTTGCATGAGTGCATCGTGGGCGCAAACTTTGAAATCGCCGAATGGCAATTTTGAAATGACCTTTAGCCTATCGGCAAAAGGCGAACCAACTTATCAGTTGAACTACAAAAACCAAGCGGTCATCAAGCCGAGTACCTTAGGTTTTGAATTGGCATTGCCTAGCACGGCACCATCTACTTTCGACGACTTCACCACTGCCACGCTCACCGATGAGCAAAAGGCTTTGGCGAACCTCCACAGTGGATTCAGCATTGCAGAAACTCAAACAGCCACTTTCGATGAAACATGGGAACCGGTGTGGGGCGAGGAAAAGGAAATCCGCAACCACTACAACGAGCTACTCGTGTCGCTCACTCAGAAGTCAAGCGACAGAACAGTGAATGTGCGCTTCCGCCTATTCGACTCAGGCTTAGGATTCCGCTATGAGTTCCCAGAGCAAAAGAACCTCATCTATTTCACCTTGAAAGAAGAGCTTTCGCAATTCGCCATGGCTGGCGACCATACCGCCATCTGGATTCCGGGCGATTATGACACGCAAGAATATGACTACACCACAAGCAAACTTTCTGAAATCGCTGGCTTGTTTGACAAAGCCTATACCGGCAACAGCTCGCAAACCGCTTTCAGCAAAACAGGCGTACAAACTGCCTTGCAAATGAAGTCAGACGATGGACTTTACATCAACCTCCACGAAGCGGCATTGATTAACTATGCGTGTATGCACCTCGACCTCGATGATAAAAACTTCGTGTTTACTTCACACCTCACCCCCGATGCGCAAGGCAACAAAGGACACTTGCAAACGCCTTGCACTTCGCCTTGGCGAACTGTCATTGCAAGCGATGATGCACGTGAGGTGCTTGCTTCACGCATCACCCTCAACCTCAACGAGCCTTGCGCCATTGCCGATGCGAAAGAATGGATTAAACCAGTGAAATATATCGGTGTGTGGTGGGAAATGATTACCGGCAAAAGCTCGTGGGCTTACACCGATGAGGTGGCAAGTGTGCACTTGGGCAAAACTGATTTTTCGAGCGTGAAAACCAACGGCAAACACGCTGCCAACAACGACAATGTGAAACGCCACATCGACTTCGCTGCTGAGCATGGTTTTGATGCGGTGTTGGTGGAAGGCTGGAATGAAGGTTGGGAAGATTGGTTCGGTCATCAAAAAGATTATGTGTTTGACTTCACCACTGCCTACCCTGATTTCGATGTGAAAATGCTCAATAAATATGCCCACGACAAAGGCGTGCGCTTGATGATGCACCACGAAACATCGTCGTCGGTGCGCAACTATGAGCGACATCTGGACACTGCGTATCAGTTCATGGTGGACAATGGCTACAACTCAGTGAAGAGTGGCTATGTGGGCGACATTGTGCCTTTTGGCGAGCATCACTACGGTCAGTGGTTGGTGAATCACTATCAATATGCTTTCGAGAAAGCGGCGGAATATAAAATCATGGTGAATGCCCATGAGGCAGTGCGCCCTACGGGTGTTTGCAGAACTTATCCGAACCTCATCGGCAATGAGTCGGCACGAGGCACAGAGTATCAAGCTTTCGGTGGAAACAACCCGAACCATGTAACCATCTTGCCATTCACTCGCCTAATCGGCGGACCGATGGACTACACGCCAGGTATCTTCACCATGGATGTGAGCCAATATAACCCCGTCAATAATTCATGGGTGAACAGCACGATTGCCAACCAATTGGCACTCTATGTAACCATGTACAGTCCGCTCCAAATGGCAGCTGATTTCCCTGAAACCTACGAGCAATTTATGGATGCTTTCCAATTCATCAAAGATGTGGCAATTGATTGGGACGAAACACACTATTTGGAAGCCGAACCCGGTCAGCACCTCACCATTGCCCGCAAGGAAAAGGGTGGCGACCGCTGGTTTATCGGCAATGTGTGTGATGAAAAAGGTTTCGACTCGAAAATCAAACTTGATTTCCTCGAACCCGGCAAGAAATATGAAGCCACCATCTATGGCGATGCCAAAGATGCGCACTATCGCAACAATCCCCAAGCCTACACCATCAAGAAGATGAAGGTAACCAGCAAAACGGTGCTCAAACAGCATTCCGCCCCCGCTGGTGGCTATGCAGTGAGTGTGGTGCCGATGTAATTGTAGAGACGAGGCATGCCTCGACTAGGCAAAGAAATTGAAAAAAGGAAATCGGGCATATCTATGAAGGTATGCCCGATTTGTTTTTGAAGTTGCCAAACGAAATGGTTTGTTGACACAAAGGTGTAAAATTACCTTAGTCTTTTTATCTTTGTCGACAAATCCCATACTATAAATAGCTATGACCACCAACTTATCTACCACCAATGAGCAATTGTTTTCCGACCATTCGGAAACTGATTGAAGAAAGCAAGAAACGAATAGCAATTTCGGTAAACTCTGAATTAAGCTCACTCTATTGGCATATAGGCAAACATATTAAAACCCATATTTTGGAGAATACCAGAGCTGAATATGGGCAGCAAATTATCAAAAAAACAAGCACGCTTTTATCCCAAGAATACGGCAAAGGGTGGAGTGAAAAACAACTTCTACATTGCCTCCGCACTGCGGAGACTTTTCCCGATGAAGCAAATTTCTCCGCACTGCGGAGAGAATTGAGTTGGACGCACATAAAAACAATCATGTATATTGACGATGAGCTTAAACGGTCATTTTATATTGAAATGTGCAAACTCGAAAGGTGGAGTTCTCGCTGTTTGCAAGACCGCATAAAATCAATGCTCTATGAGCGCACTGCAATCAGCAAGAAGCCCGAAGAAACCATCAAAAACGATTTGGCGCAATTGAAAGACGAACAAAAGCTAAATCCTGATTTAGTGTTTCGCGACCCTTATTTCCTTGATTTCTTGGGCTTGTCGGACACTTATTCCGAAAAGGACTTCTTAAATTCAAGTATTAAATGCAACTTTTAAAGGAAGGTTAAATCCCTCTATTTTTTCAGAGAAAAGGAAAGAAAAATATCCTTCCTCTTCTGCTGAATGGATATAGGTCTTATTTTAGCCCTCCTACCAAAAAGTTGTAAAATATGGGACATATAACCGAGGAGCAAAGATATACAATTTCTGTAATGCTGGAGCAAGGACATAGCAGAAAAGAGATTTGCGCAGCCATTGGAAAAGACAAATCTGTATTAAGTAGAGAACTTAAACGGAACTGCGATAAGAGAAGTGGAGAGTATAGGTCTGAGCTGGCACAACGCAAGTATGCTAATCGCATGCTTATCAAACCCAAGCACAAACACTTTACATCCGCAATATTAGCTAGAGTGAAAGATTTAATAGAGAAGGATTATAGTCCCGAGCAAATAGCAGGATATTGCAAAGAACAGGGAGAGGATTGTGTTTCACACGAGCGCATCTATCAGCATATTTGGGAAGACAAGAAGCGAGGAGGAGTATTATATACCCACCTTCGACATAAAGGGAGAAAGTATGCCAAACGAGGGAACGTATATAAAAAGCGAGGACTAATCAAAGATAGAGTTGGTATTGATAAACGTCCTGATGTGGTGGACAAGAAAACAAGATTTGGAGATTTAGAAGTTGATTTAATCATAGGAGGAGAAACGCCCTTGGTAACTATAAACGATAGAGCGGCTGGCATGGTGAAGATTAGAAAAGTTAAATCCAAGGAAGCTGATGAGGTTAGTAAGATAATAGTTCTAGCGTTGGAAGACTGGATGCCATACATTCACACCATCACTTCCGACAATGGAACAGAGTTTGCCAGACATCAATACATTGCAGAAAACTTAGGTATTGACTATTATTTTTGCCGACCATATCACTCTTGGGAAAGAGGTGCTAATGAGAACTTAAATGGGCTTATTCGTCAATATTTCCCTAAGGGAATGGACTTTAAAAACATCACTGAAGAACAGATTCAAGATGTAGAAGATATACTAAACAACAGACCTAGAAAAAGATTCAATTACCAAACTCCAATTCAAAAAATGGAGGAAATATTATTTAATAACAAGGTTGCATTTATGACTTGAATTCTGCAAGTCTCTAGATGATTGTTTCCAATTTTTAATCTGTTCTTTTATAAATTTCTTATCCTTACGATTCATTTCTTCCCATTCAACCTCCCTCCCATCCGGATCCACCAACATCACCGGATTGTTCATAGTATAGCAATACGGCGAATGCGCAGGGTATTTATCAAACATCGGGTCCACCCCATACCACAAACTCACCCTCGGATTATAATACCTAGCTCCATAATAATACAAGCCTGTTTCTTCATCAAACTCTTTCCCATTGAAAAGGAAAGGCGTATTCCAAATATTATTCCTCTCTTCAATAAACACTTCGCCGAATTGCACGTATTCTATGTGTTGCACAACCTCTCCATCGAGATTTGTGATATACGAAGCCGAACCCAAATGATCAGCATGATAATAATACTGCAACTTCTCATACGCATCGCCACTCACTGGAATTGAACGAGTGTTCATGCTTTCTCCACAACAGAAACCTGCAC
>JBKECD010000173.1:0-5601 GCA_047974225.1 Mangrovibacterium sp.
TGAGGATAGTCTTGATAGTCCTTCCCCTTCACAAAGTCGCCGATAAAATTGCCCAACATGCAATCTTCCGATTCGCCCGATAAGTAAAGATGCGCCAATACATTCATGATGAGTTATGAGTTATGAGTTATGAGTTATGAGTTATGAGTTATGAGTTATGAGTTATGAGTTATGAGTTATGAGTTATGAGTTATGAATTACACTTTGCACTTTGCACTTTGCACTCAGCAAAAGCGAAGATATGAATATAACAATAAAAAGCCCCATAAAGTTTAAACTTTATGAGGCTTCCTTAGCACATTTAATATCTAATGTCCATTATCTAGAAATCCGATATCCGAAAATCCGACACTACAATCTCGCTTTAATCGCTTTGGTTGCTTCTTCAAAACCTGGTTTTTCAAGCAATGCAAACATATTGGCTTTATAAGCTTCCACTCCTGGTTGGTCGAATGGGTTCACATCGAGAATATAGCCCGAGATGCCACAAGCAATCTCAAAGAAATAAATCAACTGACCCAAATAATATTCTGAAAGCTGAGGAATTTCAATGCGTAAGTTTGGCACTCCCCCATCCACATGGGCAAGCTTCGTGCCTAGTTCTGCCATTTTGTTCACCTCATCAATTCGTTTGCCCGCCAAATAATTTAAGCCGTCATGATTTGCTTCATCCGAAGGGATAGTCAATGTTTGATTGACCTTAGCCACTGAAAGCACCGTTTCAAAAAGCTTACGTTCGCCCTCTTGAATATACTGTCCCATCGAGTGCAAGTCTGAACTAAAGTCCACGCTTGCGGGGAAGATGCCCTTACCCTCTTTTCCTTCGCTTTCGCCATAAAGCTGCTTCCACCATTCGGCGAAGAAGTGCAATTTAGGGTCATAGTTCACCATGATTTCAATCGACTTGCCCGACTTGTAAAGCTCATTGCGCACCACCGCATATTGCGCCGCAATATTTTCAGCAAATGGCATGCCCGGTTGCGTGGCAGCTTCCATGTCGGCAGCACCTTTCACCAGCGCGCGCACATCATAGCCCGCACAAGCGATTGCCACCAATCCCACCGGAGTGAGCACCGAATAGCGACCGCCCACATCATCAGGAATCACAAATGTTTTATAGCCCTCAGCTGTTGCCATCGTGCGAAGCGCACCACGTTTCTCATCAGTTACAGCCACAATGCGACTCACCGCTTCTGCTTTGCCATATTTAGTTTCCAAATCTTGCTTCAACAAGCGAAATGCAATGGCAGGCTCGGTTGTTGTGCCCGATTTTGAAATCACACAGACCGCATATTCCTTATTTGCCAAAAGCTCGCGCAATTCGCTCAAATAATCCTCACCGATATTTTGACCCGCAAAGACAATATGCGGATTGTCGCTCCCCTTCAAGTGAGCAAATGTATCAGTCAGCGCATCCACCACGGCTTTAGCTCCGAGATATGACCCACCAATACCGACCACCACAAGCACTTCGATTTTCTTATCGCGAAGCAATTTAGCTGTCGCTTCCACTTCTGCCAAGTGAGCTTCGGTGATGCTTGAAGGCAAATTCACCCAACCTAGGAAGTCATTGCCTTTGCCCGATTTGGCATGCAAAGCCGCCAATTGTCGGTCAGCCAATTCAGCCTGCGCATTTACTTGCTCTTGCGAAATAAATCCAAGCGCACTGCTGTAATCTAATTTAATATTTTCCATGATTATTCTATTATCGTAGTTTTTTTGTCAATTCCAACACTTCTCTTGAAGCGTTTGCGCCGCCATACAATATATTATACACCATATTGCAAATCGGCATATTCACCTTATACTCCTCATTGATTTCATGCAGACATTTAGTGGCATAATATCCCTCTGCCACCATGTGCATTTCCAATTGCGCCGTGCGAATCGTGTATCCCTTTCCAATCATTGTGCCGAAGGTGCGGTTGCGTGAAAATTGCGAATAAGCCGTTACGAGCAAATCACCCAGATAAGCCGAGCTCACAATTTCCCGACCAATCGGATGCACCTTGTCGAGGAATCGCTGAATCTCTTGTGCCGCATTCGACACCAGCACCGCTTGAAAATTATCGCCATAGCGCAATCCATGCACAATGCCCGAAGCCACGGCAATGATATTTTTCAGCACCGAGGCATATTCTGTGCCCCAAATATCTTCGCTCACATTGGCGTTGATAAATGGACATTGAATCAAATCGGCAATATGGCGAGCCCGACGCACATCAGGCGACGCAATGGTGAGATAAGACAGACGCTCCAACGCCACTTCTTCGGCATGACAAGGACCTGCAATGACACTCATTCGCTCATAGGTTACCCCAAAACGATTATGCATATACTGACAGACCACCTCGTTTGTTTCGGGCACAATGCCCTTCACCGCCGACACAATATATTTATTTTGAAGCGACACCGTTACGTTTTCCAGCATGCCATGCAAGAACGCCGATGGAATAGCTATGAAGATAACATCATTGTCCTCGATAATCTGGTTCATATCGTTATAGAACTTGATGCGCTCCAATTCAAACTCCACCCCACGCATATAGCGAGGATTGTGTCCATATTTCTGAAAATCCTCAATCGTTTCTGGTCTTCTGAAAAACCACGAAATCGTATCTACATTGCACATCACAATCTTCGCTAGAGCTGTTGCCCAGCTCCCGCTACCAATCATAGCAACTTTGGAATCTTTGAGATTAGTCATGATAATTCGTTTTAGTTCAACCAATTTTTCACCTCATCCGCCGAAGGGTTTGAAAGCCCCAATTTATTCTTTTTATTGTATCCACACAAATCATTGAATAATTTTCCTGCCGAAGCCTCCTTCAACGCAGCTACTTTTTTATAGCCCAGTTTGCGAAGCACCTCAATCCATTCCGCAGGAACACCCACAGCCTCATAAGCTTCATTCGTGTCAGCCGTTTCTTTTTTCTCGGGCTTCATCTGAGGGAAGAACAGCACATCTTGGATAGACTGCTCGCCAGTCATAAACATCGTGAGGCGGTCGATGCCAATCCCCATGCCCGACGTTGGCGGCATGCCATATTCAAGTGCACGCAAGAAATCTTGGTCGATAAACATTGCCTCATCATCGCCTTTTTCTGAAAGCTTCATTTGCTCCTCAAAACGCTCGCGCTGGTCGATCGGGTCGTTCAATTCCGAATAAGCATTCGCCAATTCTTTTCCGCAGACCATCAACTCAAAACGCTCGGTAAGTTCTGGATTATCGCGATGTTTCTTCGTAAGCGGCGACATTTCCACAGGGTAGTCGATGATGAAAGTCGGCTGAATGTAGCTATGCTCACATTTCTCGCCAAAGATTTCATCAATCAGCTTGCCTTTGCCCATCGTTTCATCTACTTCAATGCCCAACTCTTTGCAAATCACACGCAATTCTTCCTCCGTTTTTCCTTCCACATCGAAGCCTGTGTGTTCCTTAATTGCACCACACATCGTTACACGAGGATAGGGTGCTTTGTAATTAATCACATGCTCGCCCACTTTCACCTCTGTGGTGCCGTGCAGTGCCATCGCCACTCGCTCAAGCATTTGCTCGGTGAATGCCATCATCCACTTGTAGTCTTTATAAGCCACATAGATTTCCATCACCGTAAACTCGGGGTTATGCGTTCTGTCCATTCCTTCATTGCGGAAGTCCTTGGCAAACTCATAGACCCCATCAAAACCACCCACAATCAGGCGTTTCAAATAAAGCTCATTGGCGATACGCATATATAAAGGTATGTTGAGCGCATTGTGGTGCGTGATGAACGGACGAGCCGTTGCGCCACCGGGGATGGATTGCAAAATCGGTGTTTCCACTTCCAAATATCCATTTTCGTTGAACATTTGGCGCATGGTGTTGATGATTTTCGTGCGCTTAATAAAGGTATCTTTCACTTGCGGATTGACAATCAAATCGACATATCGCTGGCGATAGCGCATCTCAGGGTCGGTGAATGCATCATAGGTAACGCCATCTTTTTCCTTCACAATTGGCAGCGGACGAAGCGACTTGCTCAACACAAATAGCTCTTTCACATGCACCGAGGTCTCCCCCACTTGGGTTTTAAACACAAAGCCCTTCACCCCAATCACATCGCCAATATCGAGCAATTTTTTGAAAACATCATTATATAAAGTCTTGTCTTCCTCTGGGCAAATTTCATCGCGGTTGATATACACTTGGATTCGACCCGACTCGTCTTGCAGTTCCGCAAACGAAGCCTTACCCATGATGCGGCGGCTCATCAATCGCCCTGCCAACACCACTTCTTGGAAGTTGTTTGCCTCTTCTGTATATTCTTTTTTTATCTCTGCCGCTTTTGCATTCACGAGAAACTCTGCTGCCGGATAGGCATCTATTCCCAATTCACGCAATTTAGCTAGTGAATTTCTTCTGATTTGTTCTTGTTCGCTTAATTCTGAAATACTCATGCTATCTTAATTTTGTTGCAAAGATAGAAAAAACAATTCGCAATTACGAGTTGCGAATTGGGAATTACAAGTAATTTGCTTTTAACTTTTCGTTTCATTATGCTTCGAATACATCGTGTATTCGTATCACATTTGGGAAAATCTAGTCCGAATACACATGTATTCGTATCACATTTTGGAAAATATAGTCCATGTACACGATGTATTCGTATCACATTTGGGAAAATATAGTCCGAATACATATGTATTCGTATCACATTTTGAAAAATATAGTCCGAATACATTTTGAAAAAAGAAGGAACGACGAATAGGTAAATCGCTTTTAAACTCAAAATAAGGAAAGCTTAAAAGCAATTTATCTGTTGGGAATTAGCAAGCAAATGACAATTTGGGTGCTGTTTGCAAAGTATCAAAACGAAACTATTCGCCTAAAACTTCGTCTTCTCTTTCAGCTCTGTAATCTGATTAATCGCACCCCAGATGGGGTCTTTCTTCGGAGGGTCTGCCACAATTTTAATCATCTCCTTGCGCACAGGGTGCAAGAACTCAAGCTTGCGGGCATGCAAATGGATTCCTCCATTTTCATTGCTTCGCTCCGCACCATATTTCAAGTCGCCCTTGATGTGGCAACCGATGTGCGACAGCTGCGCCCGTATCTGATGGTGGCGACCTGTTTCGAGTTCCACCTCAAGCATGTGATAGTGGTCGAGACTGGCACGATGCGTATAGCTCAACGCACAGAGCTTTGAGTTTTTGCGGTTCTTACCCACGAAGCTACGATTGCGTGCTTCGTCTTTCCACAGGTAATGCTCCAAGCGGTCGCTCATGTTCTCGGGCAGCGTATCGACCACCGCCCAATAGGTTTTCTTGATGTCGTCTTTCGATTGAAACATCTCGTTCAGACGAGTGAGCGCCTTGCTGGTTCGTGCAAAAAGCACCACCCCACTTGTGGGACGGTCTAAGCGGTGTGGCGAGCCCAAATAGACATCGCCCGGCTTGTTATACTTCTGCTTAATGTAGGCTTTCACTTCATCAATCAGGCACACATCGCCTGTCTTGTCGCCTTGCACAATCTCACCACAGTCCTTATTGACCGCAATGAGGTGATTGTCTTCATATATTACTTTCATATATATTAAAAGCCCCCTCCATCTCCCCCAA
>JBKECD010000097.1:0-2372 GCA_047974225.1 Mangrovibacterium sp.
ACCGTGAACTCCCCTGGCTCTTGAGCTAATTGATTTTTAGCATAAACATTCGTACTCGCGAGTTCTTTATGGTATTCTATTTGCATCTGTTTTCGATATTAATTCAGGCGAAATTACTACATTTTTTTTGCCCACTCCCAAGCAATCTGAATCGTTTTGAAAATAAAACAACCCTTTGGCGGAATTACTTTATGCTTTTTCAGCGGATGCTCGTCTCAAACAGCTGATTAGATGACAAATAAAAACGTTATCACATTCTCGTCTAAATAACTAGATTTGCAAATAAAGTAATTTTAGGTACTTCCGCCAAATGGTTTTTAGGAGAAAAAACATTTTTAGTCGCTTCCGCCAAATGGTTTTTGGGAGAAAAAACATTTTTGCTCGCTTTCGCCAAATGGTTTTTGAGAGCAAAAATGTATTTTTTTGTCGCTTTCGCTAAATTAATTCCGCCAACGAATATAAAAACAGACTTTAATTAGTGCCAATCTATGTTGTTTTCAAAAAAAAACAGCGCTCCATACGACAAACTATGTTATTTTTGTAGTTATTATCTCCTTGAAGAAAATATCATCCATGCCGACACCAAATAACTACCACATATTTCACCGATTCACCTCAACCATCGGGCTTCTTTTTCTCTTGATGGCTTGCTCGCAGACCAAATATGTTCCTCAGGATAAATATTTAATCGACCGAGTGAAGATGGAAACCGATAATCAGTCGATAAATAAAGACGAGCTGAAAGCACAAGTGAACCAAAAAGAAAACATGCGCATCTTTGGGCTGTTTAAATTTCACCTAGGCATGTATAATCTTTCCCGCAAAAAGAAGGAAAATGGCTGGATGAAGCGCATCGGTGAAGCCCCTGTTATTTATAGCGAATCTCAAAACAAACGATCAGTCGAAAATATTCGCCTCTATCTCAATAATAAAGGATATTATGACGCAACGGTGCGCGATACGATTATTTTCAACGAGGACAAACGAAAGGTGAAAATTGCCTACCTGATTGACACGGGTGAGCCTTATCGTATTCGGAATTACACCCAAAAGGTGTCCGACGATAAACTTCACCCCTTTATTTTCGATAATGACGAGGTGGAATTGGTGCGAGCAGGCGATATTTTCGATGTCGATATGCTTAATGAAGAGCGTGGAAGAATCAGCAACCTCCTTAAAAATAGAGGTTTCTATGCTTTCACTCCGGAGTATATTTTCTTTGAAGCCGACTCGATGCTCGAAGGAAGATGGGTGGACTTGACGCTCATCATCGCCGACAACGACCTGCAACAAACATCCGACAGCGTAGTGCATCACCAGAAATATATAGTGGAAAACTACACCTACAACACAAGCTTTCTGCCCAATATTTCCAACTATCAGAGGAGAAACCTCTCGCCCACCGACACGCTCACGATAGAAAATTACGACTTCGTCTATCGCAACAAGCTAAACTACAAATCAAACCTACTCATCAACACCAATCACATCACCGACAGCGTGCATTATGCTCTTGACAATGTGGCGAAAACAATGCGCTTCCTTAATTCGGTGCAGCAATTCAAGATTGTGGACATTAATTTCACCGAGAAAGAACAAATGGAGGGCGATTCCGTCGGGCGATTAGCTTGTAATATCAATCTCTCGCCGATGAGCAAACAGGGATTTGCCATTGAATTGGAGGGCACTAACTCGTCGGGCAACCTTGGTGTGGCTGGTAATTTCAACTACACACATCGCAACCTTTTCAAAGGAGCGGAAATGCTCAACCTCAATTTACGCACCGCTCGTGAGCGGCAGCAAGCAGTGATTTCAAATGAAATGGTGGATTTCAACACCCAAGAATATGGCGTGGAAGCTTCTCTGACAGTCCCTCGCCTAGTGGGTCCTTTTCGTTTTTCGATGATGTATAATTACAGTGTGCCACAGACGATTTTCACCATCGGATATAACTATCAAGACCGCCCCGATTATACGCGCGATATCACTACTTTTCAATTCGGGTATCAATGGAAAAGCAAGGAATCACGCACCAACATGCTCAACCTGCTCGACCTCAACTTGGTGAATATGGAGAAATATAATGAAAATTTCATCAACTCAATTCAAGACCTCTACATCAAAAGTAGTTATACCGACCACTTTATCATGGCGCTCAATTTCACCTCAACCAACAAGCCCAAGCACACATCTCCTCGCAGCCATCACTACCTGAGATGGTCAATCGAGTCGGCAGGAAACACTTTAGCAGGCATCGCAAGCCTGAGCAATAAATGGGATAAAAACAGCAGCACCGATGCTAACTCTGGAGAAGTGGAGGAATATTACAGCATCCGAAATATTCGCTTTGCGCAATATGTGAAGGGCGATGC
>JBKECD010000062.1:0-10253 GCA_047974225.1 Mangrovibacterium sp.
CGCAATGCACATTGCGAGGGATTTTTTGTTTCCAGACATTTTACTTTTCAATCGTTATCAATACGCATAAACGTTCCGTCTAATTGAAATTCGAGTTCGATTGAATTATCTAATTCCACTTGTTGATACGTGTGTTCCAGCTCCCAGTCGGTGATGCTTCGTTCGGCATAATTTTCACTCACATAGGTCAAGATAGCTTCTGGGATAACTGAATCGGGAAGTTTTGTCGCACCATCAATGTCATATATTTTGAAACTCCCATCAAAATTAAGCTCGAAGCCTCCTTGCAAGAAGATTTCATAGCTTACCGACTTTCGCTCTTCCTCCTTTATGGCTGTAGAAATTGGATTGTCGGGGAAGTGAGTTCCCACATATTCCACAATTTCCGTCGGAATATCCTTTGTGGATAGGATTGTTTCTGTGTCATCATCTGCGCATGAGCACAAAGCTGCAAGCAAGATGGCAGCTGCTGTAATTCGAAATACTGTCATAATTTATTCTTTATTATTTTACAATTGTTCCATCTAGATTGAAATGCACCGTAATATCATCGTCGGCAAACCAACGCTCAAGCTCGACTTTGAGGGTTACTACATTGTTTGTTGTGATGCGATAGGCATCTTCAACCGTGTGATTTTTGTAATCTCTGCCAATGACATCAAGCACAGCTTGGGGCAGTTCTCGTTTCGTGATTTTTTCAACCAACTTCACTTGCTTTCCTTCGGCGGTGTACCATGCCTCTAAGTCTCTTGTCCACGACAACTCAAAATCCACCTGATATAATCCTCGATCCAGTTCCCAGTCCACATCTTTTGCTTTCGGAAAATCAATGTAAAATTGATTGAGGACTAATGAAGGAACTTGACTTGCAGGAATGTCTTTTGCTAATGCTCCAAAAGCAAGAAGCAGCACACCGATAATTAAACTACACTTTCTCATGTCTATTGAATTTAAATTTATAATAGACAAAGCTAGGGTGTGATTCTAGAAAGATTTGGGAATTTTCCTTTTTAGCTGAAATTAATTTCAAAAAAGTGCTTGCCGTTGAAAAAATGATAGGCAATCTGCAAGCGATAATGCTTCACTATGGCTTGCACAATAGCCAAGCCCAAGCCACTACCATGTTCCGATTGACTTCCTTTGCTGAATCGCTTGAAAAGCATCCGACTGTCGAGGGCTTGCCTTTTGCCGGTGTTGCCGATGCTAAGTTGATTGTTTTTCAAGCTGATTTCAATCGAGCCATTTTCAACATTGTGAAAGATTGCATTCTTCAAAAGATTGCTCACTAAGATACTGACTAAAGTTGGGTTCAACTCTTTGCTTATTGGCTCATCGTCAATAAACGATATTACAATATTTTTGAAATTCGCATAGTCGCTCAATTCGTCCACACTCTGATGTGCCACCTCATTGAGCGACACCTGTCGAATGTCTAGGAATTGTTGGTTTTCAATCTTTGAGAAGAGCAATAGGGATTTATTGATGCGAATCAGACGTTGTAAAATCTGATAGGTATCTTCAAGCCGTTCGACCTGCATTTCTGAAAGCTGTTCATCTTCAAACAGTAGTTCCAACTTATTGCTCGCAATTGCCAATGGCGTTTGCAACTCATGCGAGGCATTTGCAATAAACTCTTTTTGCTGATTTAGCGCATCCACACCATACCGAACCATCGTGTTTATCGCTTGCTCCAAGTCTTTAAACTCCTTGATTTGACTATCCGTATGGGGTATTGTTTTCGACTGCCCAATTTTATACGACTTCAACTGATTTAAAAAATGATAAAAGGGCTGCCACACTTTTCTAAGCACCACATTGTTTACCCACACAATGCTCGAAATGAGCAAAAAATAAAGCACCACAATATTCCACAGCAATGCTTCGATAAGATCATCTTGCTCCACAATCGGATTGGCGATATGCAATTGATAATATCTGCCATTGGCTTCAAATGTAGTGATTAGCATGCGGACGGGTTCCAACTCTAAATCATCATCATCAAAATCTTGCATCAAAATATCCGTGTCGATATATCGGTCTTTAGCTTGCAGGGCTTCCGAACGACTGATTTCTTTCAAGGTGTAAAGACTTTCATCGAAACTATTCTTTTCAGCAATCACCGAGTCGCTCGCTGTGTATTGTATGATAAGTCGCTTGTGGTTTTCCAATTCCTCATCGGCATTATCTTTTATTTCGTGTTGCATGTTGAAATAAAGAACAACCGACCAAATGCCCAACAATAGAAAAATGGCAGCTGATAAATATTTTAAAGATTGATTGAGTAGTTTCAAAGCTGTATCAGTTTATAGCCCACACCATAGGTGGCTTCGATAGAAATATTTGCCTGAGCATCTTTTAATTTCTTCCTCAGGTTTTTAATCTGATAGTAGATAAAATCGAAGCTATCGGCATTGTCAGAATCATCGCCCCACACATATTCTGCCAAAGCTGATTTGGTAATCAGTCGATTTTTATTGTACATGAAATAATACAAGATATCAAACTCTTTCCGATTGAGGTGCACCAATTCGCCATCTACTTTAAACAGTCGTTCATCAATATCAAGCTCAACATTCAATAGCTTAATGACGTTCTTTCCGTTCAAATTTTTTCGGCGGATGACTGCTCGCACACGTGCATTTAGCTCCGAGAGATGAAAAGGTTTGGTCAGATAATCATCAGCACCAAGCTCTAAGCCGAGCACCTTATCCTCTAGAGAGTCTTTTGCTGAAATGATAATCACATTGTCTGTTTTCTCCAGCTTCCGCAGCTCTTTGAGAATGTCGATGCCACTTCCCCCGGGCAGCATAATATCAAGCAGAATACAGTCATAATCATATATGGCTACTTTTGAAAAGGCATCATCGAAGGTAGAAACACATTCGACCAAAAAATCTTCTTTACACAAAGACTCCTTAATGTTTTGCTGGAGTTGCAGTTCATCTTCTATAAGCAAAATTTTCATGGCGCAAAAATGAGGAAAATTTCTGGAAAGATTTGGGAATAATCCGTTATTTCGCAAGTCATTTCACATCAATTCCTGCACACTCTTTCAATCGCTCCACTTCCTCCATCGAAAGTTTCGTGATTTTGGCGATAAGCTCAGATGAAAGTCCCTCTTGGTGTGCTTGGATAGCCACTTGCTGCAAGGCATTTGCTTGTTCCACTTTCTCAAATAGTACGTCCACCAACCAAAAAATGGTGCGGAGTAATTCCTCCTTGTTTTCAGAAGAACTTAGATCGACGGTGCAGAAATCTCCCCGATGCTTGTGGCAAATTAGAAAGTAGAATCCAGCAAAAATGAGTGCGATGATATAATTAAATTTGATGCCTTGCGCACTTAATATATCCTCCCCCTGGGCAAGCAGCTTTCGTGAAAACATTTCCCTTTTCACAGTCAGTGCTAGTGTGCCGTTGACCTTGTCGGCAAGCTCCCAAACTAATATCTGCTGAAAATCCTCGTTTTTCCAAACAAGCTCAAATTGTTCCCTGATAATCTCTTTGAGGAAATCGATTGGATTGTCGGCTTCCGCAGCATCTTCTCTCCGCAGATTATTCAGCCAAAAATCTTGTCGCGCGAGATAGGTGTCGAGCAACTCTTGGAAACCACCAAAGTGCCGATATAGTGCCGACACATCAACCTTCGACTCCTCGCCAAAGGTCTTCACATTCAGATAATAAAAACCATGCTTGATTAGCACTCGACGCACCGTGTCGAGCATTTCCTCTTTTATTTCAATGGTGCGAACTTGTCTTTTTGTTGCCATGATGAAATTAGTAATTCCGATTAGCATGCGTTTGTATGAATGCAAAACTAATGATTTTTACGAAAGGGGACTTCTAAAAATTAGTTTTTAAGGGAGAAACCATGCGATTTGACAGTATTTTGTCGAAAGATTCATTTTGTAAGAAATAAAAGAATAATTTTCAACATCAAAAAACAATAGTTTCAAAACGATTACAAAACAATAGGTTGCAAAAATACACAACCACACTTTTTATTAGAAAAATAAAAATACACTTTGCACATATAGTTTGTTTGCTTTACATTTGCACTTGATTTGACTTTTGCAAAGTAATCACAACTCTAATCTCTAATTATGATAGAATATCTAAAAAAACACATTTTGCTGAGTAAAAATGCAGAAGAAGCATTGCGCGAGGCAATCGAAGTGAAGACCTATCTTCCAAATGAACATTTGTTTTGGGCTAACGACAATTGTTGCGACTATTTTTTTATTCAACAAGGGCTAGCGCGAGTGTATGTGCAAGACATCAAGGGGAAAGACCAAACACTTTGGCTGGTGGGCGAAGAACGGATTACATCGCCCATGCAGTCGGTGTTTCGCAAGCGAGAGCGCAAAATTAGCTTTTCGTGTGAATTGCTGACCGCTAGCGAGGTGGTGCAATTAAAGCATAAAGATTTAATTCGCCTAGTGAATCAGTTCCCCGAGTTTTTGGAGATGTTTATGCTTGTGGTCTGTCAGTTTAGCGATGATGTGATGAATCACATTGCGGAAACAAAGAAGCCCTGCCGCGAGCGAATTCTAAATTTTATCAAAACGAACAAAGCTATTTTTGGACTACTGCCCTTTAAGCATTTGGCGAGCTATTTGGGCATGACCTCCGAAGCCTTTTCCCGAGTAAAGGGCAAAATGCTGCGAGAGCATAACGTAATCTAACGGAAATACTTATATATTAATTACAATACACATCATGAAAGAAAAAACAAAAAACAATGTCGTTGCTGAATCTAAAAAGCATTGGATAGCCTATGTCTTGCCCATATTTGGAACTCTATTCGGACTGATGACCGCACTAGTCGGGTCAGCCGATGATAAACAAACGATTTTCGGATACTTGGTTCTGATAATAGGATTAATAATTCTACTCATGTCGTTCAATGCCTTTTGGCGCATCAAATCTTGCCGATGGATACTCACCGAAGAAGAACTGATTATTAAATCAGGCTTTTTGCCTTGGCGAAAGTCCTATTTCGACATCCCAATGGAAGACATCTATGAGTCATACGTTAGTTTTGGATTTTGGGGAAAGATGTTGGGATATGCTCAATTGACCATCAGAAGAACCGAAGGAGTAACCAGCCATTTCAGCTCAAATATGATGGTCAATCACACGATGCTCATGCGAACGATAAATGCCGAAGTGAGAAAGCTCAAAAAGCTATCGCGACAAGTGCAAACAATAAATAATCATTCAAATCTTTCGGTTTCTGATGAGCTGCTGAAGTTAAAAGATTTATTAAACAGTGGAGTAATCAGTGAAGAAGAGTTTGAAACGTTGAAAAAGAATTTAGTTGGTTGATGCCCCGACTCGAAACGATATTGATTAATGTCAAGTGGTATTAATTTTTAATTGTTTTACTTTGCAATCGTAAATCAATGCTAGTTACACTACTATCAGAAAGTTTAGCGTGAAGCGTAACACTTCACAAACACACGACACTTCGCAAAGAAAACGCCTTTGCAAACACACACTATGAAAAGAGCTTCTCGTTTTTATCGAGAAGCTCTTTTTTTCTACTAGAACCGAAGCCCACACGCCTACCACCAAAAGAATGGCGAACCCCGATCCCAGAAGTCAAACTCTGTTTCTTGCTTGAGCTTTAGGTCAAACTTATATTCTGCTTTTTTCGTCCCAGTCATTTGATATACCTCCACCGTATGAGGCGTTCCATAATAGTAGTTCACCAACTGATAGTCTTCATTTTGGTGCGAATTAACTCCCCGATATTCTGTTATTTGTTTCAAATATTGATGGGTGCTATCTTTCACCGCCACTTCATATTTCGTGTCGAAAGCATCAGGATTAATGTACAGGGCATTGTCCATAATTTTCAATCCAGCAGGAAGCTTATCCACCTTGTAAGTCTTCTTTTTAATCTTGGCAAGCTTCACTTCCATGACACCTTTGGCATAATGAGGTGTTTCGGGGAATTTGCTCGGAACATACTCAAATCCTTTGTAGAAAGTGTATAAATCATTTCCTCCAAACAAGGTTTTAAACGAGTCGATATCAATCGCTTCTTTGTTTTCATTCAGAAACTCGATTTCTTTCAGCTCATATCTTTCCGCCTGCCTGAAAAAGCTTGTGCTCAACAAATACGGATATTCAAAATGTACATAGCGCTCCCCACTCTGATAGATTTGCTGCTTGACTCGGATTATTGATTTTAATTTTCTTTTGCTGAGCTCGTTTTTATTGCCGAGCAAATGAGCCGTCAGCCAATCATAAACCGAGGCGGTGGTCGGCAAATCGGTCAAACGTTCCGTTTCATTTTTAATTATCGGATAACTCACTTCTTGCTTGATTGTTTCAACATTGGAATAATCAACAACAGTTACGATAACATCTTCCACCTCGCCCTCAAATTGAAAATAGCGATAATGCTTGGTGTCATCAGGCATTTCTTGCGCTTCTCGCAGCACTAGCGCATTATACTTTTGCAGGAAATCGCGCTGAAACGCCGGGGTGTAATCAGTTTGCGCAGTTAGCTGTTCATAAAGCTCATGATATTCATCGGCGTAATATGAAAAGTTAGGCGTTGTCCTAGCGGTGTAAAGAAACTTCGAACTTTTATCTCGGGCATCCATTGCGACCCAAGAAGATATTCTCCGGTTAAATCCTGTGGGAGCTGTCAGCTCAATATCGGCATAAGCACCTTCCATATTCAGCAATTTGACTTGAATGTCGTTTTGCGTTTGAAGCTTTCCGACATCGCTTTTCTTGAAGTGAAATTGATAAATATCTGCGGGAAGATTTGCCTCTATTTCGGCTTTGATTTGAGTGGGGAAAGGTCTTTTATCTTGCTTGGAATAGTCTATTTGAAGCGTTTCCGACCATGGGAGCTTAAAAAAGTTGTCTTCCGATTTCAGCACAACAATTCCAGTGGGCTTATTCGGGTCGAGCCCTGTTGGCAGATACGAAAGAACAGGGCTTGTGCTTTGATTGCTAAAGGTGATTTCTTGCCAAGAAATGCGACATGGAAAGCTCAGTGCGAATGGGTCTAAGATGCGCACGGTGGCTTTGTCTGCCGATAATTCTTCAGCCACTAATAGCTGCCCTTTGATGTAGTTTTCCAACAATTCTTCATTGGATACGCTGTTCCTTTCTTGAAAATAAGGACTTGGGTTGTAGCTTGGAAATTCCGGCACGAGCAGCTTCTGAATTGCCTCTCTTTCGTACATCAAAACGAAGCGAACCGCTGAGGCTAGCTCCATTTGAATACTGTCATTTTCTATGGTTTCCACACGTGATTGAACTAGCTTCCGCTGCGCCAACCAATGCTGTTTGCGCTCTTGAGGTGTGGCACTGAATGCTGAAATTTGAAGTAGTAGCAAGGCGATTAAAATGTAAAGTGATTGCATGTGTTTTTGTAATTATATTATGGGGACTTCTAAAAATTAGTTTTAAATTGGGGAGGCTGCTAAATACAGCTGTTGTTCATTTTGTTTTCTGAGAGTATCTTTTGCACTAATCTCTTAAACCATAGCTCGCTATGCTTTGGCGAAATTAGCCCAAAATCTATCTCTCATAAAATCAAAATGACCTAAAAGCTAATTTTTAGAAGTCCCCTTATTTGAGGTTTTCCCAAATGATTTTCCCTGTCCAGATGAGCAAGGCTAGCAAGCCAGCAGGGACGGTGAAGAAGAGCAGCCAAGGGGCAACCTCTGAATATCCTCTCACAAAAGGGAGTACTTTCTTCACCACACCATCAATAAAAAATGGAATTAACACTGGTGTTTGCATGAAAAAAAGGATGAGTACATACACAGCATAGTTGGTCAGCCAGCTTGCTTTGCTGAAATAGGCGAAGGCAAGAATGCCCAGCAATAGCGACCATAAAACCACATTGCCAACGAGTGAGAAGAGCACATATTCGAGTAAAAAATTTATCATTATTTTTCGTTTTTTCATATTAAAAGTCGCCTTTCGCTCCTGCTTCTTTGAGCAATTCAACGACCGCTTGCTTGCCGCATCGACTCGCTGCCATAAGGGGCGTTTTGCCATCGGCATTCGCACAATTCACATCAGCACCAAGATTGATTAGGGTTTTATGCATTTTCAGAAGCCTATCGCTGCTGACCATTTCTTCTATTTCTTCATCCGTATCCAAAGTCCAAAGCAGCGGCGTATTTCCTTCATGATCTTTCTCATTCACATCCATCTGCTGTTCTTTAATGAGATATTCCACCACCTCGCTGAAGCCGCCCAACGCTGCAAGGTGCAGCGGACTAACACCATGCTTATTCCGAATGATTGGGATTTTACAATTCTCAATAAATGCAGGCAGTAATTGCATGATTTCATCTTCCTGCTTTTCAGCCTCACCCCCATGACGGCTCACGATGTAGTGCAGTGCGTTGTTGCCCGTTTGGTCGGTAAGCAAGAAACTTTCATTTAAGTTTCGCTGCCTTCCCAGCACGCGCACAAAGGGCATTGAGCCATACATGGAAGTCATCATGAGCAGTGTTCGCCCGTAGAAATCCGCAGCATTCACACTTGCTCCCAGCTTGATTAAGCCTTCAAAAATCTCCATGCGACCATACATCATGGCGTGGATGAGGGGCGTATATCCACGCTCATACGACAGATTAAGGTCGGCACCTTTTTCGGCTAAAAGCTTAATAATGCGAAGCTTTAAGGGTTCATTCATCGCATTATTGTCTTCACAATCTTCATCATCTGGATATTCGTCATACCCATAAGCTCCCATCACCGCAAAATGCACGGCTGTTTTCCCTACATAGGGCACAGCCTGATTTACATCAGCCCCACGCTTAATGAGTTCTTCTGCCACAGTGTAGCAACCACATTCGGCAGCACACATTAATGGCGAATACTCATCGGCATCGGTCAGCTCGACACTAGCTCCAGCATCCGCCAGCAACTGAACGGTGCGAAGTCTGTTTTCTTTGGAAACCCAATTCCAGTTTGAAATAGCTCGGTTCATGGCGGTAGAATTATCAAATCCGCCAACGGCATGCACATTCGCTCCTTTCTTTATCAGATAATCGACCAACTCTGTTTGCCCTTTTGACACGGCATATAACAGAGGAGTAGCTCCATTGCAGGTTTTAGCTTCTATATCGAGGAGATTTCTTCGGTCGAGCTCTTCCAGCAGTGCAATAGCCTTGGCATCGCTCAGTCGGTGAGTTGTTCTTGTGGCGATGTAGTGCTCCAATGTTTCTTCATAGCCGCACATAGGGCGATGAGGGTCGGCACCAAAATCGAGTAGCATTTTGAAAATATCAGGCAAGTCAAGAGCCGCACTGTATTCCAGCATGGTTTGTTCGGAGCGCACCATGGGAGAGTTCTCAACATCCTGCGTCATGATAATATCAGGGTCGCAACCCGCTTCCAATAGGGCTTTGCAGATGGTGTATTTCCAATTGGGGTCGGCAATGGTTAAATCAGATTTCATCACCTGATAGAGGTAGCCAAAAGACATGTCTGAATATTCGTATATTTCATCTAAATTGCTCGTTTGGGGTATCACTCGGCATATCACCTCAGCACTGATTCCTGCCATAATCATCCAAAACAGAGCCGTTCTTTCTCCAGTGAGACTGATATCAAGCTCCGGACAGTTGTCGAATAAGTTGGTGAGTATGGCATCATTCACGCTTGGCATTCGGAGCATATGCCCCAGATAGGTGTTGCCCTTATCGTAGGAGCTTTTGCCGTGAGCGTAAAGTCCTGAGAAATTTTTGTTGATGTCCCAGCCCATTTTTTGCAACTCGGCATATCGGGGACGCAAGTAGGTATTAAAAAGAAAGGCAGTGGGTAATTCTCCGCTAAATTGCAAATCGTTGAAATCCTCTAATCCCCAAACAAAGGTCTTGTCAAGCGGAAAAGCAACTTTCTTTTTATCGCATATTTTTTTCAGCTGATGAAGCATGCTGATCATATCGTTCACAATATATGCGTTGCCCGATGGACTATCAGTGAATATCTTCGAGAACATGGTAGCTCCATCCGCTTCCTCAAAAAGTAAATCCGCCCCCTTGTCGGCATAGAGCTTTATGAAATCGAGCTTATTTTCCCAAATAGCCCACAAGAACGCTGACCGCCC
Source organism: Mangrovibacterium sp. (assembly GCA_047974225.1). Lineage (GTDB taxonomy): Bacteria > Bacteroidota > Bacteroidia > Bacteroidales > Prolixibacteraceae > JBKEDC01. Next base: position 10,097 of record JBKECD010000062.1, read on the forward strand.
ATAGCACTCTATCTTTGCACCGTGCTTGATTAACCATTCTGCCAACTTTAAGGGTCGGTGCAAATCATCACCCCAACCAGCTAATGCCGTGAGTGCATTAATTTCAAAGCCTGCATAGCTATGAGGTGCATTAATATCAGCTCCTGCTTCCAGAAGC
>JBKECD010000096.1:0-3451 GCA_047974225.1 Mangrovibacterium sp.
CTAGAGCATAGTGATCCGGTGGTTCCGTATGGAAGGGCCATCGCTCAAAGGATAAAAGGTACTCCGGGGATAACAGGCTGATCGCTCCCAAGAGCTCATATCGACGGAGCGGTTTGGCACCTCGATGTCGGCTCGTCACATCCTGGGGCTGGAGAAGGTCCCAAGGGTTGGGCTGTTCGCCCATTAAAGTGGCACGCGAGCTGGGTTCAGAACGTCGTGAGACAGTTCGGTCTCTATCTGTTGTGGGCGTTAGAAATTTGCGAGGAGCTGCTGCTAGTACGAGAGGACCGCGGTGGACATACCTCTAGTGCACCAGTTGTTCCGCCAGGAGCATTGCTGGGTAGCTATGTATGGAAGGGATAAGTGCTGAAAGCATCTAAGCACGAAGCCTCCCTCAAGATTAGATTTCTTTATAAGGGTCGTTGGAGACTACGACGTTGATAGGCTGTAGGTGTATTTGTGGCGACACATTAAGCCGAGCAGTACTAATTACCCGAAGACTTTCGACTATTTTTTAAGGTTGAGTAGAGACGAGGCATGCCTCGTCTGTACGAAAGAGATGATTGTACTTTGATTTTCCCGATATGTTATGATATTTAAGTGTTGGAAGTTAGTGAAGAGGGAGGAGTGAAGAGTGTATAGTGCAGATTTGCAACTCATAACTCATAACTCATAACTCATAACTCCAAAAAAGCATTAGGTGATTATAGCGGCGGGGTTCCACCTCTTCCCATTCCGAACAGAGAAGTTAAGCCCGTTAGCGCCGATGGTACTGCAGAAATGTGGGAGAGTAGGTAGTCGCCCATTTAGTGAAGCCCTTGTTGATAGAAATATTAGCAGGGGCTTTTTTTGTGTTAATGTGCTAATGCGATAATGTGCTAATGTGTTAATGCGAGATGGGGTGTTATTATTATAGCCACGGGCGTAAGCCCGATGGGTATAATAATGGAAATTTGGAAAAGCCCCGAGAGGGCGACATTGGAATAATATCACCCCTTCGGGGCTAACAGAGATATCATTTTCTTTCTTTCCATTGGGCTTACGCCCATGGCTACAATAATGATACCCCTTCGGGGCTCTGTTGCAAATTGAAAGAATTAAGGGGACTTCTAAAAATTAGCTGTCAGGTCATTTTGATTTTATGAGAGATAGATGGTTGCTGAGCGAAGTCGAAGTATTTTGGGCTAATTTCGCCAAAGCATAGCGAGCTATGATTTAAGAAATTAGTGCAAAAGATACTCTCAGAAAACAAAATGAACAACAGCTGTATTTAGCAGCTTCCCCAATTATAAACTAATTTTTAGAAGTCCCCTAAAGATGTGCATCTTTCAGTACTTAAAATCTTACCTGATGTTATTCGTGAGGGTATTGTGGGGCTATCAGTCTTAGTGATAATCCTTATCGAATTAAAACTACCGTAAAGAAGACGAGAAGCGAGGGGAATAAATATTATACCTATGAAATACAAGAAATCGAATTAATAAAGGAAAACGACGGGCAATTCCGCACTGTGGAGGGTAACAAGCCCACTCCCGATAATCCAGTATTAAGTTCGATTTCAATGACAAACTTACTACAAGGAGTTGAAAAATCCTATGAAAGTGGGAAATATTTGTTGGAGTCGAGTAAGGTTGTTGATAAGAATGGAGAACCAATGGTGGTTTATCATGGGACTAATGCTGATTTTAATGTTTTTGATTCGGATAAAACTATGGATTCCGTATTTTGGTTTTCTTCTGACAAAGGGAAGATTGAGCGTGGCGAAAGTGGTTCTGCATCATCGGGTAAGATTAAGCCATTATTTATTAATTTGAGAAATCCAGCAGAATGGAATGAACATGAAAACCTCACAACTGACCAAATTATTAATAATGGATATGACGGCATTATTCTTGATGATGATTTTGTAGCATTTTCTCCCAACCAAATCAAATCAGCCACGGATAATGTAGGCACATTTGATGAGGGAAGTAATGATATTCGGTTTCGGGTGGAGGAAAATCTGGAGCAGGTGAATGATGAGTTCAATTCTGAATTAAAGCGTAAAGATGCGTTGCCTAAAGGTCATATTTTCAAGCTAGGTATGCCGAGTGAAACGCTCATAAATAGTGGCTTCCCCAATTTGCCGATTGAGCTTTCATTGACGCAGTTGGATAAGAAGACAAGTGATACAGGGCATAGTTTTGATTCATCAGAAATTAAAGATTTGCCAAAAGCTATTGCTAATCCAATAGCTGTATTTTCTTACGGCAATCCTGATAAGTCGCAAAACTTAATCACATCTATCAAACAAGGAGATAAACGGTTCTTGGTAGGGGTACACTTCAATCAGAATAAGAATGGCATAACTGTAAATTCTATCAGAGGACTTTTTCCAAAAGATACGGCAGAGTGGTTAAATTGGATTAGTCAAGATAAAGCGATATATCTGAATAAAGAAAAAATCCAAAACCTCATAGACCAACAGCGAACCAATCTCGCTGACGTGAAATATTTGGATTTGGATTTGACATCAAAGATAATAGAAGATTTTGACAATGGCAAAAATTCTGATATTAAATTTCGATCCGAAGAACTGTCTAAACCCTACAACGGCAAAGTTCCTATGTCGGATATAGACAAAGCTGCTGCTGATTTACGAGCTGAGTTTGGAGATAATCAGATTTACACGGTTCAGGATTCGAGCGAGCTTCCACCGCATATTGCACGGCAAGTTAAAAAAGCTGGTGGAAAGGTTCAGGGTATTTTTGATGCAGCGACTGGGCAGGTGTTTATTGTTGGGGAGAATATCAACAACAAAGAAGAGGTTCGGGCTATTGTTTTGCATGAGCTTTTAGCCCACAAGGGGCTTCGTAATGTGTTTGGGGAGAATGAGAAGTTGGATAGATTCCTTCAGGGCGTTTACGACAGCATGACCGAAGTTGATAAGGAGAATTTGCGACAATTGTATGGCGATGACCAATTATTAATAGCAGAGGAATACATTGCAAGTATGGCGGAGCGGTATAAGAAGCCTAATCTGATTAAGCGTACTATTGCAAGGGTTCGGAGTTTAGTTCGTGAAGTGTTTGGCGTTTCATATAGCCACAATGATATTATGAGTATTTTAGCACGGAGCGAGCGAGGATTTCAGATGCAAGCAAAGCCTAGTAAAGAATCGTATTCGAGCAGCGAGGATTATTTGAATGCTGTTGTGGAGCATAATACAGGTGAGCCTTTGAATGAGGTTCGGTATCGGGCTGTCGAGGTGAATCGGGTTTTTAATGAGAACTTGGATATGCTTATTAAAGGCGATTTAGAGGATGGGTTTGTGTTTGACATGGGTATGCCGAGTGATGCTTTACTGATGGGCGGATTGCCTAATTTGCCGATTGAGCTTAGCGCAGAGCGGTTGGAGCGCAAATCTAAACAAGATAATCACGAGTTTAAGTTATCGAATTTGAAGAATTTA
>JBKECD010000124.1:0-2238 GCA_047974225.1 Mangrovibacterium sp.
CTGCACGTGCAGCAAGCCCAAAGTACTTTTACTTTTGTAACAACTATCACTTCTTCCAATTGTCATTTTTGCGAAACAGGGGAAATTTTGGGTCTAAGCAAAAGCATATCGCCATATCAGATAGCCCCGCTAGGGGTTGGTGTTTCCGGGTTGTATTGAGCCGCATTCAATGCGGCTCTACGGAACGCCCTTTGGGGCGTTGGGGGATTGCCTGCGGGAGTGGGTGGGGATGAGATTTTTCAGTGCAAGCCGATTCGTAATTCGTAATTGATTCTTATCTTTGTGGCAATAAGAAATAAGTAATACGGCATGAGATATTTAGACCCCAAAAACGATTTGACCTTTAAGAAGATCTTTGGCGAGCACGCCAACCTTATCAAGAGTCTGCTTAATGCACTGTTGCCGTTGGCTGACGGTCAACAGATTGCGGAAGTGGAATATCTCCCTTCGGAGCAAGTGCCAGTTATTCCAGAGTTGAAAAACTCCATTGTCGATGTTCGATGCAAAGACAATCGTGGACGGTATTTCATCGTGGAGATGCAAATGTTTTGGACGAGTCATTTCGCTAAGCGTGTGCTGTTTAATGTCGGAAAGGCTTACACCTCTCAGCTAGATTCGGGACAGGGCTATGAGTCGTTGCAGCCGGTTTATGCCCTGAGTTTGGTTAATAGCATTGTGCGCAAAGACTCAGAGGATTACATTCATCATTTTTCGATAATAAACAATCAAGACATCAACGATAAGATTGAAGGTTTTGAGTATGTCTTTGTGGAATTGCCCAAATTCAAGCCTACGAATTTCAGCGAAAAAAAGATGCAAGTGCTTTGGTTGCGCCTGCTGACAGAGATTAATGAAGGCAAGGACGGTCTTCCCGAAGGCTTAGAAAACAGTGCGGAAGAAATCCAACAAGCACTAGAGATTTTGAAGGAGAGTTCTTTCACCAAGAAACAATTAGCAGTCTATGACCGCTATCAAGATGCTGCACGTGTGGAGCTCACTGTTGAAGCAGCTGCCCGAGAGAGAGAAGAGAAAGGCAAAGCAGAAGGGCGAGAAGAAGGGCGAGAAGAAGGCAGAGCAGAAGGCGAAGTAATAGGAATGGAAAAGGCAGCTCGAAATCTATTAAGCATAGGCGCTTCTATTGAAATGATTCAAGTAGCCACAGGTCTTTCTGCAGAAGAGATAAATCAATTATCAATAAATAATTAGGGATTTTCGGATATTGAATTTTCGGATTCTCAACCCGATAGCCCCACAGTTGCTGAGTGGTTGCACATGTTTTTTGCCACAAAGATATCAGGGCTACGCCCCTACAACGATACAGCCTATTTACTCAGACCCCAAAATATCCCCTGTCCCATATTTTCCCCTTTACATTTTTACATGTGGGGCAACAAAAAAAGCGCTTGCGATGACGTAGAATACACACCATCACAAGCGCTTTTTTGCTTCAATTCAAGTTGTACTAATTCACAATCACCTCGATTTGCTTCCAACCGTCCATTTTCTCATTTTGCTGCTTCGCACCTTTCGTGCTCCGCCCGTCAAGAATAGCTTTTTTAAGCAGTGCCTTAAGCTCCGCTGCTTTCTGAGGGTATTCTGCTATCAGATTGTTTGTTTCGCCGATATCTTCCTTCAGATTATAGAGCTGCATCTCAGGCAAGTCTAGATTTTCTTTTCTCACATCTTGTATTCTCGGATAGCTCCAACCTCCCGAATACGAGCAGACGCAAAGTTTCCAATCGCCACTCTTGATTGCAAAAGAACCATCAATCGAATGGTGCACTATATATTCCCGACTTTCTGCCTTGCTTTTATTTCCTGTAAGCATCGGAAGCATACTATAACTATCCTCCGCTTCGGTATCTTTCACCTTATAGCCAACGATATCGGCACAAGTAGCAAAGAAATCTGTCGTACAAATCACTTGGTCGGAACTTGTATTTTTTCGAGCTCCAGCAGGCCACTCCACAATAAACGGCACATGATGACCACCCTCAAATAAATCCGACTTCATTCCTCGGAAAACATAACTTGGGTCGTGATCCACTCTTTCCAATTCGCCAAAATTAGCTTTAGGAGAACAGCCATTATCACTGGTGAAAACGAGAAGAGTATTTTCCGCAATTCCTTTTTCTTCTAGCACCTTTCTGATTTGCTTCACCACATCATCTACTTGCATCACAAAATCACCATACATATTGGTGTTGCTCTTGCCCAAAAACTCTGTCTTAGGCAGAA
>JBKECD010000070.1:0-13278 GCA_047974225.1 Mangrovibacterium sp.
ATGCTTCAACCGCATACACCGATATTGTGGATGGCGGACTAGGCTGCCAATACAATCCTTTTGTGATGGAGTGGGAGGTGCTAGAAAGCAATAAAGAGATGACAATCCCCACGCAATCTACCCAATCGGGCTATAACTTCATGGTGAGCTGGGGCGATGGCTATGTGGATTCTTTCGCTGATGGTGTTGCATTTCAACACACCTATAAAACCGCTGGCACTTATGAAGTGAAGATTGTGCCAATGCTGGATGATGATGCTGATGGCGTGCGTGAATCGGGCTTCCCAAGCATTCATTTTTCATCGGGAGGGCAGAACAATCAGCTGAAAGCCATCACCGCATGGGGCGATGTGCAATGGGCGACGATGAATAATGCTTTTGCCAATTGCGATAATTTGCAAGTAACCGCCACTGATGCACCTGATTTGAGCGTCTGTAAAGATTTATCAAACATGTTTGCGAGTGCTGGCAAAGTGAACTTCGATGTGAGCGGTTGGAATGTGAGCAATATCGAAACCATGGAGCGCATGTTCTATCATGCCACAGCTTTTAATAATGGCGATGCAGCCAATAATGGATTGAAGCCTATCGCATGGGGCGCACAGACTGCCAAGGTAACCACCATGAAGGAGATGTTTAACGATGCCGAAGCCTTCAACCAATCGGTGAGCGGTTGGGATGTGCGTGCGCTGACCACCACCCAGTCAATGTTTGCCGAAGCAGTGTTGTTTAATAATGGGGAAGTAGGTAATACGGCAAGCAAGTCTTTAGCGTGGTTAGTTCCCACAACAGCCGTACTCACTGATGTGAGCCATATGTTTGGTGCAAAACAGACCTCAGCCGAGCCGGTGTCGGTGGCGTTCAACCAAGATGTGAAGTGCTTGAAAACCGACAAGGTAACTGATTATGCCAACATGTTTATCAATGCGAGATTCTTCGACCAAGATATTTCAAGCTTTCAGATTGCGAATGTGTCGTCAGCTGCTGGTCTGGCTTTGAATGGAGCGTCGAACATGCTCGACAACACCGCTCTTTCGGTGGAGAACTATGACAAACTACTCATCAGCTGGGAAGCGCAAGTGAAAGCACTTGCCACAGCAGGCACACCGAAAACCAATGTGCGCTTCGGTGCAGCAGGGGTGAAATATTGTGCTGGGGCTGATGCACGTGATTATCTCATTGCGCAAGGCTGGGGAGATCAAAGTACAACCAACAACACCATCAACGATGGTGGTTCGATTGCTCCCGATGTGAGTGGGGTGGAAGTGGAAGCACTTTCCATCTTTCAAAAGGAGGACGCAATTATCACGCTGGCAGCGTTGAATACGACTGTGAACTACTATGTGCAGGCACTCGATGCCACCGGCAATCTGGTGGGCGAAGCTACGATGCAGCAAGGCGATGCCGCTGGTCTAACGTTCAACATGGGGGAGATTGATGAAACAACGTCTTATCGGGTGTGGGCAAAAGATGCCAACGACTGTGATGCCGAGATTGAAACCGCCATTGTGGAGGTGCATCCAGCTCCTGATTTGATAGCAAGTACCGTAGAAGTAACTACCGCTGCCGTCTTCAAAGCAGCCAATGGCACCGATGCACACACGGTGAAAGTAACGGTGGTGGATAAGCTTGGCGAAATCTTGTCGGGGGCAACTGTGAAATTTAAGGCAACGCCCAATGCAACGTTCACTCCCAATGCTTCGCAAACAACTGATGAGAATGGCGTAGTAACCTACAGCATCACTTCACTCAAAGCAGCGGAATATAGCACCGTGTTTACGGCACAGGTGAGTAATCCTGATGATGTAATCAACATATCGAAAGGGGATATTTCGACCCCAGCCATATATACCTTTGGTGCTGACAAGCCCGACATGGGCACCGGCAAAAGTTCGGTGGTGAAGCTCACGCAAGACACCGTGGCAGCTGATGGCGTGAAGACCCACCGATTCTTGGTGAAGCTCCTTGATGCGAACGACAATCCGGTGCCGAATGTGAATGTGAAATTCGCTGCTACTGACCCGGTGTCGTTCTATTATTACACTTTGACGGAAACCGACAGCACGAAAGTTTCAGTGGCTGCCAACACCGACCTCATTGCACCCACAAGAGCCGATGGTACATTGCGTGTCTATGCCACATCAACCAAAGCATGGACGGAGTTTAGCACCGCGGTGAGTCATGACTATGACAACGATGGCACTTATGAAACCATCACAGGCAGTCCGATGAAATATAGCTATGTGAATGGCGAGATTTATGTCGCCAACTCTTCCATTACTGCCACGCCCGACAAGCAAGTGGTGGGCAGTCCGATTATTTTGACGATTACCCTGCTCGATAAATATCATAATGCGGTGCGAGGGCAGCAAGCGGTGTTCAAAAAAGCACAGTTGCAAAGCAATGATGCCACCACTAACTTGGTGCGCTATGACGGCTCGACTTATGCCAATGTGACGAAAACGACTGATGATAACGGTCAGGCAACAGTTACTGCCGAATCAGAAACCGCAGGACTATATAAGACCGTGGGCACGGTGAAAGTGCTCGATTCCGAGGGCAATGAAGTTACCGCAGCCAATGGGGTGCCAGTGCGCTATGAGTTTACCGCTGCTGCACCTCAGCCAACAAATGATAAAACGAAAGCAATCGTGGTGCAGGATAATTCTCCAGCCAATGAGGTTGCTGAAAACGAAATCAAAGCGACCATCAGCGACCAATATGGCAACTTGATTAAAGGTGCGAGGGTGAAGATTTCTGCGGATGCCAACATTAATTGGGGAAGTGGATATAACGCCGAGCAGATACTGACTACCAATGTGAGTGGCGAAGTGCTTTTCAAAGGGTTTTCAAACCTTGGAGCTACTTACACTACTATTGTTTCTGTGGAAACAAGCACGGATGTATGGGAAGCAATTAATCCGACAGATGGATTGACACACACCTTTATTCAATTAGATACAAGTAAGAGTACTGTTGTGATTACAGGTAGTCCAGCTACTGCCGATGGAGTGGATTATGTAACGGCAACGATTCAGCTTCGTGATCAAAACGATAACCCTTTAGGTGGTACAGGCTATGTACATATTGCGAAGACGGATAATGTTACGGCAACAGTAGTGAGTGATGATCGTCTGACCATATTGCCCAATGGCGATTGGTTGCTAGAGGCAGTCTATGGTGCAGCTACTATTCGTGGATTTTCCACCGTGGCAGGCGAATACACCACCACTTTTTCGGTGTGTGATGATGCTAATGGCAGTAATCCCCGAGCTTTTGATGCGCCTTCTTATAACTTCGTGGCAGGACCTGTTTCAACAGCGAAAAGCACGGTGCATGTGTCGTATGATAATGCCGTGGTGGGCAATAGAGACACAATCTTGGTGCGCCTTGCCGACCAATATGACAATCCGATTTTACAAGCAGAAGCAGAAACACAAGTAGTCTTCGCTGCCACAGAGGGCGTTTCCATCAATGGGGGAGCAGTGGGAGCAGCCTATACGCACACCCTTAATGCAGGCGATAATGGCACATTTGGCATTCCGGTGTCGAGCGAGATAGCAGGTGAATATAGCACAGCGGTGAGCTTCGGTGGTACTCCACTGCAAGGAAGCCCCGCAGTCTATCACTTTGTGGCTGGTGCACCCGATGCGACCATCAACTCCTATTATGAAGTAACTACCAATGGCGCACATGCGAATAGTGCGCAACGAGTAACTATAAAAGCATATCTGAAAGATGCTTTGGGCAACCCTGTGCCCAACATCAATGTGCGATTCAAAAACAACAATGCTTCGACCTTGAACTTCGGTATAGAAGACTATGAAAGTGGACTAACATCTACCGATGCCAACGGTGAAGCAACTGTGAATATATCTTCCACCCAAATTGGGCGATATAATAGTGAAGTGGCATACACTTTGAGTGCCGATTGGAGCGATGAAACAAGCTATGTGCAATTGCCGTCTTCCGCAGGAGGAACAGCTGTGGCGGCTCCTTTCTACTTCATTGATGATTTCACCACGGTGGATGAAGCAAATGGCAAAGCGATACGTGCGCAATGGTATGTGGTGGAGCAAAGCATGGCTTTAAGCCACATGCCTAGTCTGATTGCCGGACTGAAAGCGTGGAATCTGACAGGCTCGCCCGACTATCTCACTGCTACGGCTTCGACCATGCCTTCCAATGCTGTCGGTCCGCACAACATGACTTTCACACATGAAAGCAGTTCGCGCACCGTGATTGCTTCGGTGGCAGATGATTTCACTACCCTTGAACTAACAGAAGAGCTTGCTTTGCGTGCCGAAAGCTATCACCTCACGACCACGCAAGCACAAGGACACACGTTAGCAGATGTGTTGAACTCGGATTGTGCGCATGCTAAAGCATGGAACTTGAGCAATGGCACCGACTTGACCAATACGACAAACATTACTGTCGATGCTACACAGTTGGCAGCTATTCAAACAGGCAATCCTTCCACTTACCAACTCGAATTGACACTCAACGAAGATGGTCGAACTGTAACACGAACCATTGCCGTTACGGTGATTGCTGATGATGCGTGGTTTATCACCAAGTGGAATGTGGGTGCAGGTGAAACCATCACGATTCCGACCAATGGCGAGGGCTATGACTTTGTGGTGAACTGGGGCGATGGCAATCACCCTGAAAGCTTCATGGATGGCGATAATTTCAGTCATACTTACACCAATGCAGGTCCTCACATCATTAAGATTGCTGGCACATTTCCACATCTCTTCTTCAACAATGGCGATGAAGGGCAGCAAAAGAACAAGATTATCTCGGTGGATCAATGGGGGAAAATTGAATGGCAGACGATGGCGGATATGTTTGAAGGTTGTGCAAACCTGACCATCAACGCCACCGATTATCCGGTGATGACTTACGTTACGGATATGCAAGATATGTTCACCGGTGCAACGAATATGAACAGCGCAAACCTTAAAGGGTGGGATGTGAGCACGGTGGAAAACATGCTTCGAGTGTTCCACAATGCTACAAACTTCAATCAAGACTTGAGCGGTTGGAATACCGTAAAAGTTACCAACATGCAAGGCATGTTTTATGGTGCAACGAAATTCAACAACGGAGGAATGCCATTGGCGCAAGAAGCAGGCAAGTGGAACGTTTCTTCGGTGAGCAACATGAGCAACATGTTTCAAGGGGCAACAGCCTTCGACCAAAGTCTGGCGAGCTGGGATATTTCATCGCTCACCAATGCTGAAAACATGCTGAAAAATGCAGAACTTTCATTGGCGAACTATGATGCGACACTCATCAGCTGGAGCGACAAAGTGGATGCTTCAAACGGCAATGCGAATGTGAAATTCCACGGAGGGAAGAGTAAATATTGTGTCGCTGCAACACAGCGTGAAAACCTCATTAGTAAAGGTTGGGGTGATGGTGCTCTTGGTGGTAGCCCTATTTCGACCAATGCCACCGGCATTATCGATGGCGGTTCGGCTTTGCCCGAAGCAACAGTGTGTTTTGCGCAGAGTTTGGTAGAGATTTGCCAAGGCGAGCAAGTAACGCTCACCCTGCAAGAAAGTAAAGTGGGTGTGGAATATCAGCTGCATGAAATGGCAGGTGGACTACCTGTGGCGAAAGGCACACGAGTGGCAGGCAATGGTGGAAGCATCACTTTCGGACCATTCACGCCCACCGTGGTGGAAGCAACAGGCATGGCTAATTATCTTGTCGAAATGTTTGTGGCAGGCTATGATGTTTGTACGACTTACGCTTCTTGTCAGGCGACTGTGAGTGTGGCACCGCCCACCGTGGCAGGTGCGGTAACGCTGCAAGGAAGCACCGAGATAACAACCACCGTCTGTGCCTCAGCCAATGAAACAATACTAAGTCTTTCAGGGCACACCGGCGAAGTCATTCGCTGGGAAAGCTCTAGTGGTGGCACGTTTAATAATCCAATGCTGATTTCAAACGCCACAGCCACCCTTACGGTGAGCAATATTCACTCCTCGCGCAGCTATCGTGCGGTGGTGCAGAGTGGCGCATGTGCGGTGGCATATTCCGAAGCAGCACGCATCGAAGTAGATGCGATTTCGGTGGGCGGCACTGTTTCGCCTGCCACGCAGGAAGCCTATGCCGGCACAACAGTAACTTTTGATTTATCAGGACACGTGGGCGATGTGATTCGCTGGGAAAGTTCAGCCACAGGAGATTTCGATACCGATGCGGTGGTGATTAATGACAGCGAAACTATCATCATGACAGGCATTTTGACCGACAATATTTATTATCGTGCGGTGGTGAAAAATGGCGTCGTGTGCGATGAGGCTTATTCAAGCCCAGCATTTGTGAAAGTCATTCAGTTCGACTATGGCGATGCGCCTACATCTTATGGCGCAGCATTCCATGCGGTGGTGGCTGGCGAAGAGAAGATTTATCTCGGCACGATGAAGCCTGACACCGAAACGACGCAGCCCTATTCAGATGATGCCAAAGGCGATGATGATAATGCCGCAGAAAATGATGAAGATGCGTTGACGAATTTGAACTACACGACAGATGGCTCAAAGATTACCTTCTCGAATATCGCAGTGGCGAACACTTCGGGTGCAAGAGCCTATTTGGCAATGTGGCTGGATGGCAATCAAGATGGAGTGTTTGATAGCGATGAGATAGTGGGAGGTGGTGTGAAGCAAGTGTCTAAAGGCGGAAGCATCATCAACGATTTGGAAACGAAGAACTATAACTATCAGCTCAAGCCGGGCAGTTATTTTGTGCGCATCCGTGTGGGAAGCGTGCCGGGTCAGGTGGGCTTGTCCGCAGGTTTCGCCCAAGATGGCGAGGTGGAGGACTACATGATTTGTGTGCGTCCGAAAGAGTTGAAGCCCGATGATATCAATGTGAAGATTTGTGCGAGCACCACGGAAATTAATCTGAATGATGTGTTGCACTATGCCGGCACAGGCACCGTAACATGGATGGAGAATGACGAAGCGGCAACGCTTATTGAGGGTACTGATATTACGGCACATGATGTGAGCGGCATGGAAGCAGAGGATATGAAGATGGTGCATTATAAGATAGCAGAAACGTTCTGTGGAGAAGAAGTAACAGGCAGTGCCACGGTCTATATCAAAGCGATGACAGAATTGAACATTGCCGATAAAACGGTGAAAGTCTGTGTGGATGATGCTGAATCGCTCAACCTCAGTTCGCTGCTCGGCATTGCCGAAGCAGGAACGTGGACGGCGGAAACAGTTGGTACAGGTGCATATTTGAGCAATGGGCGTTTTGATGGCAAGTCTGCCTATGGCATTGCCGAAACCGACCAAACTTATGTGTTTACATTCACTCCGGAAACGGGCAGTTGCATAACAACCACTCCAAAATTGACAATTGTGATTACGAAGGAATTATAAAAGCCCCCTCCATCTCCCCCGAGGGGGAGGGTAGAACCACAGGGTTGCAGCCCTGAAAGGGCGATATATAATAACATAGGGTGTAAACCCTATGGAGAAAAAAAAGAATATGAGAAACACACTATTAATATTAGCTTTATTGCTTTCTTCATTTCTTGCGCAAGCGCAAGAAATGAGTGGGATTCACCTCCCCAAGACGGCGCACTATTTCGGCTCATTCAGTCGCGATAAAGGTGTGCGCACCCACGAGTTTGTGCTGGAAAACACCGGCACCGACCCGCTGCTGATTCAGCGTGTGAAAGCCACTTGTGGCTGCACGGTGGCGGAGTGGACGAAAACCCCCATCGCTCCCGGTGAATCGGGCACTGTGATGGTGAAGTTCGACCCCAAGAAGTTCAGCGGCTATTTCAGCAAAAAGGTGAGCGTTTACACCAACCGCTCATCGCAGGCGATAAGCCTCCAAATATCGGGGCGCATCATTGTCAACAACCGCATCAAAGATGATTTCAGCTTTTTCCTCGGCGATTTGAAGACCGACAAAGAAAACATTGATTTCACGCAGGAGGAGACGCACGGCAGTGCGTCTCTACAAAGCGATTCCGCCACGCAAGACATGCGCTTCATCAACATCATGCGCGACACCATCTGGATTCGTCCGCTTGATGTGCCTAAGGGATTGCGTGTAACTCCTAGTTGTGAATTGCTCGCCCCGGGCGGCAATTGCCGACTGACGTTCACCTACTATCCGCCCAAGCGGCGAAAGAAAAAGGACAGTCCCACGCTGGAAGTCCCCATCGAAATCCGCCGTTCAGTGAAAACAGAGGTGAGAAAAGTGGAGGTGAGGGTTTTTTGAGTTATGAGTTATGAGTTGGGCTGGCTTGCAACTTCGCACTCCAGATTAAAATCTGGGGAAAGAGAATCCCCCCAACCCCTAGCCCCATAGGGGCGACATCTTGCTAGCCCACGATTTTAATCGTGGGGAAATGATGGAAATTATGAATTAAGAATAAACTCAGAGCCTTTTCTCTCTCCCTTCGGGGGAGCCGGAGGGGGCTAAAAATATATTATTTACATACAAACAAATTTATTATGAAACAAAAAATGACATGGATTAAATCCATTATCTGCTTTGTGCTTCTATTGGGAAGCGCAGCAGGCGCAAACGCGCAAGTAACTTCACACACTCCTCCTTATGACACGAGCAACTGCGATGGAGTTAGGTATTTCTGTGAAGACAATGCCAACCGAGCGATTGACCTCGGCATGGATGTGGTCGGAATTGTGCTGAACCTCGAAGGGGGTGATTGGTATGAAGTTGACAAGGCGGGCAACTCGCTTGGCATGACTTCCAACCTATTTCTTTTGACCGGTAAGCCTGTGGGCGAGTATTATTTCAAGTATGTGGCGACCAACAATGTCTGTTTGCCAACAGGCGAAAGCAAAATTGCTTGTGTGGTCATTGTGGAATCGCCAAAAGACTTCTCGCATGAGGTCTTCTCTTGTGTGGGCGAAACACCAACGCTCGATTTGAGCAAGATTGTTTCACCGACCTTGGATGTAACAGGCTATGCGCTTGACGGCACTTATCCAACAGGTGTGGAATTCGATGCGACCACCGCTTCAATTCTTAAAATGGGAAGCTATGAAGGAACAATCTATGTGACTTATTCAGTAAACGACCCAACCGACCTAGATGGAACAGGAAATGATGCTACTTGTGCCACTTCAGCCACCATCACTCTTGAGGTGAAACGAGGTGAAGAACCAAAGTTCGTTGCTGGAAGTGTGACTTACTGTCCTGAAACTGCTCCAAACAAAATCAACCTAGCGCAATTGGCGGGTATCACGGCGTATGAAAATGCCGAGTGGACGATTAAGTCTGACCCAAGCAGCTCCACAGCACCATTCAATAATGTTTCTTTGAATGGCTCTGTCGCTACTTTCGGTTCGACCCCTCCAGCATTGGGCAACTATGTCTTCACCTACGCATGGAAAGGATATACCCCAGCCGAAGAGTCTTGTTATCCTGAAGATTCGCAAGACTTCACCGTAATCATCACCGACCAAACCATCACGCTGCCAACCGATCCTTTCGACAACATCTGTAAGGCACTTAATCCAAACCGTATCTATAACCTCACTAAAGAGGGCTTGGGATTAATCTTGCCTGAATCAGCTGGTAAATGGATTCCTACTCCTGCAGATAGTCTTCCTACTGGTGCAACAGAAGCTTACCCTGCTGGCTATGCGGTGGACGTAGTCGATGGTCAGTTTGAAGTGGCAAATGCCAAAGTGGGTGTTTACTACTACACTTTCATCGCTTCCGAAGTGGCTTCTTATTGTGGCTTGTCTGGCAACACCACATTGAAATTGACTGTGGGCGACAATAGTTCTTCTGCTTTCGACGGACGTGTACAATTGTGTATGGGAGACCTCGAAACTGCCACAGGCAACTTGACGCTTTCGGAATTTGTGATGGGTATGCCTGAAGGTGCAACTTGGTCTGCCCCAACAGGAGCAACTATCGTTGGAACTAATCTTGATGAGGTGGCTTATGCCGACTTGAACACTCTTGGTGTGGGTACTTATGAGTTCGGCTTCACATACAACTCAGCAGGTTGTACGGAAAATGGTGCTGGTTCGCTCTATGTAACCGTAACCAACAACCTTGCAATCTCTGATAACATTGTGTTGAGCTTCTGTCGTCCTGACATGCCAGCGGAAATCAACTTGAAACAAGTGATTGGTGCGGACTTGACTGGAGTATGGACAGTAGCTGTGGATATTACACCTGCTACGCTGTCGACTGACGGTATTTTCAAAGAAAATGCAACGGTGGGTGATGGTGCGAAAGAGTATGTCTTGACATTCACTCCTGACGGTTCTTCGACTTGTATCACAGCTGACGATGTAATCACTGTAACCATCAAAGTGGATGACGATAAATTTTAATTAGATAATTAGATAGATAGATAAATAGATTTTTAGATGTTAGATTGTTGGACTGTCCAATAATCTAATATCTAAAAATCCAATAATCCAATATCTAAAAATCCAATAATCCAATATCTAAAAATCCAATAATCTAATATCTAATAATCCAATAATCTAATATCTAATAATCCAAAAATCCAAAAAATAAAAACATGAAAACATTATTTAAATACATTATAGCTTTGTTTCTAGCTCTTCCCCTTGGGGGAGTTGGTGGGGGCTTTCTTTACGCACAGACAGCCACAGCTACCGATGTGGAAGGCTCAACGACCATCTGTGATGATGCAGTAGTGCCTGTGAAACTCGATGATATTGTGGGCTTGGCTCTTTCTGCTGGTGGCGGTAGCTGGGCGGAAGTTGACCCTGCCGATGATTCGGTGATTGCTGAAAATGTGAGCAACATCTTCCTCGGAATCGACCGCTTGCCGGGTGTTTATAAATTCATCTTCACCCCCAAGAACAACCCTTGTATGCTTGATGACGACCGCGCGATTGTTACCATCACCGTGGTTTCTGTGCCGCGTGCGCTCAACCACTATGTGGCTCTTTGCGAAGGCGAACCAGTATCGCTCGACCTCACTACGCTGCTTAGCGAAACGGTGACTAACAGCTATGGGGTGACTAACATCAAGTTTTATGATGAAGATGACGTGGAGCTTGCTTCAAGCATAGTGAACTACACCACCGAAGGTGAATATCACTACACTTATTCGGTGCCTGCCAATTCCGCCTCTTGTGCAACCAGTGCCCCCATTGCGGTGAGCGTGGTGTCTTATGGGGTTTCTGACAACATCGAGTTCAACGATAGCGTAACCTACTGTATCACTGAAATGCCCGAAACGGTAAACCTTCATGCAAAACTTGGCTTCACCAGCAGCGTTGGAACATGGTCGACCACCTCAGGCTTGTCGGTTTCATCAGAAGGCATCGCAACTTTGACTGGTGCAAGCGCTGAAAACAATTATCTTTTCACCTACTCCTATAAAAACTGTGATAACGAAGATAAAAACTTCCCCTTCATCATCAGTATCACTGCCGACCTTTCGAGCAGCTATGATGCAATTGATGACACAACACAAATCTGTAAGACCATCAACTCGGCTGGTTTTGTCAATCTGATGGATGTGATTGGGCTCGACTTGCCAAACACGGCTGGTTCGTGGCATGTGCAAAAGGAAGTGTCGCCGGTGGATGTGGCTGATGGTATCTTCGAGATTGCTGATGCGCGCGCGGGTGAATATACCTACACTTTCAAGGTGAGCAATGCGGTGGATATTTGTGCGATTGCTGGCGAGGCGACAGTAACTGTCAATGTGTTTGACAGTGGTGAGGTGCTCGATGGCGAGGTGCAGCTTTGTACGGCGAATATGAGCGGAACAATCGACCTCAATGAGTTCATGCCAAGCCTTCCTGCTGGCGGTGTATGGTCGGACAATGAAACCGCTATCACTGATGATTCAGCTTTCGATATTTCAAGCTTGACACTGGGTGTGCATAGCCTCACCTATACTTTCGATGCTGGTCCTTGTGGTGCAGCTGAGGCGCAATTGCTCGTGGTGGTGAGCGATGTAATCACTAACTTCAAAAACAAAACGAAGAAATACTGTCTCACCGATGAAGGCACTGATGCCATCGACCTCGACCAAGTGCTTGGCGTGGGCAACATCGCTGGCACATGGACAACATCGGCACCACATTTTGATGAAACAACGCATGTCTTCAATGGACGTGAAGCAGGCATTAACGCAGACGGCACTGATGCAAGCTATACCTTCACATTCACAGCCTCTGAAAGCGGTTGCGGTGTGGAAGCTGGTCAAGAGGTGGTGATTACGATCATCATCACGGAAGATTTGTCTTAGCCCTAAGCCCCCTCCCAACCTCCCCCGAGGGGGGAGGATAGAAAATACAAATACAATTCACATGAAATCACTATTTAAATATTTAAAATCTGTGCCTTTACACTCCCCCCTCGGGGGGAGCTGGAGGGGGGCTTTGCTTCTTCTTCTGCTGAGTGTTGGCGGAGGGGGCTTTGCTTTTGCGCAAGGGACGCTGCTGAAAGAAGTAACTGTTTCCATGTGCCGCTCGCACTTGCTGCCAGTCAGTCTCAATGATGCTATTGGGGTGTCGATTCCTGCGGGATCGGGCTCATGGTATGACGCTGCGACCAATAAAGCGGTGAGCAATGTGGTGATGCCCAGTGGCTCGCAAGACCAATCGTTCTACTTCGTGGTGGAAATGAAAAATGCGCTCTGCGAACTGCAAGTGGATGACCGCTATCAGGTGAATATCGAGCTGAACGACATCACTACGCCTGTGGGCGACACGCTGCAAACCTTTATTATTGCTCCTTTCGACATTATCACGATTGAAAATCTCGTGGTGGAGGAGAAGGATCGAGTAACTTGGTTTGATGCATCCAGTGGTGGAAACCAACTGCCCACAAGCACCGAGCTGGTGGATGGCGGAATATACTACGCCACTTTCCTAGACCCGGGCTGTGGCGAAAGCACTACGCGCCTAGCGGTGGAAGTCGAAATCATCACTAGAGCGTGCGACTATGAGATGTCTGTCGATATGCAAACAGTCTTGTGTTATGGCGAAAGCTGCGGATAGATCAACTAGTCGGTGATTGACCACGAAGAAACAGGAGCTACCTTCAGCTATCTGTGGAACACAGGCGCAACGACGCCAAGCATCAGCAATCTCGATGAGGGAATGTATATCGTAACGGTTACGCCCGACAATGGTTGCGAAGCTATGGTAGATACATTTATCATCACACAGCCCGAACCATTGCGAATTTCCGTTGAGGTGATTCAGCATGAAACAGGCGAACGATACCACGATGGTATCGCCGAAGTGAAAGCAACGG
>JBKECD010000077.1:0-26867 GCA_047974225.1 Mangrovibacterium sp.
GTTCTTTCACTCGATTGAAATCGTCTTGCATTTGGCGTTCTTGCGCTTGCGCCATGGTCAAGCCGTGCGCATAGCTTTCGCTTTCCAAAGAAGCCAAGAGCTTGCCTTTTTCGATGGCTTCGCCCTCATGGGTGCTGATGTGGTTAATCTTGCCAGCCACCATGAACCCTAGTCGCACGGTTTCGTTCGGCTCGATGTTGCCACTGAAGTTGAGTGTTTTGTTTTCGCTTGTGGCGGAGGGATTAATAAGTTCCACCGCCAGCGGTTCTTCGTTTTTCTCCTGCGGAGCTTGCGAGCAAGCCACCGAGAAGCACATGATTAGTGCGAGAAATAAATGTTGCTTTTTCATCTTTGTATTTTTAATTCCGTAAGCTTTAAGCAGCTGTGCTATTAGCTTTTCTACGGTGCAAAGATGTTGTGAATTTAAACTAATCTACTTGACGTATATCAAGAAATGCCGTTGAGGGCGGAAAAAGTTGCGAAAGTTTGCTAGAGCGTGTAAAATAGTTAGCTTTGCACTAATAAAATACGCATTGAGGTGTGGAGGTGTAATGGACTAGTTGTCATGGGATATTTAAAATTTAAATGCGAGTTTTTACGGGTATAAACTCTACGTGTAATGATAGAAGTAATTAAAAATAGTATAGATAAACTTGAATTTGGATATGTTTTTTCTGTTGGCGATTTTTCTATGCTCGGAGAAAACCCAAAGTCTGTTAGTAAGATGCTCAATCATTTGGTGTCGATTGGTTATCTGCGAAAGCTGTCAAAAGGGAAGTTCTATAGACCTCGGATGAGCAGATTTGGAGAATTGCCCCCCGACACATATCAGATTGTGAAAGATTTAATCCAGAAAGATGGAAAACAAATAGGCTATATTACGGGTTATTCCGCATTTAATGATTTCGCATTGACAACGCAAGTTTCAGCTGTCTTGGAGATTGGCATGCAGAGAGAAAAGAAAGCTATCATTCGGGGGAATTATCGCATCCGTTTTATTCGACAAGAAAACACAATCACAAAAGAAAACATACCTCTTTTGCGTCTGCTTGATTGCTTGCGATTTTTCAAGAATATTCCCGACACAACGCCTAATGCAGCTTGCCAGCGACTCATTCACTTGATAAGTGAGCTTGATGAACAAGAAGTGCTTAGAATAAAAAAGTTGGTGTTAAAATACACTTCGCAAGCAATAGCACTATTGGGAGCAATACTTGAGACGATTAATCCGCAAGAAAATGTGTGTGCATTATCCAATAAATTAAACCCGATAACAGTGTATAAGCTTGGAATATCGGATGAAATTTTACCAACGCAAAGAAAATGGAACATTCAATGAAATTGCATTTAGATGGGCAGGGCTTTAGTGAGTTAATTCAGTTGGCTGCGGTGCATTTTGGCATATTGCCTGAATTTATAGAAAAAGATTATTGGATTACGCTGATACTGCATAATCTATCTAGGTCGTCGCATGTGGATAGCGTAGTCTTTAAAGGTGGAACTTCGCTAACAAAGGGATATCGTCTAGTCAATCGTTTTTCAGAGGATATTGATATTGCCCTTCTTGATGAAAAAATGACGGGAAATGCATTGAAAACTAAAATCCGAAGAATTGAGAAAGAGATTACTGCTGAGTTGACTGAAATAGTAGAAGCAGGTGTAACTCGAAAAGGTTCTGTTTACAGAAAATCATTATTTCAATACCCAAATGATGCAAATGCTCGTTTGGTTATGAATGCGCAAAAACGCATCATACTAGAGATAAACTCTTTTGCTAACCCGTATCCTTTTGAACAGCTGCGAATCACCTCTTTTATTGCGGAGTTTCTTTCTGCAACAAATCAAGAAGAGGTGATAGATGAGTATGGATTAATGCCATTTCAGTTGAATGTCCTAGATAAGTGCCGCACGATGTTGGAGAAAATAGTGTCGCTTATTCGCTTTTCATTTGCAGAGAATCCTTCAAAGGAATTGGCAAAGAAAATTCGTCATTTCTATGACTTGTATTACTTGACAAGAGATGAAGATTGTGCGAAATATTTGCATTCATCGAAATTCCAGTATGATTTATCGGAATTGGTGAGTTACGATCAGCAAGAATTTGATAATCCACAGGGATGGCAAACAAAAGAAATCAAAGATTCTCCTCTGCTAAGCGATTTTCATACTTTATGGGCAGGTCTGCGCCCAACTTATCAAAATGAGTTAAAGCAATTAGCTTTTTCAGAAATCCCCGATGGAGCACTGATTGAAGAAGGTTTTAAGGAAATCGCAAAGGAAATCGCAAAGATTTCCTAGCGTTTTCACTAGCGAAACTATGGTTACTCAAAAAACAATAGGGGTAGATGGAAAGCACGCTGAATATGAATGTTGGTGGCTATCTCACACGATTGGAAATAACAGGAAGAAGGTTGCCTTTCAGGTATATAATTTTAGAACTGCTCACACTTTCCCAGCTCGAATCCGTGAAATGGTTTCGGGTGAAGTGCCGATGAATGTGGCGATGTGCATGGCGGGCACTCGCTGGAAGATGAAGGGGGCTCGCTCCAAGAGAGCTTCGTATTTTGCCTTTGCCGATTGGTATTTGAGGTGGCGAATGATTTCGATGTTGAGGCGAAAGATGGCACGCAGGGTGGTGAAAGCAAATTTGGCAAGCTCGGCATTGTGGTCGAGCAGCTTGTTGAGGTCGGCGAGCTTGATTTGACAAACCACAGCATCTTCCAACAGCTCGCACGACACAAATGATTTGTCGCCATCGAAGCTGTCGAGCGGTGCAACAAATGTATTTTCGGGCGAGAACCATTCGGTAATATCTCGTCCATCTTCATCAATGGAATATATCCGAGCAATGCCAGCTTGCATGAAGAAAATCTCATCACACACTTTGTCGCTCCGAAAAAGATGCTCGCCTTTGGCGTGTGGTGCCGTGTGGATGTATTGCTTCAACACGGCTTCACTTTTGGGCGAAAGCTGTGCTTGTTTTTTGAGGTAGTTAATCATGAGTTAGTGATTGTTGTTAGTGGATCATCTCCTAGCCCTGCAAGGGCGGTATATAATAGCATAGGGCGCAAGCCCTATGTTTTGTCCAACATTTTCACCGTCAGGTTCTCCGCACTCCGCACTCCGCATTTCGACTAAAGATTATTAATCAACTGTTCCAAAGCATAATCATCTTGAATCAGCACTTGGCGAGGCTTGCTTCCTTCGGCAGGACCCACCACGCCCGATGCTTCGAGCTGGTCCATAATCCGCCCAGCTCGATTATAGCCAATCGAAAACTTGCGCTGAATCATCGAGGTCGAACCCATTTGGTTTGACACCACCATGCGAGCCACTTCATTGAAATACTCGTCAAGTTGGTTTAGATCCACATCCAATCCTTCGCCATCGCTTTCAGGCACATACTCGGGGAGCATGAATGGCGTGGGATAGCCCTGTTGGTCGGCAATGAAATCGCAGACACGCTCTACTTCGGGCGTATCGACGAAAGCACATTGCAGACGAGTCATGTCGCTGCCTTGCATGAAGAGCATATCCCCCTTACCGATGAGCTGGTTTGCTCCCGGGGTGTCGAGAATCGTGCGAGAGTCAATCATCGAAGCCACACGGAAAGCGATACGACCGGGGAAGTTCGCCTTAATGACCCCTGTGATGATGTTGGTTGATGGTCGTTGGGTGGCAATAATCATGTGGATGCCCACTGCACGAGCCTTTTGCGCAATACGTGCAATTGGAGTTTCAATTTCCTTGCCAGCCGTCATGATGAGGTCGGCAAACTCATCGACCACCACCACAATATAAGGCAAGTATTTATGTCCGTTGTTCGGATTCAATCGTCGGGCGATGAATTTCGAGTTATATTCCTTGATGTTCCGCGTGTTAGCTTTCATGAGCAGCTTATATCGCTCGTCCATCTCAATGGTGAGCGAGTTGAGCGTATTCTTCACCTTGTCCACCTCTGTGATGATTGGTTTTTCCGCATCGGGCAGCTGGGCGAGGAAGTGTTTTTCAATCACGCCATAGATATTCAGCTCCACCATCTTGGGGTCCACCATCACCATTTTGAGTTGCGAGGGGTGTTTTTTGTAGAGTAGGGAAGTGATGATAGCATTCAGTCCGACCGACTTACCCTGCCCCGTAGCCCCAGCCACCAAAAGGTGAGGCATTTTGGTGAGGTCAAACACGAATGTTTCGTTGGTGATTGTCTTACCCATCACCACCGGCAGTTCCGCTTTGCTTTCTTGGAATCGTTTTGACGCCACGATGGAGCGCATCGACACAATTTCAGGTTTCTTGTTTGGCACTTCAATCCCAATCGTGCCTTTACCCGGCATCGGTGCAATAATCCGCACGCCGAGAGCTGCTAGGCTAAGCGCAATATCATCTTCGAGGTTTTTCACCTTGTTCACCCTTGTTCCCGGCGCAGGCACAATCTCATAGAGAGTGATTGTTGGTCCGATAGTGGCGTGGATTTTCTCAATTTCAATCTTAAAATGACCGAGCACCTCCACGATTTTATTTTTGTTTTCGATGAGTTCTTCATCGCTCACATCGTGCTTCGTCCCTTGATGGTCGTCGAGCAAATCAATAGTTGGAAATTTATAGTTAGAGAGGTCGAGTGTGGGGTCATATTCTGTATTGAGGTCGCCCACTGAGGAATCAGATGCAACAAATTCTTCCTCTTCTTTTTTCTCAATAGTGATGCCGATGGCGTCATTGTTGAGTTGGATTTCTCGCATAGCTTGCTCCGATTCAGGTTCTACTTCAGACTCTAGCTCTAGCTTCAACTCTTCATCTGGCTCTTCTTCTATTTTAATTTCAGATGTGTCATTATCATTTTCGTCCTCATCCTCATCAAAAGGCTTGCGTCGATTGTTCTTAGGATTGTTGAGCTTGATTGTTTTTTCGGGGGCGTCGTCCTCGTCTATTGGAGGCGTGTCCTCCTCGTTGAGCTCTTGCTCATCGACCGTAGCGTCAGTTTGGCGTTGTTTGAATCGAGGTAGGTTGGTGTTAGAGATGCGATTTTTCCATCGACCTACCCAAGGTATAAATTGGTCGAATGCGAGGATTAGTGTAATAATCAATAGTCCAAACAAGATGGTGAGTGATCCGAAGAATCCCAAGGAGGCATGCATGAAGCTAGCGATGGAAATGCCTGCCATTCCTGCCACATGAAAGGCGTTGTTGGATTGAGGAATTATCAGCCCGAGGGTGGTTGAAATCCATAGAATGGCAAGTAAAGTTAAGACGGAGCACTTCCATTTCTTGGTGATTATTTGGGTTCTAAAGAGCTGGTCGATAATTATTGCGAAGATAAAAAGAAACAAAAAGGATGACAAGCCAAATCCTTGGGTAATAAAAAAGTAGGATAGTCTGGCACCCACTGTTCCAGCCTTGTTCGCTGTTGATGCCTGTTCGGAGGATGCATTTAACGTGCTTTGATCAATTTCTCCGGAGAAAAGAAAAGAGGAAAAGGCTATTAGTAAAAAGATGGTGAACGACAGGAGAATCGTAGCAAAAGCAAGACGTGTTTTATTGCTACGAAGGAATGCCATAAAGGTGGAAGTGTTTGTTTTTTTTGAGGTGTTTGATTTTTTTGCCATGATTGTTGTTTTTTAGTGAAAGAGAATAACAAATATAATCAGCTAGAATCAAAATTAATTGATGGATTAGCACAAATGAACTAATAGAAACATACAAGAAACATTAAGTTTACAGCGAGAGAGCATGCTAGAAACGATTATTGGCAGGTAAAGGAAATGGTAAAAATGTGAAAATTGGTCATCATACATTAACGTTCAAAGACAATATCTCGCGCGACTATGTCTGTGCACAATTGTTCAAAGACAATATTTTGCGCGACCATGTCCGTGCACAATTGTTCAAAGACAATATCTCGCGCGACCATGTCTGTGCACAATTATTCAAAGACAATATTTTGCGCGACCATGTGCGGGCATAATCAAACATATAGGAATGTCTAAAAAGCGATTTGCCTGCCACTATTTGCGCTAATCAGAGTTGCTTTGAAAAATTTTCAAACAAAGTATCCCAAGAAATAAGCCAAGCCAATGCCGATGAAATTTCCGAAGATGTAGCCGCAAATTCCCACGGCGAATCCAGAAATAATCACCTCTTTATTTTTGAGTGAAGATGCCACCACGGGCACAAAAGGAGGTGAAAAGGCTAGGGCGGTCATGGTGATAATTGTGGTGTCGGTGTCCATTCTGAAAATCCAGGAGAAGAACACGTGAAGAGCCATGGTGGCAAAGAGCACGCCGCCCACCAGTGCAAATAAATACATATTTTCAAGTGCAAGCATCGCCTTCAAATCAGCAGTGCTTGCCACAAGCATCGAAAATACTAAGATGAAATACATGCCTAGAGAAAAGGAATGCTTCAGTTTGTTTACTTTGGGGTTGAGGCTCAATATAATTGCCAGGATAGTTACGGTGAGAATCACCACCACACCTGTCAATTCTTTGATGTGCAGAGGGGTGTCAGCTTCATTTGGAATCAGCAAAGTGAGTGCTCCAGCCACAGCAAATATGCCCAAGGCAATGCCGAAAGCTTTCAGCATTTGCATGATAGAGTCCTTTTTGAGCATCCCGCGGAAGTCCTCCATTTCACTATCCACCTTGTCTTCGATTTTATCGTGATACATCTCGTCAAACTTAGGCAGGAATAGTCCAAATATTCGCTGTGCAAGGGTCATGATGAAGATGAGAAAAATAAAAGTGCTCAGCATTTCATAAGCAGTGAGCAAGATGATTGTTTCCGAATCGACATGCAATGCCGATGCTATGGCGAAGAAGTTAATCGTTCCGCCGGTGTACATGCCCACCAGCATGCCGCAAGATTTTGCGGCTTCGGGCAGATGGTCTTGCAAGAGGAAGAATGCGCCCATGAGCACAAGTATTAGGGCTATGATGCCCAAAAGCATCGAGGTCATGGCAGAGCCAGCCAAGCGCAACCAACGTTTCACATCGAGCGAAAGAAGCAAGAGCGGAATGGCGATTGGAATGGTGAATGACATCAGGAAGTTTTGAATCCGTAGGATGTTATTGGGCAGTCGATTGGCAGCGGAGATAGTTCCGGCGCCAATCAATTGATGCAACTCGCTGGGTGAAAAGAAGTTTTTCCCTTCGGGGAGATATTGCAAGCAATCGCTTGAAAGGCTAGGCAGAATGCCTATATTTCCGAGGATAATGCCAAAGGCGTAGGCTAAAACCACCGCCCCAATTTTATTGAGCAAGGGTGATTTTTTGGTCATCCAAATAATAGCGGCAGGAAATGCGAGGTAAAAGAATATTAGTAGTGTTGAAGCCATGATAATTATAAATAGCCCCCTCCATCTCCCCCGAGGGGGAGGGTAGAGGCACTGAGTTAGTTTATTTTATTTACTGCTTATTTATGGTTTTGGCTCCTCCCCTTCGGGGAGGTTGGGAGGGGCTTTACATGAAATACCCCAAGAAATAAGCCAATCCAATGCCGATAAAATTTCCGAAGATATAGCCACAAATTCCTACGGCAAAGCCCGAGATAATCACCTCTTTGTTTTTCAGTGCCGCCGCCACTACCGGCACAAAGGGCGGCGAGTAGGTAAGCGCCGACATTGTAACAATAGTCGTGTCGGTATCCATTTTGAAAATCCACGAGAAGAAAATATGGAGCGCCATAGCAGCGAATAATCCACCGCCCACAAGTGCAAATAGATACATATTATCAAAGTCGAGCATCACTCTCAAGTCGGCAGTGCTCGCCACGAGCATCGAAAAAATAAGAATGAGATACATGCCGAGAGAAAAGGAATGCTTTAGTTTATTGATTTTAGGGTTGAGGCTGAGCAAAATGGCAAGGATGGTTACGGTGAGAATGACAATTACGCCCACCAGCTCGCGAACTTGCTGTGGGGTGTCAGGCTCATTGGGCACAAGCATTGAAAGTCCACCGCCTATGGCAAAGACCACAAGTGCAATGCCGAACGATTTCAGCATCTGAATGATAGCATCCTTTTTGAGCATGCCGCGGAAGTCTTCCATTTCGTCATCCACTTTTTCATCGCTTTGAGTGTGATAGACTTCACTGAATTTAGGAAGGAAAGTATTGAGCACACGCTGGGCAATGGTCAATATGAAAAGTAGAAAGATGAATCCAGCCACCATCTCATAGGCATTCACCAAGATGATATATTCGGGGTGCACACCCAGAGCCGAGCCAATGGCAAAGAGGTTGATTGTCCCGCCAGTGTAGATGCCCACAATCATGCCGCAAGTTTTTGCTGCCTCGGGCAGCACGTCTTTGAGCAAGAAGAATGAGACGATGAGCACAATGAGCAGAGCAATCATGCCGAGAATCATTGAGGTCATGGCAGAGCCAGCCAAGCGCAACCATCGTTTTACATCGAGCGAAAGGAGCAGGAGTGGAATGGCGATTGGGATGGTGAATGATAGGAGGAAATTCTGCACACGCAGAATATTATTGGGCAGGCGATTGGCAGCGGAGATAGTTCCGGCATCAATCAGCTCATGCAGCTCTTTGGGTGAAAAGAAGTTTTTCCCATCGGGAAGATATTGCAAGCATTCAGCAGAAAGGCTCGGCAGGATGCCGACATTTCCGAGGATGATGCCAAAGGCGTAGGCTAAAACTACTGCTCCGATTTTATTGAGAATGGTTGATTTCTTGGTCAGCCAAATGATAGCTGCCGGAAATGCCACATAAAAAAAGATGAGCAGGGCAGAACTCATGTTTATCATGGGGGGAGTGTTTAGGGGTTAGTGGTTAGGGATTAGTTGTTTTGCTTCGCACTTCGCACTCTGCACTCTGGATGTTGCTTACGCATAAATGCGTAGCGAGTAGGGTGATATGAAAAAGGTCTCTAACCATGTTAGAGACCTTTTTATGCTGTAAGAACAGACTATCGTCTTCTTTCTTTGATACGAGCTTTTTTACCAGTAAGCTCACGAAGATAGAAAATACGTTTGCGACGCACACGACCCAATTTAGTGATGTCGATACCGTCGATGAAAGGAGAGTTCATTGGGAAGATACGCTCTACACCAATGTTTCCTGACATTTTGCGAACAGTAAATGTTTTGGTTTCGCCAGTTCCTTTAATTTGGATCACCACGCCGCGGAAATCCTGGATACGCTCTTTGTTACCCTCTTTAATTTTGTAGTGTACTGTAATAGTATCACCTGCGCCGAATGCTGGAAATTCTACTTTTGTTTCCGCTGCAAATGCTTGCTCAGCTACTTTTATTAAATCCATCTTTAGAATGTTTTAGTGGCAATATTACGAAGCTTCTACTTCATAAGAGATTGCTAAATTTTCGGCAAAGATACAGTTTATTTTTGTTCTGCCAAATATTGTTTTGATATTGTTGTATTTATACGATGTTAGCTCACTAAAATAGATAATCAATCTCCATATAGAAACCAGAACTACCATCGCGCTTGTCGGCAGCTATACCATAGTCGAGCGACACCACAAAGTTGTCATTCATGCCCACTTTCAGTCCAGCGCCATATGCCACGTGCCATTTGTCGGATTGATTGTTGAAATAATCCGACTTGTTTGTACTAGGTAGATTCATACTTGAAAGGTTAAAACTAGAGTCGTATCTGACAGTTGAGCTTTTAGTTACCTTCCCCATGTCGCAAAAAACATTGGTTCCGATGAAAAAGTTTTGATTGATGGCTTGGAAATTCAGAATTCGACTTCGAAGCTCAAAATTGCCATAGGCAATGTCCTTGCCAATCACTCGATTTCGCAAAATACCACGCAAACTAGTTGAGCCTCCCAAACCTTCTTTGGTTGCTCCTTTGGTGTCGGGGTTCACCCATTGGGTGGTGTAGTAGAATGGTGCTTCCCCCCAAAGGGTAGTCTGCCACGCTGCACGATAGGCAAAGGTCAGACGGTGCTTGTCGATAAGCTTAATGTATTGAGAGTATGACAAGCCGAGACGAGCGAATCCGCCTTCAGCCCCCAGAATGTCGGGCACCCACTCGAGGTTTGCCACTGCCCACACTCCTTTTTGAGGAATGGACGCAAAGTCTCGGCTGTCGTAAATCAAGCCAGCATTGATGGCAGGAATATTTCCGCCGTCGGCTTCTTCCTCGCTGATGATGCCAGCGGCTTGGTAGAGTTCCAGTAGTGTTTGATGTTCAGTGTCGATTTCTTTGTCGTCATCTTTCTTCTCATTATAAGCCTCAGCATCAAAAGGCGAGATATTGAAGGCTTGAAAACCAATGCCTGCTTGCCAGCGGAGCGCATCGCCCACTAGCGAGCCTTGGAAATTAAAGCGAGCGCGAATCTGACGACGGTCGTAATTATAGAATGCACGTGAGAAATAATCCTCGCTCTCGCGGTCAGTCCACCCTTCATTATACACTGATTGGTATCCATTGAAGCCATAGAACTGATAGAGAGATTCTACTTTGTAGCACAAGTTAGCCGTGGTGATGAGTCCTTTGAAAAGCTTGTCGGAATCATATTGAAATTCCAAGTTGGTTGTTCCGCCAGTATAGCGCACTAATTCCAAATAAAGTGAGTGGTCATATTGAGGGTATCGGCTGCCATCACCATAATGATATAAATTGGTGATAACACCATACATAAATCCACGGTCGGCGTCATACGATACCGCAGGTATTCCTCCGAAGTTCCACCCTTCTTTCATGATGGATTCTTTGCTTGTATTGGCTTCGTTTTCTTGAGCAAAACTTGTGCTGCTCAAGAAGATACTAAGGATAATAAATAATCTAGTTTTCATAAAATATTAATTGACAACGAAAGAGGAACTCTAATCTTTGAGGAGTTCCCAGAGATCAATGAAACGAGCATCGGGCAGTTTGTCGAGTAGGTAGCTGTAATATAGTTCATCGGGGCGTTTGGCTAGCTCTACTTTTCTGACAAAAGATTTCAGTTGATGATAAATATAGGAAAAACGATTGACAATACCGCCTAAGAGAAGGCTATCTACCCGTGTGGCGTGTGTTTTGATGCTTCCTAAGATAAAGAATAATAAATCACTTTCGGCATACCAAGGAAAGCTGTTGAAGCTATATTGCCCATTGTCATCGACAAGGAGTATGGCGACTTCCTTTTTGCTGATGTGAGCAAATGCACTCTGTTTTTGTCCCACTAATAGTTTTTCCCATTGAGAAATGTTGCTATCAAAAAAAGCATCGGGATGCTTTTGGTGTAGGAATAGGCGAATGTGCATCGGAGTGCTCACGATGAGTTTTTGCGAGCTGTGATTTAGCTCGAAGCACTCAGAGTGATAGTCGTCAATTTGGTCGAATGCTAGTTGCTGATAGTTTTTGATGTTTTTGTCATCAAAAAAATCAGTGGGCATTAATTGGATTTTTGAGCTATTGGCAAGCAGCACCTTGGTGCGCTTGTAGTGCAGGTGTAGCAAGTCGCACTCTTCATAGATTCGATTGAGGTGCTTCAATATAAATTCAGGTTTACTATCGAAAAGTTCTTGATGAAATAGATAGACGACCTTGTTTTGTATTGTGTCGAGAATAGAAAAGGAAAATCCATCCAGACTAATCTGGATGGATAATTTATACTCGAACGTTAAGTTTGAATCGAATGTTTCGTCAACCAACGATAGCTTTGGCATAGGTGTAATATTATTCCCAGTTACCAGAGTTGTTGTTTGCTTCGGTCAGTGAGCCAACTTTCAAGCCTGGATATTTACCATTGGTGCGAGAGCGGTCATTAAGGTTGATAAGCTCTTGCGAATATTCATCAGCAACATCGCTCAAGATAGTGTTGTTGTGAGCCGCGGCTTCAAAGATTGGGATAGCTACACCCGAACCTGTGTGAACCACATCGGCACCTAGGTGAAATTCAACGCCAGTGTTGCCCACTAGACGAAGAGACGCAGGATCAAATTTGCCTGCAAAAAGAGTGTCGATGATGGCTACCTTCAAGGTGTCGCGAATGATTTTACCCTCTTTGAGAGCTCGTTTTTCATCCCATCCAGCTTCGACCATACTGTCGGTAAGCATACCGATTTTACGCACCATTGGGAGCTTACCAGTGTTCACAAAGTGAATTAGAGTGTCCCAGTTGCCTGTGAATGCTCCGTTTACATCTTTATAGGCAATCTCTGCTTTACGGATGTTTTTTAATTGCTCAATGACCACATTGTATCTTTCTTGTTTTGCTTTTTCAAAACGCAAAGGAGTTTCTACGCTTTCATAAATGAGATAGCACAAGCCTAGAGCTGCGGCGATTAGAATAGCTTGAATTACAGTTTTCATTTTTATGTTTTTGTTTATTTTGATTTCTTATTTTTCTGCTTACGTGCAAAATTAGAAGAAAAAATCAAATACCAACGGAATGAATAGTTTTTTTTTGCCTTGTTTCACGCAATTAGGTACTTTATTCCTTCAAACGCCATTTTTTTCATGTACCTTAGCCCCATGTTAAAGACTCATCTTAGTAATCGAATTTTGGCAAATCTGCCTTTTGAGCCGACTTCGGGGCAGCTTGATTTGGCTATTGCGCTCGGCGATTTTATCACTTCGCCCATTGATGGCAATATATTTCTATTGAAAGGATATGCAGGAACAGGAAAGACGAGCATGATTTCGGCGCTTGTCGCTACGCTCGATGAATTTAAAATTAATTCGGTGCTGCTTGCTCCTACGGGGCGTGCTGCCAAAGTGCTTTCTGCCTATTCGGGAAAGAATGCCTATACAATTCATAAAAAGATTTATCGGCAACAATCCACCACCGATGGCACGAGTCGATTTTCTCTGGATAGAAATCTCTTAAAAAACACCTTTTTCTTGGTTGATGAAGCCTCGATGCTGGCGAATAATGGTGGCGAGGCTTCTGTTTTTGGTTCGGGACGTGTGCTCGATGACCTCTATGAGTTTGTCAATATGGGCAATAATTGCAAGCTCATTTTGATTGGCGATACAGCTCAGCTTCCGCCAGTGGGCATGTCGATTAGTCCCGCACTTGATGCGTCGGAATTGGGCATGTATGGCGTGCATGTCAAAGAGCATGAGCTGACCGAAGTTGTGCGCCAAAATCAACAATCAGGCATATTATATAATGCTACGGCTTTGCGAGAGTTCATCGCCGACAATCAGTTTTTTGCAGGCTATTTCCCTATTGAGCTCGAAGGCTTTCCTGATGTTCATCGCATTTCGGGGGGCGATTTAATCGAATCAATAGCCACTTGCTATGACCGATATGGCGAGCAGGAAACCATGGTGGTGTCGCGCTCTAATAAGCGAGCGAATAAATTTAATCAGGGCATTCGTTCCACCATACTATATAAAGAGGAACAAATCACATCAGGCGATTTAATCATGGTGGTCAAGAATAATTATTTTTGGCTAGCGGAAGATGAAAAGGTGGATTTTATCGCCAATGGCGATATTGCGGAGATTATCCGCATCAATAAGCGAGAAGAATTATATGGATTTCACTTTGCTGATGTGTCGTTGCGCTTGCTTGACTATGATTTAGAAGTCGATTGTAAGATTTTGCTCGATACGCTTGATATTGAAACGGCAAGCTTGACTTATGAAGATAACTTGCGACTTTTTCATGCCGTGGCGGAGGATTATCAAGACATCAGAAGCAAGAAAGAGCGTTGGGAGAAAATCAAAGCCAATCCGCACTTCAATGCTTTGCAGGTGAAGTTTGCCTATGCCGTTACTTGCCACAAGGCGCAAGGTGGGCAGTGGGATGCGGTCTTCGTTGATCATGGCTATTTGCTCGAAGAGATGCTCGATGTGGAGTTTCTTCGCTGGCTATACACGGCATTCACCCGCTCGGTGAAAGAACTTTATTTGGTGAATTTCAACAAGGAGTTTTTTGGCGAATGACTTTAACGCAAAGACGGGAAGACGCAAAGAGAATCAGGTCTTTTGTGTCTTCCCGTTTTTTTTTGCAGCAGGACTTATAGCGACGAAGTGATTTCTTTTAAGAAAGACCTTTCCTCCTCATTCAAGCCTTCGCTCAACTCATCATAGCATTTCTGATGATAAGCGTTCAACCATTCCATTTCTGAAGTATTCAGCAGGGAAGTGTCAATCAATCGCTTGTCGATGGGGCAGAGCGTAAGTGTTTCAAATGAAAGGAAGTCGCCAAACTCGGTTTTCACATCTTCCGCCACTGCAATGGCATTTTCAATGCGGATGCCATATTTACCTTCTTTATATAGTCCGGGCTCGTTTGACATGACCATGCCCGGCTCAAGCGAAACGGGATTATAGTTTTGGCGAATACTTTGAGGTCCTTCGTGCACATTGAGGAAATAGCCGATGCCATGCCCAGTGCCATGTCCATAGTTCAATCCATGTTGCCAAAGTGCTTGGCGAGCCAGCACATCAAGGTTGCAGCCCGGTGTTCCCTTGGGAAATTTCGCCATTGACAGTGCAATCATGCCTTTTAATACGAGGGTGAAATCTCGTTTTTCTTCATTCGAGGGCTGACCGATAATAATAGTACGTGTGATGTCGGTAGTGCCTTCGGGATACTGACCGCCAGAATCGAATAGTAACAAGCCGTTGCCTTCAAGTTTGGCTGATGTTTCCGCGGTTAC
Source organism: Mangrovibacterium sp. (assembly GCA_047974225.1). GTDB lineage: Bacteria > Bacteroidota > Bacteroidia > Bacteroidales > Prolixibacteraceae > JBKEDC01. The sequence goes on from JBKECD010000077.1 coordinate 14,583, forward strand.
TGCTCGATGCACAATTGCTCCATTCTCTTTGAAGCTCATGATCGGATAGAAGCTATTGCCCATGAACCCTTCTTGCTCGGCACGGAACGCATCGAGCACTTGCACCAATTCATATTCATGGTGCGAGCCTGTTTTGCCGATGTTTAAGTTGAGCCAATGTAGGAATTTCACCATTGCCACACCATCTTTGCGCATCGCATTTTTAATGTGCTCGATTTCGCTTGGAGTCTTGATTGCTTTCATGGCTTTCACTGTCGAATCGGCGTAGTTGATGACAAACATCGAGTCGATTTGTAGCTGAAAATTCTCGCCATCGAAGGGGCAGTCGGTGCTAAGGTTGATTTCAGTTGAAAGGCTAGGGTCGAGGCTTACAGGCATTGAAGTAGGGTCAGCATTCACCAAATAGAAATTCTCGTGAAGCTCCTTCATACTATTATAATCGCCAATCTGAATGTTTTCGGCGTTTAATTTTGCTTTGAGTTCCGCACTCAAACTGCCTTTCTGTACAAATAGTATAGTGTTTTCCGCATCAATCAGTGCATAAGCTAGAAACACAGGGTTATAAGCAATGTCGCCACCACGCAAATTGAATACCCACGCAATTTCATCGAGGGCTGAGAGGAAAACTCCTGAGCAACTCGAACTTTCTTCGCAATGCTCCAAAATGGTGGCAATCTTTTCACTTCGACTAGATCCACAATACTTCTCTTCGTGTTCAAAAATGGGATTGGATGGCATTGATGGACGATTTTTCCATGCAGCGTTTAAGCAGTCCTCTCCGTCAATAAAGCGGTAGGGGAGCTGAAATTCGTCTTCATTCCAGTCAGCCATGAAATCTTTGTATTCTTGCACCGTAAGGCATGAAAGGTCGGTGGCTATTTGCCCTTCTTCAAGCTCATTGCAAATCCATTCGGCATGGGTTTCAGCATCCACGTGAAGGCGTTGCAGCTGAATGCCTGTTCCTTCTAATTCTTTTTCAGCTTGAATGAAATAGCGTGAATCAGTCCATAGTGCAGCTGCATTTTGAGTAACAATCATTGTGGCTGCCGAGCCAGTGAAACCACTGAAGTAGGGGATTGCTTTCCAATGGTCGGCGAGGTATTCACTGTGGTGTGGGTCGGTGCCTGAAAAATAAAAGGCATCGGCATTAATTTTCTTCATCTCTTGACGAAGAATGGCTAGTCGTTGGGTAATTTCTTTGTTCATGATATTAAAGCCCCCTCCCAACCTCCCCCGAGGGGGAGGGGTTAAAGGCACTGAGTTTATAATTTAGTTGTTGAATCGTTTTATTGCACATCTGTGGTTTTAGCCCTCCATCTCGGGGGAGTTGGAGGGGGCTTTTATTCTTAAAATAGTTTTTCGAGTCGATTCAAAAGCGAGTTCTTCCATTGGAATATCCTCCAAGTTCCAAAAATCAAAGGAAGCCACGTCGTCCATCGGGGTGAGTTCTTGCTTTTGAAGTTTTACGATGAAGGTGGCATCGAGGGTGTTGATGGTCATCCCTGAATAGCTGTATTGATTGGGGAAGCTATCAAGGTATTGCATTTCTGTTGCTTCCATGCCAAGCTCTTCTTTCAATTCTCGCGCTAAGGCTTCGGTGGCGGTTTCGTGAAAATCTACAAAGCCACCGGGCAGGTCGAGTTTTCCTTTCTCGGGGTTGAAAGCTCGTCGGGTGAGTAGGATTTGCTCATTTTCATTAAAAATGACTCCTGTAACAGCTGAAGCAACATTGAAATAATATTCAAAATGGCAATCGGAGCAAGTCATGGCTCGTTCGCCAGATTGGACGAAATTAGACGAACCGCACTTGGGGCAATAGTTGAATGTGTGTTGAAAATCGTTCATAGCCCAAAGGTAGGAAATTTCGGTGGTTAAAGTTGCCACTTGCTATTTTCTTTTGCTTCGTGGGTGTTGGGGAAGATGTTTTGAGCTTCTTCGAGAAGTATTTCAGCTTTGGGATAGCGAGCCGAGAAATGACCAATCAACAGTTGTTTCGCATTGGAAGTCTGTGCAAGAAGTGCAGCTTCGTGTGCTGTGCTGTGGTTGGTCTGTTGAGATTTGAGTTTGTCTTTTTTGATGAATGTAGCTTCATGATAAAGCAGGCTCACTCCTTGCAGCACATCTGCAAGTGAGGGGAGATAGCTTGTGTCGGAGCAGTAAGCATAGGAGCGAGGTGGGGCAGGAGGAGTTGTTAGCCTCTCGTGAGGAATCACTCGTCCGTCGGCAGTTGTGAAGTCAGCTCCATCTTTGATGTTTTTGATTTCGCAGAGCGGAATATCATAGCGAGCGATTTGCTCTTTGATGATGTTTGGTTGATGAGGCTTTTCGTCGAAGCGAAACCCGCAAGTGGGTATGCCGTGTTTGAGGGGAAAGGATCGGACGGTGATTTTTTTATTTTCAAAAATCACTTGCTCACTTTTAAAACTCAGTGGGTGATAGACGATGCGAAAGCCTAAATTTCCTTGGTCGAGAAATTGAGAGTGGAAGTCGATGTAGTCCTTAATTGTAGAATGTGCATAAAGATGCAAATCCTTAGTTCGTCCGAGCAGCGACATGCTTGAAAGCAAGCCAATCAGTCCAAAGAAATGGTCGCCATGGAGGTGTGAAATTAGAATATGGTCGATGCGGTGGAGGTTGATGCCATTCACGCGCAACTGATGTTGAGTTCCTTCGCCGCAATCAATCAAAAACAACCGCCCAAGCGCATTGAGCACTTGAGCGGTTGGGAATTTTTCGGAAGTAGGCACGGCGGCACTACTTCCGAGTATGGTCAAATTGAATGGTGCTTGCATGAAGCGGGTTCAATTATTTACCTTTGTTTTCAGCAGCTTCCATTTGAGATTTCAAGGCTGCCAATTCAGAAATATCACCTAGCGTTGTTTTTTCAACACTTTCTTTCACCGCTTTCACGGCTTTTTTAGTTGATTTTTCTTCAGCTGATTTTTCAGCATCAGCGTTTGCACGTTGGTCATCTTCAAATGTGCGTGAGTGCGACAAGATGATGCGTTTAGCTGATTTTGAGAACTCAATCACTTTGAAGTCAAGTTTTTCATCTGCTTTAGCTTGCGCGCCATCTTCTTTCACCAAGTGGCGAGGAGTTGCAAAACCTTCTACACCGTAAGGAAGAGCGATGGTAGCACCTTTGTCAAACGAGTCAGTGATAGTACCTTCGTGCACCGAACCAACCGAGAAGATTGTTTCAAATACATCCCATGGGTTTTCTTCCAATTGTTTGTGTCCTAGGCTTAGACGACGGTTGTCTTTGTCGATATCAAGCACCACTACTTCGATTTCAGCATTGATAGAAGTAAATTCTGATGGGTGTTTGATTTTCTTAGTCCATGAAAGGTCTGAGATATGAATTAATCCATCCACGCCTTCTTCGATTTCTACAAACACACCGAAGTTGGTGAAGTTGCGCACACGAGCATTGTGTTTCGATCCGATAGCAAAGCGAGTGTCGATATCACCCCAAGGGTCTTTTTTCAATTGTTTGATACCAAGCGACATTTTGCGTTCTTCACGGTCGAGAGTCAAGATTTGTGCATCAATTTCATCGCCCACTTTCAAGAAGTCTTGAGCCGAACGCAAGTGTTGGCTCCAGCTCATTTCTGAAACGTGGATTAGACCTTCCACACCAGGAGCGATTTCGATGAATGCACCATAGTCGGCCATCACCACCACTTTACCTTTCACGGTGTCGCCCACTTTCACTTCTTCAGTTAGGCTATCCCATGGGTGAGCTGAAAGTTGTTTCAAGCCCAAAGCGATACGTTTTTTCTCGTTGTCGAAGTCCAAGATAACCACGTTGAGTTTTTGATCCAACTCCACGATTTCATTTGGATGAGAGATACGTCCCCAGCTAAGGTCGGTGATGTGGATAAGTCCGTCAACACCACCCAAGTCGATGAATACACCGTATGAAGTGATGTTTTTAACGATACCTTCAAGCACTTGACCTTTCTCCAATTTCGAGATAATTTCTTTCTTTTGTTGCTCCAATTCCGCTTCGATAAGCGCTTTGTGAGAAACTACTACGTTGCGGAACTCTTGGTTGATTTTCACCACTTTGAACTCCATTGTTTTACCCACATACATATCATAGTCGCGGATAGGTTTCACGTCGATTTGCGAGCCTGGCAAGAATGCTTCCAAGCCAAACACATCAACGATCATACCGCCTTTAGTGCGGCATTTGATGTATCCTTTTACAATTTCGTCGTTTTCCAAAGCCACATTCACGCGATCCCATGAGCGCAATGCACGTGCTTTTTTGTGCGACAAAATCATTTGTCCTTTTTTGTCTTCAAGGTTTTCAATGTAAACCTCCACGCTGTCGCCCACTTTCAAATCGGGGTTATAGCGGAACTCATTTAAAGAAACAATACCATCTGATTTGTAATCAATGTTTACAACCACTTCGCGTTTGTTCATTGATACCACAGTACCTTCTTTAACCTCTTTTTCTTGAACAGTGTTCAAGGTTGTGTCATACATTTGTTCAATTTCTGAACCTGCTTGACCCGCAAAGCCTGTGTCTTCGGCTTCGAGTGCAGCCCAATCGAAATCTTCGGCTGCTGTTTGGTTTTGATCTACCATCTTTTTGTTAATTAATACTTTAATGTAATTAGACTTTATGTTGTTTTGCCCTTCGAGGGCTTAACGCGCTGCAAATATAGAATTAATGTTTTAGTTGGCAATGCCTTTCGATAAACTTTCTTAGATTTAAGCGATTAACTTCAAAAATGATTAATCATCATCTCGAACATTGTATTTGGACAGTTTTTAGGAGAAGCTTTAGTAGTGCCACTCTGGGTTGTTTTGGAAATGGGAGAAGCTTTAGTAGTGCCACTCTGGGTTGTTTTGAAAATGGGAGAAGCTTTGGTAGTGCCACTCTGAGTTGTTTTGAAAATGGGAGAAGCTTTGGTAGTGCCACTCTGAGTTGTTTTGAAAATGGGAGAAGCTTTAGTAGTGCCACTCTGGGTTGTTTTGAAAATGGGAGAAGCTTTGGTAGTGCCACTCTGAGTTGTTTTGAAAATGGGAGAAGCTTTTTGCAAGTCATTTTTCTAAAAACACTTAACGACTTGACGTCTTTGCGTTTGCACTTTCAGCTTAAAGGCGATTTACCTGGTTTATAGACTTAAAAAACGATTCTTTCGACATTTTTTAGAAGTATATTTCTGAAAAAACGATTCAATTCGTAACTTTGCAAAAGCTAGGGGACTTCCAAACAAAATAAACAACAGCTGTATTTGGAAGCTTCCCCGATGAAAAACTAATTTTTAGAAGTCTCTTTACATGCAGTGATTGCACATGCGGGGCTCGCTTTTTTCTATTTATGACAATGTTACACGAAATCACACTCAATCCAGCTATCGTAGCCCCTTTCATTGCTTGGGCAATTGCCCAATTCACAAAGATTGTTATTGATATAATTAAAAATAAAAGATTTAACTACAAGCTGCTCACTAGCTCAGGTGGTTGGCCGAGCTCACACAGCTCGAGTGTGGTGGCATTGTGCACCGCTGTTGGTCTGATTGACGGCATCGGCTCTACCACATTTGCCATCAGCACCTTATTTGCCATCATTGTGATGTATGACGCCACAGGCGTGCGCCGCGCTGCTGGCGAGCAAGCAGGGGTGATTAATAATTTCACGGACTTCTTGCAAGAATTAGGACTTTCTCCGAACAAAAAACTCAAAGAACTACTCGGACATTCACCCGTGGAAGTGATTTCTGGGGCTGTGCTCGGACTTGTTGTGGCGTGGGTTTATGTGTAATTTAATTAACTAGCACCATTGTGTCTTTAACCCTCCCCCTTGGGGGAGCCGGAGGGGGCTTCATTATGAAAAAAGTATCACTCATCATCAATCCGATTGCGGGCGAACGCGATAATGTGAAGTTTGCTCGCCGCATTGCCCACACGCTGCATAAAAGCGGCTGGAATGTGGAGCAACTCATCACCGAGCGTGCTGGGCATGCCCATGATTTGGCAGCTGAAAAGGCTGCCGATAATGATAGCATCATTGCCTCTATGGGGGGCGATGGCACGATCAATGAAATAGCATCTTCACTGGTGAATACCTCGGCTACGATGGCAATCATCCCTTGCGGCTCGGGCAATGGACTGGCTCGCATGGTGGGCATTTCGGGGATTATCAATCGAGTGGAAAGCTACTTTAATTATGGCAAGATGTCGCCTATTGATGTGGGCACATTGGGCAATTTCAACTTCTTTTGCACCTGTGGTTTTGGATTTGATGCCATGGTGGCACACTCTTTTTCACAAAGCAAAGCGCGCGGACTGAAAACCTACATCGAAAGCACGGTGCAGAAAGCGATTGAGTTTAAAGGACTGTATGCCGAGTTCACCCTCGACGGCAAGCCGTTTAGCGGTGAGTTTATGCTCGTTACCATCGCCAATGCCAATCAATATGGCAACAATGCTTTCATTGCTCCCGATGCCAAGCTCGATGATGGCTGGCTCGATGTAACCATCATTCGCAAGTTTCCCAAGATATTTGCTGGAGCAGCTGCCGCTTCGCTCTTCACCAAGCAAATCGACCAATTCCGCTTTGTGGAAACCTATCGGGTGAAAGAAATGGTGATTACCCAACTCGAAAATCCACTTTTCCATCGTGATGGCGACCACTTCACCATCGACTTGCCGGTGAAGATTGGCATCCTGCCCAAAGCATTAAACCTGCTTCAACCCACCACCAACTTGATTCAAGAAGCGGAATTGAGGATTCGACAGATGGAATTATATGAGTTGTTCCTATCAAAAATGAAAGCCCCCTCCAACTCCCCCAAGGGGGAGAGTTAGAACCATAATGCTCCGAAATGAAATTACTATCTAAATACAACAACCCAGTGCCTTTAAACCCTCCCCCTTGGGGGAGTTGGAGGGGGCTTTTGTTTTTACTATTTCTATTCGCCGCTTGCACGCCTCAAAAGCAAGAGCAAAAGAAAAACACAGCAACGGAAAAAGCAAAGCCCGTCAGTGGATTTGCACAATACAAATCTCGTATAGGTGAACTGCGGAGCTATGATGGCGACCGTCTTTTGGAAACTGAAACCGCTTTCTTTGTGGATAGCAACCTGATTGCGGCTCGACTATCGCCCATCATGGACGCTTCACGTGTGGAACTCGAAACATGGGATGGCAAGATTTATCGAAGCACTTCATTTGTGGCTGTAGACAGAACAAATAAACTTGTGCTGCTGCACACTTCATCCAACCCTGATGGTGGCATTGCGCTGCAATCGGCATTGCTCGACACGGTTTGCGAAGTGAAATTCCCCACCGCTCCGAAAAACAACGTCCTCAGTGTGAAAGTTGGTTCAGCTTTTTCGCCAAAAAACACGAAAGGCGCACTCAACTATCCGAGCACTTTTGCCATGTATGAAAAAACCTACGGTTCGCCCATCTTTAGCGGTAGCCAATGCATCGGATTGGGCTTTGCTGATGTGGTGGACTTTGAAAAACAAGGACTGATTGTGCCTTCGACCATTATCTTGCAACTTGCGAAAAACAAAGCTGAGGCTCGTCAGTTTGCTGAACTTAAATCGAAATCGAGCAAAGCCACAAGCCTTGCTAATAGCAAGATTAAAGGTTTAGTGATTGAAACCGACTTGGGCGACATCTCTATTCGTCTTTTCAACGAAACGCCCGAATACCGCGATAACTTCATCGCCCTCGTGCGTGAGCAATACTATGATAGTCTGCTCATTCATCGAGTGATTCCGGGCTTCTGCATCCAGTCGGGTGCTGCCGACACCAAGTATGCCCAAGCAGGCGATGTGGTGGGCTGGCAAGGCCCGGGCTACACGCTTCCGGCACACATTGTGCCGAGCAAGTTTCACAAGCGTGGAGTTATCAGCTCACCCCGCAAGCCCGACCGGGTGAACAGCAAGCAGCGTTCCGACGGCTCGCAGTTCTTCATCGTTACCGGCAGAAGATATTCCGATAGTGAGCTTGATGTCATCAGCAAAGAAACGGGACATCAATTCACTGCTGAGCAACGAGAATATTATCGCACCATTGGCGGAGCACCGCACGTTGATGGTTCATACACCATTTTTGGCGAAGTGATTTCAGGCATCGAAGTGGCTGATAAGATTAATGCTGTGTCGGTGGGCAAAGACTATCGCCCGATGAACGATGTGCGAATTAAAAGGGTGAGGGTGATGGAATAATAGCCCCTCCTAAGCTCCCCGAGGGGAGGGATAGATACACTCGAGATTATTTTAATGGTCATTATCTTAATGGTCATTAAAATAAATTCAAGTGTGTGGTGTGTGTCTGAATTTATTGTGCTACTTTTGTAATTATCAAAGATTCACATCAATAGAAGACTATATGAAATTTTATAATCGCACCACAGAATTAGACTTGTTAGCACGAGGCATGGAGCAATCAAAGAAAAGTGCCTGCTTCACAGTTATGGTTGGTCGCCGTCGTATCGGCAAGACATCACTCTTGTTGGAGTCGGTGAAAGGCGAGAAATTTCTCTATCTGTTTGTTTCTCGCAAAAATGAGGCACTCCTTTGTGAGCAATTCCAAGCGGAAGCTCATCGAGCTTTAGGCTTGCATATCTTTGGTAGCATCACCCAATTCAAAGACCTCTTCGAGCAATTGTTGATTTTTGCCACCAAAGAACACTACACCCTAATTATTGATGAATTTCAGGAATTTGACAATGTAAATCCCTCGATATTTAGCGACATTCAGAACCTTTGGGATCAATATAAAGGGCAGTGCACAATCAATTTCATCGCTTCGGGCTCCATCTATTCGATGATGATGAAGATTTTTGAAAATCGGAAAGAACCTTTGTTTGGTCGCCTCACTTCAAAAATCACATTGAAGCCTTTTGCCGTGCGTGTTGTCAAGGAGATTATACAAGATTTCAACCCTCAATACAGTTCAGAAGATTTGCTTTGCCTTTACTTGCTGACTGGTGGCGTGCCTAAATATATCGACCTATTGATGGAAGCAGGAGCTACCACAAAGGATCGTATGCTCGACCTTGTGGCACGTGCTGATTCTCCCTTTATTGGTGAGGGCAAAGAACTGCTCATTGCAGAGTTTGGCAAGGAATATGGCACTTATTTTTCAATTCTTCAGCTCATTGCCGCAGGAAAAACTACACAAAGTGAAATAGACTCCATCATTGGGAAAAACACAGGAGCTTATTTGGCGAATTTAGATCAAGAATACTCACTCATTACTCGAAAACGTCCGCTATTTGCAAAGCCAGAGAGTCGGAAAAACCGATGGAGTTTAAATGACAATTATCTTCGTTTTTGGTTTCGCTTCATTTTCCCCAATCAATCGTTGATTGAAATGAGTCGGCATGATTTGCTTCGAGAGTTTATCGACTCAAAATATGAGCAATATAGCGGTCTGATATTGGAGCAATACTTTCAAAAGAAGTTTTCAGAAGAAGAGCGAGTGAGCAAAATTGGTAGCCATTGGGATGGCAAAGGTGAAAATGAAATCGACTTGATTGTGCTAAATGATTTCGACCGAACGGCTATCGTGGCTGAAGTGAAACGCAATCCGAAAAAGATTGACCTCAGTTTACTCCAAAAAAAGGCTAATTCCATTAAAAAGGAATTAGCCAAATATCAAGTAGAGCTTAGGGGATTGTCGATGGAAGATATGTAATTTTGAAAAAGAGTTCACCACAGCAAGATGCTACGATGAACTCTTAAAATACTTCTAATCTTTTGGATATTCTTCATCCGTTACCGCTCCGAGCCATTCGGGTGCTCCCTTGCTCAACTGGGTGCTGATGCCTAGGTGCACAAACTCCGAATGAGGAGCTGCGCCATGCCAATGCACAATGTCAGGTTTGATTTCTACCACATCGCCCACTTTGAGGCGTTGCAGGGGCTGACCTTTCTCTTGATAGCAACCTTCACCATAGGTGCAATAGAGCAACTGACCACCGGGGTGAGAATGCCAATCGGTGCGACTGCCGGGAGCAAATGTTACGTTATAACTGATAGCATCGAAGTTGGCTGGATCAACAGTCAACATCTGCACATGGGTTTCGCCTGTAAAGTTTTCAGTGGCGAGCTGTCCTGTTGGGAAAATTAAAGCCCCTCCTAACCTCCCCGAGGGGAGGGATGAAGACTCTAAATCTGTTTTTTTATTGTCAGACATATTTATCTATTTAAATTTATTACTGTGTATTTGCCCTCCCCCTCGGGGGAGTTGGAGGGGGCTTTATAAATTTGCCTTAAAAAAGCCCTCAATTTTGTCGAAAGGAATGTAGTTCTTTTCTCCGCCATCATATAAATCGGTGTGCACCGCATCGGGGATAATTAGTAATTCCTTGGGTTCATTGGCTGCTTTGTAGGCATCTTCGCTGAAATAGCGTGAGTGCGCATTTTCGCCTGCGATAATCAAAACTGGGCGAGGTGAAATCTCACCGATGTAAGTCATCAAAGGCATATTCATGAACGAAAGCGCATTGGTGATTGTCCACGACGCATTGGAATTGATGGCGCGAGGATGGAAACCACGTTCAGTTTTGTAGTAGTTGGAATAACCACGTATTGCTTCCGGCTCTTCTCCTGTGAGTTGGTCGGGAGTGGGCAGACCGCCACCAGTATAAGCTGGCGAACCATTCTCTGCATCTTTCCAACGCTGTTCGCCTAGCTGCACCAAGATTTCATGACGCTGCTCAGGGGTTACACTATCATAATAGCCTTTGGAATTCACACGCGACATATCATACATACTCACCACAGCTACCGCCTTCACACGTTTGTCGATAGCCGCCGCATTCAATCCCATACCACCAAAACCGCAAATGCCGAAGATGCCCACTTTCTCTCTATCGACAAAAGGCTGAATGCCGAGGTAGTCGATAGCGGCACAGAAATCTTCGGTGTTGATGTCGGGTGAAGCCACATTTCGAGGTTCGCCACCGCTTTCGCCCGTATAGGAGGGGTCGAATTCTAAAACGGCAAAGCCACGTTGCGCCAATTCATTGGCATAAAGTCCAGAGGACTGTTCTTTCACTGCGCCAAAAGGTCCGCTGATGGCAATGGCTGCAAGTTTCTCTTCGCCACGATTCTTTGGCAAATACAAATCGCCCACGAGCGTGATGCCATAGCGATTGACGAAGCTCACTTTCTGGCGAGTGATTGCATCGCTCAGCTCGAAAGTGTAGTGTTCTTGTTCTGAATTTTTCATGTTTTCTTCTTTTGAATTTGATGTGCTGGTGCAAGCTTGAATAAACAAAGCCGACAACAACAAAACGATTAATCTTCTTTTCATTTTCTAATTGGATAAAATTTCAATGACAAAGGTGGGGCAATTCTGCCGTTTCGAAGATACCTTGATTACCAAGATGCTTACCTCGATTACGGAAAAAATAAAAGTTTGCGTGTTTCAAATAAAAGTAATTACTTTGTGATAACGAAATCAAGGCTCTATGTCGTTTGTAGTGGGTAAATATTTCGCCGTAGGCGATTAATCTTAATAGCATAAAGACATTCACACCCCTGTTCCCCGTAGGGGATTAATCTTGCAAATCATTAAGATTGAAGCCCTATGGGCTAGGCAAGTCTGCTGTATCTTTTGACTATTAAGATATAAGCCCTCTGGGCTAACTACCCACTGCAAACGACATAGAACCAAAATCAACAAATATGGAATCTTTCGAGAAACTCAAATTAATTCTTTTAAAAAACAAGACACAGCCTAGGAAAACTTGGGAGAAATCTTTTGAAAAGATGCACAAGAAGGAAGAAGACCAACTTTTGATTGACGATGTTTTTACCGATGAAGACTTGGGTAGTTTAATAACTCTCAACGAAAATCAAGATTAAACGCTAAGACACAAAGACACAAAGACGCTAAGTCTCCATGACTTTCATGCGATTTGAAGTGAGCAAAGAACACAAAGAGAAAAGCTTCGCTTTTCGTTACCTTTTAATCATGACCAACATCATCCCTATCAACAGCGTAAAAGAATACAACAAAGCCATGGGGCAGGAAACCTTGCACCCACTGGTGAGTGTGATTGACTTTTCAAAGTGCGAACCATTTGAGTTTCATCGGATGCAGCTGAATATCTATGCCATCTTTCTGAAAGATTTGAATTGTGGCGACATGATTTATGGGCTTAATAAATATGACTATGAAGAAGGTTCGCTCATCTTCATTTCGCCCGGTCAGGTCTATGGCATCGACAGCAAAGGCGAAAAGCGGAAGGGTGTCGGCACGGCTATTATTTTCCACCCCGATTTAATTCTCGGCACA
>JBKECD010000164.1:0-4651 GCA_047974225.1 Mangrovibacterium sp.
AGAAAAAAGGACAATTCCCCAGCCTACACATCAGCCATAGCAAACCGATGCGCGAACGTGGCATCACTTGTGTGCAAAGTCAGGACAAAGAGGCGCAGAAAAAGGCTTCAACCCTAAACGCTGAACTTTAGAAAAGGCATGCCTTTTCTCTACCACACACCACCCGAAACTACTCTTTGTGTCTTCCCTTCAATTCTCGAATCAAATCCTCAATCCGATAGCCTTTGTAGGTCAGCAACACAATGAGGTGATAGAGTAAATCAGCTCCTTCATAAAGGAAGTTTTCATCGTCATCAGCCATGGCTCCAATGACTGTCTCCACTGCTTCTTCGCCCACCTTTTGGGTGATTTTTCGTTTGCCTTTATTAAATAAGTAGGTGGTGTAGGAATCCTCAGGCATTTCCTCTTTGCGCTTGTCGATGAAATCTTGCAGCACACGCAGGAATCCCATGTCATCGGTGTTTTTTTCACCCCAGCAAGTGTCGGCACCGGTGTGGCACACCGCACCCACGGGGTTCACCTTAATGAGCAGCGTATCTTCATCGCAATCCGCAGCAATCGACACCACATTTAGGAAATTGCCACTCTCTTCGCCTTTCGTCCACAGTCGGTTTTTCGTCCTGCTGAAGAATGTTACTTTCCCCAGCTCCAAAGTTTTCTGATAAGCGTCTTCATTCATGAAGCCCAGCATGAGCACTTTGTTTGTTTCGTTGTCTTGGATGATTGCAGGAATCAATCCGTTCATTTTGTTGAAATCCATAAGTATATTTTTAGCCCCCTCCAACTCCCCCAAGGGGGACAAAGCCCCTCCCATCCTCCCCGAGGGGGAGGGGTAAAGGCACTGGGTTGTTAATTTATTTGCAGCATCTAATATCTAAAAATCTAACTTCCCCCCCTTGCATGATTGCCCCTCCCCCTCGGGGGAGTTGGAGGGGGCTTCTCCCTACATCAATATCCCATCTTTCGAGCGAATTGGCATTGGGGTTTCGGTTTCTCCGAGAATCTCGCGCATGTCGATTTCAATACTTCGGCAGGTGGAGAACATCGGAATATCGTTGGGCATGCCCTCGAAAGGGTTTTCGGAATAATCGCCCACGTTTTCCATCGTTACATAGACTGCTGAAATGAGCGTGCTGATTGCCACAGCTAACAAGGTGTACCATCGCGTATCGTGCAACATGCCGGGAATCACGGTGAAGGGAATGAGCAAGATGAAAGCCGTTACCCAAAGCGTGCTGATGTTGGAATATTGCTTCGGAAGAGGGAATTTCTTGATGCGCTCGCATTGCCCCTGATGGTCGTAGAAGAGTTTGAGCAATTGCTGCATGTGGATGTGGCGGAACTCGTTGAGCAAGCCCATGCGACGCAGCTCGGCAATGTCCTTCGACTGCATATCAATGACATGCACCGCCATGTTTTTTTTGCTTTGTAGGGTTTTCAGCTCTTCCTCAGAAATGAAATCGAGCATGTTCAGCTTCGCTTCTTCTTCCGCCACTCGCCCAATGCCATATTTCTCACGCCCCTTGCGCGACCGCCAGCCGATGAATCCTCGCTGACTTACATGCTCCCAATCTGTAGGGATGAGCAATTGCTTACGCAATTTATAGAGCCACACAATGTGCCGATAAATCAGGCGTTGCTTGATTTCTTGCAGTTCTTCTGCTGAAAAATCGGTGCGAGGTGAATTGTCAATCATGTGCATCACCGCCACTGCCCACGAACGACTGTCGTTGGTGATGCCGCCCCAAATCTTGCGTGCCTCCCACATGCGGTCGTAGGATTGGTTGTTTTTGAAACCTACATAAAATGCCACGGCTGTACCGAGTATCGACACCGGAATCCACGGCATCGAAAGGCTCAACACGCCATAGCGGTAGAGCAATGCCACCGCAATGTTATAGATCAGAATGCCAATCATCACATGATATGACCAGCGTAGAATCACCCGAAAGGCAAAGCCTCTTTTTGAAATCATTTGTAAGTTCTATTTTAATCGCACCGAAATGCCTTGTTCATTCAAATATCGCTTGAGGTCGGGAATGGCGATTTCATTATAATGAAAAATGCTTGCTGCCAGTCCGGCATCGGCTTTCCCTTTGGTGAAGACCTCCGCAAAATGCTCCATGCTGCCTGCTCCGCCCGACGCAATGATGGGAATCTGCAAACTTTCCGCCAAACGAGCCAACTCCGCATTGGCAAAACCGGCTTTCGTGCCATCGTGCTCCATCGAGGTGAAGAGGATTTCGCCTGCGCCACGCTCTTCGGCTTCTTTCGCCCATGAAAACAGCTCTTTGTCGGTTTCAATTCTTCCGCCACTCACCGTAACTTTCCAATCCGACTGCACCAACTTGGCATCAATCGCCACCACCACGAATTGCCGCCCGAAAGCATCGGCAAAAGTATTTATTAATTGGGGATTTCGCACCGCTGAGGAGTTAATACTTACCTTATCAGCCCCAGCATTTAACAATGCATCGGCATCTTTCAGCTCCGAGATTCCTCCACCCACTGTGAAGGGGATATTTATCTCGCGCGCAATGCGGCGCACCAAGTCCACGAAGGTCTTGCGCCCCTCATGCGTGGCGGTGATGTCGAGGAAGACGAGTTCATCGGCTCCTTGTGCGGCATATTTGGCGGCAAGCTCCACCGGGTCGCCCACATTTTGAATATCTACAAAGTTGATGCCCTTCACGGTCTGACCGTTTTTAATGTCTAGGCAGGGTATGATTCTTTTGGCTAACATGACTTTTATTTTTATTTACGATGGGTTGAAACCCAACCCATGCTTTTATTTTCGATGGGTTAAAACCTTTTATTTTCGATGGGTTGAAACCCATCGCTATTATACATCTTTTCGATGGGTTGAAACCCATCGCTATTATACATCGCTCTTTCAGAGCTTTGATGATGTTGTTATTAAGCTGCATGTTGGCTGCCCTGAAAGGGCAGTGTATAATAGCACAGGGTGAAACCCTGTGAAAATACGATAAGAAATACCTAAGCCCTGAAAGGGCGATGTATCAATCCCACACATATCGTTCATCATAATCAACCTTATATTTTTTCAAAAAGGCTCTATACTCATCTTGAAAAGTTTTCTTCCCATGATGCTCATGCTGAGATTCAATATACTTAACAACGACAGCTACTTCAGTTGGGTTTATTGAAAAAGCTCCATAACCATCTTGCCAATAAAAATTACTAAATTCTTCTCCTTTTGTTTTTATCCACTTGGAAGATTTCGCCTTTACATTCTTTACCAAATCAACCAAGGTTATATTCTTGGAAAGCATACACAATACATGGATATGATTTGTAAACCCTCCAACTTTCAATACCTGACATCCCAAATCTCTACAGACTCCTCCAAGATAACTATGAAGCTCAGATTCAATTGTCTCCGAAATTGTGTCATGCCTATTTTTTGTGCTAAATACAATGTGTATGTAATTTTGAACTAATGATTGTCCCATATTTTTTTATTTTCGATGGGTTAAAACCCAACCCATGCTTTTATTTTCGATGGGTTGAAACCCATCGCTATTATACATCGCTCTTTCAGAGCTTTGATATAAACCGACTAATTTCCTCCAAGCTAATTCGATTCTCATAAATCGCTTTGCCGGTGATGACACCTTGAATGCCCATGGCATTCAATTGCTCAATATCGTTCATCGTGGCGATGCCGCCGCTAGCGATGATGTGCAAATCGGGCAAGACGGCTTGCATCTCGGCATATAAATCAAGGCTCGGACCAGTGAGCATGCCATCTACGGCAATGTCGGTGGAGATGACTTGCTGCACGCCTTTGGCGGTATAGTCCTTGAGGAAATCAATGATGGAAAGCTCCGACACTTCCTGCCAACCGCTCACGGCAATCTTCTTGTCTTTAGCATCAGCACCGAGAATGATGCGCTCGGCACCATATTTATTGAGCCAATTCAGAAACACTTCGGGCTTCTTCACGGCAATGCTTCCGCCGGTAATCATCTGCGCACCACTCTCAAAGGCGATGCGCAAATCATCATCCGACTTCAAGCCTCCGCCAAAGTCGATGACGAGTTTCGTTTTCGTGGCGATGGTTTCCAGCACCTTGTGATTGACAATGTGCTGCGCCTTCGCCCCGTCTAAATCCACCAAGTGCAAACGCTCGATGCCTGCATCTTCAAACATCTTCGCCACTTCCAGCGGATTTTCATTATATATCTTCTTCTGCGCATAGTCGCCCTGCGAAAGGCGCACGCATTTAGCATCAATGAGGTCGATTGCGGGGATTATCTGTATTTTGCTCATAATTCAAAAAGTTTTTCAAAATGACCTCCCCCACTCTTCCACTCTTTTCTGGGTGAAACTGCGTGGCATAGAAATTATCTTTGTGGAGCGATGCGCTAAAGGGGTGGATGTAGTTGCCGATGGCGGCGGTGTGTTCGCCCACAGTGGCATAGTAGGAATGGACATAATAGACATATTCGCCCTCCAAGGTTTCATCAAACAAGGACGATTGCACTTCGCCGATGGTGTTCCAACCCATGTGGGGCACTTTGTCGATGAACTCCCGACCTGCCTCGGGCTGGAATCGCTTCACCTGCGCATCGAAGATGCCCAAGCAATCCACATCGCCCTCTTCGGAATGACTGCACATGAGCTGCAA
>JBKECD010000142.1:0-4488 GCA_047974225.1 Mangrovibacterium sp.
ACATTAACTTAACACACAAAAACCTCACTACACCTCACAAAAAACCTCATAGATACCTCACGCTGCAAAGTGCAACTCCTGCAAATCAGCATTTTAAAGCTCGGCTAAAAATAGCCGAAATTCATTTTTATTTTTATTGAGATACTGTTTTGTTTTTACATAAACACTCATTTTACGCTCGACCACGCCTATCGTGCCAATTTCGCCAATCGCTACTCTTCGGCTTCCTTGTTCGAGCTTCTTGTGCGCCTTCTCATCACGGTGTTGTGTGCAGAAATGAGACTTTGAACTGCTGTGGCATAAGATAAATACGCTGTGCTTTCCACGCGCAACATGGTGTTGAGATAATCGACTAGCTCGGTGTTTATCAACCGTATTAGTTCTTTTCTCATCTTCGTGGCACAGCCTTTCTCCACTTGAAGATGACGCAAATAGTGGAAGCTTGCGTGTGCGGTGATGAATTTTTCTTGCGCCGCTTTCAGATTGTCAAACAGCATGCTGCCATAGCTAATTGACGCCAAAACTTGCTGCATTTCATCGCATTCTAAATCCGCTATCAACGAACTGACCAACGACTCGCAAGTGAGATGCTGGCGGCAGTTGGTAATCTCTTTCTCATAGGGAAGCATCACCGCAAGCAGGCTTTCGACATCCGACTGAACGCTAGCCCCGTCGAGCGAAGCGACACTCTTTGCGAATTGCAGCAGGTTGTGAAATCGCCTTTTCATGTTTGCCATGTTTTGTGTCGAACACGATTTTTCTCGAATACGCATCATTTCTCCTGTGAGCGCAGCTTGCTTGCGCTCAATGCGCCCCATCAAGTCCACAATATAATCACTCACATTGTCGCCCAATAGCGCTGTCTGTTGCAGAATGGATTGTGTCAATCCATCTGTCTTTCCATTTGGTGTGGCGGAATACACACACGGTACTTTTAGTGTCATAATACAAAGTTGTTGAAATCCAAAAATCCAAATTTGCATTAGACTTCGGATGGTGATTAAAAAAAATATTTTGAAACGGTCGAAATGGAAGACCCCCTCATTTATATATATACTTGCGCAACCTTTTTTGCACTTTTTGCGAAAAGTTTTTTGAAAATATTTTTTAATCGCCTGCAAATCAGACAATATGCAGATGAAAATTAGAAGCCTTCTAAATAGTGAGAATGATAGAAATCGTGTCAGAAAACACGATTTGACGCTTTTAAAGACCGATGCAGAAGAAATGTAGTCTGTGTTTTTTCAAACAAAGACCGATGCAGGAAAAATCTAATATATGTTTTTTCAAACAAAGACCGATGCAGAAAAAATCTAGTCTGTGTTTTTTCAAACAAAGACCGATACGGAAAAAATCTAGTCTGTGTTTTTTCAAACAAAGACCGATGCAGAAAAAATCTAGGCTGTGTTTTTTCAAACAAAGACCGATACGGAAAAAATCTAGCCTGTGTTTTTTCAAACAAAGACCGATACGGAAAAAATCTAGGCTGTGTTTTTTCAAACAAAGACTAATTAAGCTGTGATTTCTTCAATATTCATCAGATATTCGCCAAGATTGATTCCGCTTGCTAAATTCATACTCGTGCGCAATTTGCTCCGATTATTTTCTACCGAGCGAACGGAAATATTCTGCAACGATGCTATTTCTTTCGAGCTCATACCCATGCGGATATAGGTGGCTAGTCGCTCCTCTCGCTTCGATAAATCAGCATGATTTGATCGAAGTTTTAATAAAAACTCTTGATGAACTTCCTCAATATGGGTTTCAAACAAATCCCAATGATTGTCATTCTCAATATCGGCATTAATCCGACTGATTAGCTTATTAAGCATCCCACGGAGCTTTGCATCGCCCTGCTTTTCACGCCGCAAATCCTGCAAATCTTCCTTTATCTCTTGCAAGAAATCATTCTTTTTCACCACATTCATCGTGATATTTGCCAGCTCCTGCTCTTTGTGGTGCATCTGTGCCAACAGCGACTCATTGCGCAAGCGAATAATCTCTTTTTCAGCCTCCAATGCCTCCTGCTTCAGCTGCTCTTCCTTCTGCTTGTGGATTTCATTTTGCTTTGTGCGAGCCTCTTTTTGCTTCTGAAGCAGACGAGCATTCACCAAGCGGTAAACGAAATAAATCAACAACAATAGCAATAAGACATAAGCCCCCTTCGACCAATTCGACCAATACCAAGGCGGCAACACTTCAAAAGAAAATTCTATCGGCTTCGACATGCGCCCATTTTCATCTTTCGCCTGCGCCACAAAAGTGTATTCGCCTGCTGGAATATTGGCATACTCCCGATAGTTGCGACTCACCCACTTCGACATCTCCGCATCATAACCCTTCAGCATCGAGGAATAGGAAACCGCTCCACTAAAGTTGTTCGACACCGCATAGCGCATGCTAAATGTATTCTGTGCATATTGAAAAACAGGCTTTTCCTCCTGATTGGCATTAATTCCTCCAAGCTGAGAACGAACATAAACAGTGCTGTCCGACAATACTTTGAAAGCCCTTAGATTAAGATTTAAATCCTCTGGATAGTCGGGAAGAATCGACGAGGTATAATATGCCACTCCATCTTCCACCGCCACCATCACATCCTTATCATTCACCACATAGATAAACTCAAAACTAGGTATCAGCTTATCTTTCAACTCATCAAACACTCGGCTAATGTTCTGATAACTGCCATCTTCCATTTTCCGAAGCACTCCCAAGATCCCAGATTGATAATACCACAGATTTTGATATTGGTCTTTCAGCACCCGATTGGGCGACTGATATTCGGCAAAATAATCCTGATATTTCGGCAACAACTCAAAAGCAGACTCCTGCTGATTCCACACATAGAACCCTCTGTTTGAAAAAAACACACAACGCTCATCGAGTTTTCCCACCACAGCCCCTTGAGCATCGGCAAAAAGCACCCTGAAATCATAGTGATTTAAACTATCAACCGCCACCTCTCCTGAGTCTAAATGCAACCTATCAATGCCCCCTGCTCCATGAGTAACCCAAATCTTCCCCCATTCATCAAACTCAATGAAGCGTGCCGAGCGCTTAAATCCAGCCACCCAATGGCTATACTTCCACTCGTCCTTCTCCTTACGGAGCACGCACAAGCCTTCATAGGTACCCACCAATATTTGGTTGGACTTATTGGGAAACTGCCGAAATACCCACGCCCCTTTTATTTCAGGAGGCGACAATTGCTTCACTTTCTTCCCGTCGAAAGCAAACACCCCCAGATTATGCCCACAAAGCAACTCGTTGCCTTCGGCACGAAGCGTCCACACCTGTCCGCGAGCACCTGCAACAGGTTCGAAACTAGCGGCACTCTTCTGCGGATTATATAATTCTTTTTCCGAAATCCGAAACAATCCTTGATTAGTGCCAAAATAATAATGAGCTTGAAATTTTTCGACCGCATAGACTGTGCCGATATTGAAATAAGATTGCAAATAAGAAATGTTGGTATTCATCTGAATGTGGGCAATCCCATTGTCGAGCCCACACCACAAATTATTGTCGCTATCCACAAAAAGACTCAGCACCGTGTTGTTCCCCAAGCCTTGGTCTTTATTCAAGTGAAGAGTGATTTCGCCTTGTGCATTAATCATCAATAGTCCTGCTTGAATAGTGCCTATCACAGCAGCATCGTCATAATTCACTGCGGTATATACATTGTATTTTTTCAACAATGCATTAGCCGGCACATTCCACGCCTGAATGCCCGAGCTGTCCCACCTATACATTCCATGATGCATCGTGAAAATAATTGCAAAATCAGCCGACATCTCCACAATTCCCGTTACGAGCATATTGGCAAACCGCTCCCCATCTTTTATCGCAAAGAGCTTATTGCCCCGAAGTTCCATCAGCCCCACCCCATCTTCATGAATAAGCATCATGCCATTGGCTTGGTGTGCTGATTTAAATTGACTCTTCGCCTCAATATCAACAATTAAGGAGTCGTTTTGAAACACGAGAATTTTCTTGTCTGATTGAAAAAGTACGCCATTTTGCCAATTGAAAATATTCCACACCTCACCCCCCACAGCTCCTGAATAGAGCAACTGATAGCGCAAAGGTTGTGAACTCACCTCATCAAAATATCCCAACTCGTCATAGTTCGACACATAGATTCGATCATCAATATATCCCACCGAACGGGTGATACTTTCACTGCTTCCGGTGGGGAACAGACTCCAGTCCGAACCGTCATATTCCAACAAGCCTTTGTTGTTTGCCACATAGACCACCCCATTGGGACTTTGTGTAATCTTCCAGCTTTGAGTACCTCCTTTGTAGTCCGCTCTATCAAAATGCTTCACCAGCGGCAAACCCACTTGCTGTGCAAAGACGTTGCTATTCATCAGAATAATCAATACAAAAACATACACTTTCCTCATAACAAATCATAATTTGAGCGCAAAATAACAAAAATTACAATTCCGCAACGAAGAAAACTGATTATTTCGCAATCAC
>JBKECD010000188.1:0-17786 GCA_047974225.1 Mangrovibacterium sp.
ACCACCAAAAGGCGCATTTCTTCGGAAAAGGGAGCATTGGAATACCACAAGTCCATCATCTTCTTAATCTCTTTGAGCGTAAAGCCCGACTCTTTGGCATCTTTGATGATGCAAATCCGCTCTAGGGCTTCTTCTCCATAATCTTTATAGTTGTTCGACTGCACTCGCTCATCGGTTTCCCCCTCGATTAAACCTTGTTTTTCATAGTATCGAAGCGTGTCAATGCTCACGCCTGTTTGTTTTGATAGTTCTCCTATTAACATCTATTCATTGCGTTTTAAAGATAAATAACTAAGTCTAGAGTGCGCTCCACACTTTGAGCACACGAAAGTAATATCTAGTTTTGCGGCATCAAATTAATTCAACAAAAAAATGAAAGCAATACTATCTTTCTCCGCCATCTTCTTGGCACTAACTGCCCTCGTGGCGTGGTATATCGGTCAGCGAATGGGAACAAGTTTCCCCACAATTCCTCGGCGAGTGTGGGTGATTTCCATCGGGGGAATCATGGCGTGCATCGTGCTTTGCATGATGTTTTATGCTGCCTCTCCCACCGCACACCCTTTCGGTCGCACCGCCTATCAATTCAGCGGAATCGCCATTGCGCTGGTGATGATGCTCCTTTTTGCCACCATTGCTGTTGATTTGGTGAACCTGATTGCTCGTTTTTCGCCACACACGAGAGGTGTTTTAAGCCTTTCGCTCACAGGCATACTATTATTATATAGTCTCATCAATTCCTTCACCCCACGAGTGAAAGAACTAACGATTCCTATTGAGGGCTTGACCAAAGAAATCACCGTGGTGCAGCTCACCGACATTCACTTGGGGAACTTCCGAAGCGAGCGAGAAGTGCGCAAGCTGGTGAAGAAAGTCAATGCACTGAATCCTGATGTGGTGATGAACACCGGCGATTTGTTTGATGCACGCTATCCGCTAGAAAAAGGCTCGGTGCTCGATGGATTTAAAGCGTTGAAAGCTCCGCAATATTTTGTCTTTGGCAACCACGACCAACATGTGGGGGTGAGCGAAGTGGTGGCGCAAGCGAAAGCTGCTGGCATGGTGGTGCTCGAAAATGAAGTGGCACAGTTTGGCGAATTGCAAATCATCGGACTCAACAACATGGCGGTTGATGCCGAACATTTCGATGTGCACGCTTCGCCTGCGGATGGCACGATTAAAGATGCACTCAATCAGATGAATATCGATAAAAGCAAACCCACCGTGGTGCTTCACCATCGACCTGCGGGCGAAAAATATATGTACGAGCACGGAGCCGACTTGCTTTTAGCCGGGCACACCCACGCCGGACAGGTATTTCCTGCCACATTCATTGCCCAACAGATGTTTCCATTCTACAGCGGATTGTATGACTATCAAGGCATGAAGGTGTATGTTTCCGAAGGTTCGGGCACATTCTTCACCCCCATTCGCTTGGGGGCGAGAAGTGAAATTACACTCATTCGATTAGTGCCGAAGGAATGATGCAGATTGAGACAAATATTCTTCGAAAACTTACATCTGCATTGCATTATTGAAAAATATCAAGAAAAAAGCTCGAAATAATTTGCATTGCAAAACAAATCGCTTACTTTTATCGCCACAATAGACAGTTTTAACAACCGAGAATAAAAAAACAGTATCAATATGTGTGGAATAGTAGGTGTTTTCAATTTGAAAAGCGATGCACAATCGCTTCGCAACCAAGTTTTACAACAATCAAAAACCATTCGTCATCGAGGTCCCGACTGGTCGGGCATCTATTGTGGCGAAAAAGCGATAATCGCTCATGAGCGATTATCAATTGTCGATCCAGAATCGGGCGGTCAGCCGCTATATAATAAAGACAAGACGCATGTGCTGGGGGTGAATGGCGAGATTTACAACTACCGCGAAATTTATGAGCGCACCAAAGATAAATATGAATATCAGACAGGCTCTGACTGTGAGGTGATTTTGGCGCTTTATCAAGAAAAGGGGCTTGATTTTATCGACGAGCTCAACGGCATGTTTGCCTTTGCGCTCTATGATGTAGAGAAGGATATTTATATTATTGGTCGGGATCATATCGGGATTATTCCGCTCTATCAGGGGTGGGATGTGCATGGCAACTACTATGTAGCTTCCGAGATGAAAGCCCTTGAGGGCTATTGCTCGAAGATTGAAACTTTTCCTCCGGCTCACTATCTGTGCAGTGCCAATGGCGAGCTGAAACGCTGGTGGAATCGGGATTGGATGGACTATGAGGCGGTGAAAGACAACACATCGTCGGTGGCAGAACTCCGCGGGGCGATGCAGGCGGCAGTGAAACGGCAACTGATGTCGGATGTGCCTTATGGCGTGTTGCTTTCGGGGGGATTAGACTCTTCGATTACCTCTGCTTTAGCGAAGCTTTATTCGGAAATGCGCATCGAGTCGAACGACACCGAAAAAGCGTGGTGGCCTCAGCTGCATTCTTTTGTGATTGGGCTGAAGGGGGCGCCTGATTTGGCGGCAGCCAAGAAGGTCGCCGACCATATCGGCACGGTGCACCATGAAATCCACTACACAATTCAAGAGGGCATTGATGCTATCCGCGATGTGATTTATCACATTGAGACTTATGATGTAACAACTATTCGGGCGAGCACTCCGATGTATCTTTTGGCTCGTGTGATTAAATCAATGGGCATCAAAATGGTGCTTTCGGGCGAGGGTGCCGACGAAATCTTCGGCGGCTATCTTTATTTCCACAAAGCACCCAATGCGAAGGAATTTCACGAAGAAACGGTGCGCAAAATCAGCAAGCTGCATCAATATGACTGTCTGCGAGCCAACAAATCGCTTTCTGCATGGGGCGTGGAAGGGCGTGTGCCATTCCTCGACAAGGAATTTATGGATGTGGCGATGCGCCTCAACCCGCAAGATAAGATGGCGGGCAATGGAAAAATGGAAAAGCATATTTTGCGTGAAGCCTTGGCCGACTTGCTCCCTGAAGAAGTGGCGTGGCGACAAAAAGAGCAGTTTTCTGATGGCGTGGGCTATTCGTGGATTGACACCCTAAAGCAAATCACCACCGAGGCGGTGAGCGATGAGATGATGACCAACGCTCATTTCCGCTTCCCGATCAACACCCCTCGCTCGAAAGAGGAATATTATTATCGCAGCATCTTTGCCGAGCATTTCCCCTCCGACCAAGCAGCCATGACCGTACCCTCGGAAGCATCAATCGCTTGCAGCACCGCCATTGCGCTGGAGTGGGATGCCGCATTTAAAAACAACATAGACCCTTCGGGTCGCGCCATACTCGGCGTGCACAAGGATGGGAAATAAAGGGGAGAGGGAAGAGGGAAGAGGGAAGAGGGGAAAAGCATAACACGCTCTCCTCTCTCCACTCTTTCTCTCACTTTCCTCTCACTTTCCTCTCACTTTCCTCTCACTTTCCTCGCTATACTTTCGGCATCAAATCCGCATTGAATGGCTAATTCGTCTTGAGTGCCATGTTCGATAAACTCATCGGGGACACCGAGTCGAATGACTTCGGCGGAGCATTGATGGTCAGCCATAAATTCGAGCACTGCCGAGCCGAAACCTCCTTGAATGACACCATCTTCGATGGTGATGATTTTTTTGAATTTCGAGCACACTTCGTGCAATATTTCTTCGTCGATGGGCTTCACAAAGCGCATGTCATAGTGCGCCACCGAGATATTTTCTCCTTGCAATAGCTCGATAGCTTGCTGCGCTCGCACCCCGGCGGTGCCGATGGTGAGCAGTGCCACATCATCGCCATCGGTGAGCTTTCGCCCCTTGCCCACTTCAAGCAGTTGGAAAGGCTTCTGCCAATCCACGGTGGTGCCTGCACCACGTGGATATCGGATGGAGAATGCTCCCCTATTTTCTTGCTGAGCGGTAAACATGAGATTGCGGAGCTCTATTTCATCCATCGGAGCAGAAACAATCATGTTGGGGATGCTTCGCATGAAAGCAAGGTCGAACACCCCGTGATGTGTAGCGCCATCGGCGCCCACCAGTCCGCCACGGTCGAGGCAAAACACCACATGGAGCTTTTGCAACGCCACATCATGGATGATATGGTCGTAGGCACGCTGCATGAAGGTGGAATAGATGTTGCAGAAAGGAATCAACCCTTGCATTGCCATGCCAGCGGAGAATGTTACGGCATGCCCTTCGGCAATGCCCACATCGAAAGCCCGTGCGGGCATTTCTTGCATCATCAGATTGAGCGAGCAGCCCGAGGGCATGGCAGGCGTTACGCCCACAATCCGCTCATTGGCATTCGCCAATTCGATGATTGTTTTTCCAAAGACATCTTGGAATCTGGGGGGCTTAGCTTCTGCGGAAGCCGACTTGATGATTTCGCCCGTTTGGGGATTATAAGCCCCCGGGGCGTGATAGACTGTTTGGTTGATTTCGGCAGGCTTGAGCCCCTTTCCTTTCTTGGTAACGACATGCAGCAGCTTGGGTCCCGACACATTGCGCATCAGCTTGAGCGCTTTAACGAGATATTTCACATCATGCCCATCAATCGGACCGAAATAGCGCACCCCAAGACTTTCAAAGAGGTTTGACTGGCGCAACAGCGCCGCTTTCACGGCTCCTTCGGTCTTCTGCACCAAGCTTCGCGCGGCAGTGCCGAGCGAGCTCATTTTGCCGAGGCTTGTCCACACCTCATGCTTCAATTTATTGTATGAGCCCGAGGTGGTCATTTCCAAAAGCGTGTTGGTGAGCCCTCCCACATTGGGGTCGATAGCCATGTTGTTGTCATTCAAGATGACGAGCAAGTCTGACGTTTTGCTTGCGCCCGCATTATTGAGTGCCTCAAATGCCAGTCCGCCAGTGAGCGAGCCATCGCCGATGATTGCCACATGCTTGCGGTCGGCTTCGCCCTTGAGGGCGGAAGACACCGCCATGCCAAGAGCCGCCGATATTGAGGTGCTGGCATGCCCCACGCCAAAGGCGTCATATTCGCTTTCAGCGATGTTTGGGAATCCGCTGAGCCCTTTATATTTTCGGTTGGTGTGAAATTGTTTTCTTCGTCCGGTGAGAATTTTGTGCGGATATGCCTGATGCCCGACATCCCACACGAGTTTATCATAGGGGGTGTTATAGGCGTAGTGCAGCGCCGTTGTCAGCTCCACCACCCCAAGACTTGAGCCCAAGTGGGCGGGATTATACGACACTTCATCGATGATGAAGCGGCGCAATTCATCGCAGAGGGCGGGCAGGTCGGCTTTATCGAGTTTCCTCAAATCATCGGGGAAGTCAATTTGAGATAGATATTTATAGTCGTGTTCTTTCATGCTTGATTTATTGCGCCACAAATATACTTTTTTATATTCGATAACACCGCCCACCGCCATTGAAAATCACCCCACTCCCCCTGATAGATAGCTCAAAGTTTCCAATCCTCAAGCTCGGTCGTCAAATCAATCTCGGCATTTTTGCCCGCAAAAGGCATTTCCGCCCAATGAGCTTTGGGGAAATATTGGCGAGCAAATCGCCGGATTGTTTTTGCCGAATCCTGAGTAATCAGCTCGCTAGTCATCGGGTGATGATTATAAATCACGCCAAACAGGTTCACGCCTCTATTCTTCATAATCTCTAGGCTGAGCAGACTGTGATTGATTGAGCCGAGCTTGCCCGACACCACCAAAATCACGGGCAGTTCCTGTTGCTGCACAAAATCCACCACTAGGAAATCCTCATGCAGGGGAACCATCAGCCCGCCGACGCCTTCCACGAGAACTGTTTCGTGCTGCTGCTCGCAATTGCGAATCGCCTCAATGAGCGCTTGCGCTTCGATTTGGCTGTTTTCCATGGCTGCCGACAGGTGCGGACTGGCAGCATATTTAAAGATATAGGGGCAGGTTTTCCCTTGTCGGTCGTCCTCGCTGAGGGGCATTTGCATGATTTGCCGGTGCACCTCGATATCTTCGGAAACATCGAGGCAGCCTGTCTGCGCCAGTTTCATGGTCATCACATTTCGCCCTTGATTTTTGAGCTGCTTGCCGAGCAATCCGGTGGCGATAGTTTTGCCAGCGTCGGTGTCGATGGCTGAAATAAAATAAGTTGTCATTCTTTTGTTTTTAATTGTTGAAATTATTTTTTCTGAAAAATCATCAGATAAGGATGATAAGTAATCGGAAATCCTTTTTCGGTTTTTAAGGCTTGATATTTTGCCACAAACTGCCGGTGCATCGGCGGTGTCCATGCCTGACGGGTGAGCCCATTGACGCCCGTGTGCTGCATGTGTCGGAGCACCTCCTGAGGATTGTCGAAGCACAGCTGCTCTTGCCATTCTTCAAACTCAATCAGCTGAAACAAGCCTGTGGTCATCGCCTGAATCTCTGGAAATGATGGATAATCAATCCCCTTATTTGAGCAATGCTTGATTTCACGGAAATTCTCGCCCCCGAAGCTCGAAAGCACCAGCATTCCGCTGGGGCGAAGGGCGCTGTGCAGCTGCTGGAAGAATCGGGGCAGGTCGGTCATCCACTGCATGGTGGCGCCCGACCAGACGCTGCTCAATTCGGTGGGAATCCGTGCCTTTTCCACATCACCTCCGATGAAAGCGAAGCGCTTGGTTTTTCCTTCGGCGATTTTCCGAATATCTTCTTGAATACTTTCCACGAGGTCGTTTCCGAAGTATTCACACACGTGGAAATGCTGCATCACTTCTTGGGTGAGCAGCCCCGTGCCGCAGCCGATTTCTAAGAGTCTTTCTTGCGCTGAAGGCAAGTGTTTTTGCGCCAAGGCACACAATCGTTGCGCCATTTCTTTTTGCACCACAGCATGCTGATTATAGCTCGCTTTGGCGGCAGCGAATCGCTGATGCAATAAATGTTTATCTATCATCTGAGTGTCATTATTTCCTCCCACGAGCGGTAGTCATAAAATCCGAAATGCGCTTGCGCCACAGCGATATATTCCAGTTTTCCGTGCCAATAATTCACTTGATTTGGGGCAGGGAAAATCAGGTCTTCCGTTCCGATGAGTGCTTTATTATAGAAGTCTGCCGTGTCGGTCATTCCCTCGAAACGATGCAGGAGATTTTTCAACTCTTGACGTGCACTCTCCCACTCTCGATGGGGCAAGTGCTGCTGAAAAGCTTCCCAAGCCGACGGATTGGCAAGCATGCGCCGCTGAAACTTCCGCAAGTTCTTTTCTGAAAGCATTTCGAGGGTTGAAAGCGCCATTTGCGGAGCTATTCCCAAGCGGGCATCCACAGGTCGGCAAGTGCCATTGATCGCCATTTTGGTTTTTATTTTTGAGCTGAAATTTTGCAGCAGATGTTGCGCCACCTTCACCCCAAACGACCATGCGAGCAAATCGACTTGGTCATATCTTCGGAAGAGTTCCCCGAAATCCACCGAAGGATCGGGCTCAGGCTCGGTGTAGTCGTAAAACATCAGCACATCATATTCCTCGGAGCGGAGCGGGGCAAAGGGGCGCTCATCGCACGCCCATCCGCTGAAGAAGAGGAGCAGTTTTTTGCGTTCATTCCGATGCAACCATTGCTGCTTCATCGCTGCACCTCCTTTCGGGGAATGAGCTCGGCGAATGATTGCAACACCGCTGGCGAAAGGTCGGCAGTGAGCGACAGGCGCAGGCGAGCAGTGCCCGGCGGCACGGTGGGCGGGCGGATGGGGAAGATGAGGAAGCCCTCTCGCTGGAGGTGCTCGGCGAGCGCCACCGCTGCTTGATTATCGCCAATGATGAGGGGCTGAATATGGCTTTCGTTTGTCGGATATCCCTTGGCATGCAGCGCTTGGCTGAGCAACGACGATAGGCTCGCTAGGCGCAGGCGTTTCTCTTGAAAGAGGGGCATCTGGTCGAGCACAAACTTTGTCCACGCTAGGTTGATGGGCGGCAGTGCGGTGGTGTATATCAGCGTGCGGGCACGGTTCACGAGCATCTGCTGGAGCTCCTTTCCGAGCACCGCAAAAGCCCCCACCGAGGCATAGGCTTTGCCGAGCGTGCCCACAAGCAAATCAATCTTCCCGATTGCCTGCTGCGTTTCACACGAGCCGAGCCCCTGCACCCCCTTCACGCCGATGGAGTGGGCTTCGTCGATATATAATAAGGTGTTGAATTGCTCTTTGAGGGCGACAAGTTTCTGCAAATTCACCTCATCGCCATCCATGCTGAAGACCGACTCGCTGACCACAAACACCTGCCGATAATGCTGTCGCTTGCGCTCAAGGATGCTCGCCAGATGCTGATAGTCGAGATGCCGATAGCGGATATGCTCGGCAGCGCTCAGGCGGATGCCGTCGATAAGGCTGGCATGGCAGAGCTTGTCGGAAAGAATCAAGTCGCCTTTTTGCGCCAAAGCAGGCAGAATGCCTAGATTGGCATGATATCCGCTGTTGAAAAACAGGGCTGCTTGGGCGTCATACATTCGGCACAATTGCTCTTCCACTTCCTCATAAAGCGGATAATTCCCGCTGAGCAAGCGAGAGGAGGAAGCCCCGAGGGCAAACCACCGGGGATGCTGCCCGAGTTGTGCTTTAAATTGGCGCAGAAGAGCATAATCAGAGGACAATCCGAGGTAGTCATTCGAGGAAAGATTAATCATTTCCCGACCTTCATAGCGGCATTTCCCGTTGCCCTGCGGCTCTACTTGTCGCAGGCTTCGCAGCAAGCCATGGGCTTGCAGACGCTGGATTTCTTGCTGGTAATTCATTGTTTTTTATTTTCTAGTTCGACCACACGACACACCGCATGACACAGTTTTTCGATTTCCTCATCGCTGATGACAAAAGGCGGCATCAGATAGACATTTCGCCCAAAGGGGCGCACCCACACGCCCATTTCCACAAATATTTTCTGCACTTCGCCCACCTCCACCGAGCGTTTCAATTCCACCACTCCGATAGCCCCTAGGCAGCGCACATCAGCCACTATCGGAAGATGCGCGCAGCCCGCCAGACCTTTTCGCAATTGCGCTTCGAGGTGCTTCACCCGAGCTTCCCAATCGGATTGCAGCAGCAGGTCGATGCTCCGACAAGCCACGGCGCAAGCCAGCGGATTGCCCATAAAAGTAGGGCCGTGCATAAACACTCCCGGCTCGCCCCGCCCAATGGCATCAGCCACCTGATTGCTCGCCAGCGTGGCAGCAAAACTGAGATATCCGCCCGTGATTGCCTTGCCCACACACATGATGTCGGGCTCAATAGCAGCATGCTCACAGGCAAACATCTTGCCCGTGCGCCCAAATCCTGTGGCAATCTCATCGGCAATCAGCAGCACCCCAAATTCGGTGCAAAGTTGCCTGACTTCCGCCAGATATTCCGCCGAATAAAACCACATGCCGCCCGCTCCCTGCACAATAGGCTCAAGAATCACCGCTGCCAATTCCTGATGATGATTTTGCAGCAACTGCCGCATCGCTTCCACCTCTGGCTCGATTTCCGAAGACCCAAAAGGGCAGCGGGGCTGCGACACAAAGTGCTGAATGCTCAGCGCCTGACGGAAGATGTGATGCATCCCCGTTTCAGGGTCGCACACCGACATGGCGTGCCACGTGTCGCCATGATAGCCATTTCTGATGGTGGCAAACTTCGCTTTTTGAGGATTTCCTTGGGCAATCCAATATTGCAGCGCCATTTTCATCGCCACTTCCACCGCCACCGAGCCCGAGTCGCAATAAAAAATCTTTTGCAGATTTCCCGGGGCGATGGCAAGCAGCCTTTGCGCCAGCTCGACAGCCGGCTGATGGGTGAATCCGCCAAACATGACATGCGCCATCTTCCGAAGTTGCCCCTCGGCAGCAGCATTGAGTGCGGGGTGATTATAGCCATGAATGGCGGCCCACCACGAAGACATGCCATCGGTGAGCGCTCGCCCATCGGCAAGGAAGATGGTGCACCCTTGGGCACGCTCCACCTCATAGACAGGCAGCGGGGCGAGGGTCGAAGTGTAGGGATGCCACAAATGCTGGCGGTCGAAATCAAGATTATTCATCGCATCCTCCTTTCTGAGCCTGAATCAGTTCATGGTCGAGCGAAAAGCCCGAAGCCGAAAACAACGCTCGGTCTTGCTCAATATCGGTGCCGATGGTGGTGAGATAATCGCCCACCAAAGCAGCACTAATCCCCGCACGGAGCGCCCGCCCCTGCATGTGGGCGATGCGACTTCGTCCGCCCGCCAATCGGATATCGGCTTGGGGATTGATGAAGCGAAAAAGAGCGAAAGCCGTCAGAATCTCCTCATCCGTCAGCGGCGCAGCATCCGCCAGCGGCGTGCCCTCCACCGGCATGAGGATGTTGAGCGGAATGGAATCCACCTGCAAATCACGAAGAGCGAAAGCCATCTCGATGCGCTGCGCTAGGGTTTCGCCCATGCCCAGAATCCCGCCCGAACAAATCTTCAAGCCCACAGCCTGCGCCGCTCTGATTGTTTCAATCTTTTCTTCGATGCTATGAGTGGAACACAGCTCCGGAAAAAACGAAGGAGCAGTTTCGATGTTGCAATGATAATGCTTCACCCCGGCTTGCCGCAAGCGGGCGAGCTGCTCGGCACTGAGCAGCCCCATCGAGGCACACAGGTGAATCGGGGTGTGCTTGCCGATGCTCTGATAGATGCGACAAAGCGCATCGAGCTTGCGATCGGAAACGGCTCGCCCACTAGTAACGAGCGAAAAACGATAGACCCCCCTTTGGGCGTTCTCATGCGCCATGCGCTCGGCTTCTTGGGGGCTCACAAGGTCATACTCCTCCACATCGGTGTGGTGGAATGCCGACTGCGAACACCACTTACAATTCTCGGAGCATCGCCCCGACTTAGCATTCACAATGGTGCACATCTCCATGAAATCCCCTCGGAAATGGCGGCGGATTTCATCGGCAGCCGCATAAAGCTCTTCTTTCTCGGGCGCTTGGGCAATCGCCATCGCCTCGGCAATATCTAATTGCCCGCCACTCAAAATTCGGTTTTTAATTTCTTGTATCATCAGCTTTGAAAATAAAAAAACCGCTGGCGAGCCTCAGCCCACCAACGGTTTCGTATTACTATTATTATATATGTATGCTTTTTGCGTGAAACTCCTCGCCCCACACACCTCATCAGTCGCCACAGCCACCACCAGCCACTCGCCCAGCTCGGCAGTCGCTTCCTCCTCTTCCTCCGCAGCCATGCGCAGCGTTTCTTGCAATTCTTCGGAAACAT
The DNA here is from genome assembly GCA_047974225.1 of Mangrovibacterium sp. Classification (GTDB taxonomy): domain Bacteria; phylum Bacteroidota; class Bacteroidia; order Bacteroidales; family Prolixibacteraceae; genus JBKEDC01. The sequence goes on from JBKECD010000188.1 coordinate 11,173, forward strand.
GCTGAAAAATCTCGCCCACCCATTGCGCCGAGCGCATCGACAGACGACCGATGTGCACCACACATCCCAAGACACTAAAAAGAGCATAGTTCTTCCGACTCCATCGGTTGAAATGCTTCGCTTGGGGGTGAAAATAGGCGCTGAGGTGTTTCATAGGCGCAAAGATAGCAATCAATGAGGAATGAGCAATGTGGAAAGAAGAATTGCAATGCGTTTTGTTAAAAAAAAAACGTTTGGGCGAGGGACTTGCAATGCGTTTTGTTAAAAAAAACGCTGGGGAAGCATATCGTCATGCGGTTTTGCTCAAAAAAACGCTGGGGAAGCATATCGTCATGCGGTTTTGTTAAAAAAAACGCTGGGAAAGCATATCACCATGCGGTTTTGCTCAAAAAAACGCTGGGGAAGCATATCGCCATGCGGTTTTGCTCAAAAAAACGCTGGGGAAGCATATCACCATGCGGTTTTGCTCAAAAAAACGCTGGGGAAGCATATCACCATGCGGTTTTGCTCAAAAAAACGCTGGGGAAGCATATCGTCATGCGGTTTTGCTCAAAAAAGAAAAAGGATGACAAACATCGACTTTTAACACTCGTTTGCAAATGCAAATAATAACAAAACGCCAGAAGATGGTTGTATTTTGAAACTTTCAGCGCATTAATCAGACGCTTTCTTGTAAAATGAACAATATTTTTTATCAAAATGATTATGTATATATAAAAAAGAACTACTTTAGCATCGTTTTTATCAATCACAAATAATTTAAAACTATGACTTATTCAAATTTAGTAGGTGCACTCCGAACCACCGCCTTGGGCGGGGTTTCCAACCGCATGAAAACTCGCCTCGAGGCAGAAGACCTCAGCACCTTCCCCGGCTATGAGCCGATTATCTCCTCATTCTTCACGCTAGTGGTTCAATACAACGAAGCACTCGGTCGGGAGCAGACACTATCCGAGCTTGAGGAAGCCGACGACATCCGCGATGAAGCCTTCCGCAACCTCCACAGTCTGATTAAAGGCTATCTTGCCGTGCCCTCCCTCGCCCCAGTGGCGCAACCCGCTTTCGCCATCCTCAACAAGCGCGGGCTATCGGTTACCTCCCTTGCCTATGACGATGAAACAGGAGCGATTGACTCCATCATCGAAGAGCTCGACAAACTTGCGCTTCCAGCGCTCATGTATGCAGAAACAATGCTCGAAGCGCTGCGCACGGCGGAAAACAACTTCAAAACGAAAGCCAACGCCTATGACGACAGTAAGAACAAAAAGCCCTCTGCCTCGGCACTCAAAAAAGAACTGGTGAACTACATCAACAATAGGATTGTGAGCTATCACAACGCCCTAGCAGAAACCAATGGCGAAGCCTTCAAAAAAATGGCTGATGCGATTGACAAAATGATTGTCGATGAAAACACACTCACCCGAAGCCGCCAAAACCGACCCGGCAACTCCGAAACAAAAGACTAATTTATACATACGCATACACACACACAACACACTTGAAACTGTATGTATAAATCACCCCCCTCGGCGAGAAACACACTATGCTCGCTGGGGGGATTTATAACAATATCTCCAGCGAATCCAAATTCTCGGTGAGCGAAATAAAAGTCGAGGTGGAGAATGAATACAACCGGGTGCTTTCCTCCCATAAATTCAACCCTGAAATCAAGAATAAAGACGCCAAAGGCTCCTTTGAAAAAAGCTACAACCACATTATCCGACTCGGCAAGCTCGGCGAAGACACACCCTATCGAATCAAAATCAGCTACACCTGCGATTACTACACCAAACGATATAATAACGGTTTTTTCGGCGGCTCAAAAAGCGGCAGCAGAACCTTTACCTTCGATACCATGTATGAATACAACACCAAAAAGCAAATCTGGGAAAAAACAAGCAAAGACATGACTGACACCAAGGTGTCGATGTCGAAAATGAGCATCAGCTCAACGGTCAATTTCTGCAAAGTCGATTTCACCCTCGACTACCGTTTTACAGCCAATCGTGAAACTTATTAATATTTCAATTCAAATACAATGTAATTATGAAACAATTTAAAACCCTTAGCCTTGCGCTAATCGCATGCGTTAGTCGATGAGGGAATCGTGTCAATTGAAGTAAAAGGATATTTAGAGGACACGCTGATTTTTACTGACCTTCGTCCAACAATCGAGAATGGAAAAACCCTCATATATTCCATATATTCCAACGGTTATCACGATACTCCTTAAGAATAACAAACATATTTCCGCCCCAAGCTTGCTATTGTCTAAAAAAGATTTATATTTGCAGGCGTTTAGGCAATCTCGCTTGAGAAGTAGCCTAAATCCGGGCTTATAGCTCAGTTGGTTAGAGCAACAGACTCATAATCTGGAGGTCCCTGGTTCAAGCCCAGGTTGGCCCACTCCTCAAAGCACTTGCAATCCTTGCAGGTGCTTTTTTTTGATTATCTCGCTAAATTTCACATTCTTCACCCCGATTTTTTCTTAAATTCGCCAATTGAAAACCTGTGGCGCAGCAACTTCGCACTTCGCACTTTGTCGCTTCGCACCCAAAAACGCAAACCATGTATCAAGACATTCAACTGAACCAAATCTTTCGAAAGATATTCATCGAAAACCCCGAAGTGAAACTTTTCAGCGACTATGGCGGATGCTCCTACACCTATGGCAATGCAGCTAAACTCATGCTGCAAATGCACGCCTACTTCGACCTCTGTGGCATCAAGTCGGGCGACAAGGTGGCTCTCATTGGCGGAAACACCGCCCATTGGGGCATCAGCTTCCTCGCCACCATGAGCTATGGCGCAACACTCGTGCCCATCCTTCCCGAATTTCCTGCCGCCGATGTGATGCACATCATCGAGCATAGCGATGCTAAACTCGTGCTCGCAGGCGAGGCGCAATTGAGCAAACTCAATCCTTCGGAAGCTCCGCAGGTGGAAGCCATCATGAACATCTCGAAGCTCGAAACTGCTTGGGCAAAGACCGACGCAGCGATGAATTTCTGGAAAGCTGGCAGTGGTGCAAATAGTAAATTCACCCTCGACACGCTCTTCAACACCCCCTTTGCCAATGAAGCCGTGGGCATCATTTCCTACACCTCAGGCACAAGTGGGTTCTCGAAAGGCGTGCTGCTGCCCTATCGTGCCATCAAGTCGAATGTGGTGTTTGCCTGCGAAAACATGCCGCTCGTGCCGGGCGACAACATCCTTTCTTTCCTGCCCATGGCGCACGTCTTCGGCATGATTTTCGACTTCCTTTTCCCCATCGCCCTCGGCTGCCACATCACCTTCCTCTCGAAACTCCCCACCCCCAAAGTGCTCGTGGAGGCTTTCGCCGAAGTGAAACCCCGACTCATCCTGTCGGTGCCATTGGTGATTGAAAAGATTTATTTCAAGCAAGTAAAACCAGCTCTCGACAAGCCGCTGATGAAACTCTTGCTCAAAACTCCACTGAAAAGCCTTATCCACAAAAAACTCCATGCGAAACTTTCAGCCGTGTTTGGGGGCAACTTTCTCGAACTCGTGGTGGGCGGTGCTGCCATCAACAGCGAGGTGGAAAACTTCTTCCGAAGCATCAAATTCCCCTTTGTGGTGGGCTATGGCATGACCGAATGCGCACCGCTAATCACTTATACTGGTTGGCGCAACACCAAAGAAAAATCAGCTGGGCAGCTTATTGATAGGCTCGAAATGCGCATTGATTCCACCGACCCACAAAATCAGCCGGGCGAAATCCTCATCAAAGGCGACAATGTGATGCTGGGCTATTATAAAAACCCCGATGCCACCGCTGAAAGCTTCACCGCCGATGGCTGGCTCCGCACAGGCGACCTCGGTGTGGTGGATGCCGATGGCTTCCTCTTCATCAAAGGGCGCTCGAAAAATATGCTGCTCAGTGGCACGGGGCAAAACATCTATCCCGAAGAAATCGAACCCCGCTTCACCTCCGAAGAGTTCATCGCAGAATGCGTGCTGGTGCAGCGCGACCATAAGCTCGTAGCCTTGGTGTATCCTGATTTCGACATGCTCCGCCTGCACAAAGTGAGCGAGGACAAAATCTCGGAAGAGCTCGACACATGCCGCAAGCGCATCAACGATCATCTGGCAAAATACAGCCAAGTGGCAGCCCTCGAAATCCGAAGCGAAGAGTTTGAAAAAACTCCGAAGAAAAGTATTAAGCGGTATTTGTATTCGTAGGATTAACAAGGTAAGAGCAGAAAAAAGCAATCTAGAGCATCTTTTTGTCGTTTTGTTCTATTCACGGAACAAAAAAAACCTATTTTTGTTCCGTGAATAGAACAAAAACGCAAATTATGGATAGAAATACACTAAAGGCTGTCATGCTAGACTATCAAAATGAGGTGTCGAGTTATGAGGTAATGCCACGAAATTTCAACTTTGAAGATTTCACCAACTATGTTTTTGTGGGAATTCGACGCGCTGGAAAGTCGTATTTGCTTTACCAACGCATACAGCAACTCTTGAATCAAGGCATTGGATGGGACGAAATGCTGTATGTGAATTTTGAAGACGATCGCCTGCTTGATATGACCTTGGCAGACTTAAACCTACTGTTGGAAGTTCATCTAGAGATGTATGGCAAAAAACCAATGCTATTTTTAGATGAAATTCAAAATGTGGTGGGATGGGAACGTTTCGCTCGGCGACTTGCCGACACAAAGCATCAGGTGTATCTGACAGGAAGCAATGCAAAAATGCTGAGTCAAGAAATTCAAAGCACACTAGGCGGACGATATATTTCTATTCAAGTCTATCCTTATTCATTTCAAGAATACCTCGCAGCAAACAGGGTGAAGGTGGATAGCCGATTGCAACATTCCACCGCTGGGCGAGCCGAACTGTTTGATGCGTTTAATGCTTATTTCAACTTCGGAGGATTTCCCGAAGCCGCACGACTGTCTATCAAACGAGATTACCTCATCAGTGTCTATCAGAAAATCTTTTTGGGAGATATTGCAATTCGCCATTCCATATCCAATATCTTTGCTTTGCGAGTGCTGTTTAAAAAACTAGCTGAAAGCATCAAGCAGCCGATGTCATACACCCGTCTGACCAATATCGTGTCCTCAACAGGAACAAAGGTGGGAAAGAATACTGTGATTAACTACCTTGAATTTGCCAAAGAAGCGTGGTTGATTAATAGCATCCAAAATATTACAGGAAAGCTCGCCGATAAGGAAATGAATCCGAAGTATTATTTCACCGACAACGGAATCCTAAGCTTGTTATTGCTCGATGCCAACACTTCTTTACTTGAAAACATGGTCGCTATCCACTTACTGCGCACCTATGGCAGAGAAGATGCTGTGTTTTTCTATAATAAAGGCGTAGAGGTGGATTTCTATATTCCAGAGGAAGCACTAGCCATACAAGTGTGCTATAAATTAGATGGCGGAGATGATACTTTTGCACGAGAAACAGGAGCTTTGATTAAACTTTCTAAGGTGCTCGAATGCAAAAAAATGATGATTATCACCTATGACTCAGAAGAAACAATAACTATCGAGGATAAAACAATTGAGGTGATTTCAGCATGGAAGTTTCTGCTATAAGCCACACATTATTATCTTCCTACTCAACGCTTCCCCTCCAAAAAAGTTTTCTGTTTAGGCATTTTAGACTACTTTTGTCCATCAATATACAATCCTCTCGATTCGAAAATTTCGCTATGACTTTTCCCAAACAGCTCCTCACCCTCCTTTTCCTAAGCCTTGTTTGCGCACTACAAGCCGCCACCCCTCAGCGCATTATTTCCCTCGTGCCCTCGGTAACGAAGAATATTTATCAACTGGGGGCGGAAGCTCAACTGGTGGGCTGCACCAGTTTCTGCACGCTCGCAAAGCCCGATGATGCAGAGGTGGTGGCTTCGGCAGTGCAGGTGAATATGGAAAAAGCTTTGCTGCTGAAACCCGACCTCGTGGTGGTGGGCTCGCTCACTCCGCCCGAAACTACTCAGATGTTTCGCAAACTGGGCGTGGAGGTGATGGAACTCCCCTATCCGAAATCCTTCGACGACATCTGCCAACAGATGCTCTCCCTTGGCGAGCAAATTGGCAAAGCCGATGAAGCAAAACAACGAATCAGCGAAGCAAAGCGCAAGCTTGCCGAAGCGCAAAAGCTCATTCCTTCGGAAAAAGAATCTTATTCTGCATTCATGCAGATTGGAGCAAACCCGCTCTTTGGCGTTGTGCCAAACACGTTTATGAACGACTTCCTCAGCTTGGCACACCTTCGGAATGTGGCGGAGAAAATGCACTCAGGCAGCCTTTCGCGCGAAGCCATTTTGGTGAGCAATCCCGACTATATCTTTGTGGTCATCATGGGAAGTATGGGGCGGGACGAAAGCCGAAACTGGACGAAATACAGTTCGCTCAAAGCGGTGCAGGCAAAACACATCTATGAGCTTGATGCCGACATGGCTTGCAGTCCCACGCCCGACGACTTCGTGGAGGTTCTCACTCAAATCATCAACATCATCTATAATTAATGCAGCCAAACAAACGATACTTTTGGTGGATTGCAGCAAGCATCTTTTCTTTGGTCTTGCTGCTCGGACTGATGGCACTATCGCTCTCGGTGGGCGAACT
>JBKECD010000016.1:0-10522 GCA_047974225.1 Mangrovibacterium sp.
ATACTGGAGGGTTGGCAAGGGTTGCGGTCATCTTGGCGATAACCCACCACATAGTCCACGGCTGCTTTTATTTCCTCGCTGATTTCGTGGAAGAAGCTGGGTGCGGGCTCGCCGCTGATGTTGGCAGAGGTGGAGACGAGTGGCTTTCTGAACCGTTGAATTAGCCGTTGGGTGAAGGGCTCATTGCTGATGCGTATGCCGATGCTGCCATCCTCGGCAATCAGATTGGGGGCGAGATTTCGAGCCCCATCATAGATGATGGTGATGGGCTTTTCGCTCAGCTCAATGAGGTCGTAGGCAATCTCGGGCACCTCTGCCACATAGCGGTCGATGAGGTTGATGTTTTCCATCAAAACGAGCAGGCTCTTCGAGTCTGCTCGTTTTTTGATTTCAAACACTCGCTTCACCGCTTCGGCGTTGGTGGCGTCGCAGCCAATGCCCCACACCGTGTCGGTGGGGTAGAGGATTACGCCTCCTGCATGCAGTACTTCGAGTGATTTGTCGATTGAATTTTTCATTAATTAAACGCTTTCGCTGCATTAAAATCCACTGTGGCAAATAAGTCATCATAGGTTTCGGCACGACGAATTTCCACCACTTCGCCATTTTCACGGAGGAGGAGTTCAGCGGAGCGAAGCTTGCCGTTGTAGTTGAAGCCCATGGCATGCCCGTGAGCGCCTGTGTCGTGAATCACCACTAAATCGCCCGGCTCGGTGGCGGGCATTTCACGGTTGATGGCGAATTTGTCGTTGTTTTCGCAGAGCGAACCCGTGATGTCGAAGGTTTCGCTTTTTGCTGCGTTTTCTTTGCCTAGCACGGTGATGTGGTGATATGAACCATAGAGTGCAGGGCGCATGAGGTTTGCCATGCAAGCATCTAGTCCGATGTATTTTTTGAATGTTTCTTTGATGTGGAGCACTTCGGAAACCACATAGCCGAAAGGACCTGTGATGGCTCGTCCCGACTCGAAATATACTTTCAGCGGTGCTAGTCCGTTGGCTTCAATCAGGGCTTCATATTGCTTTTTGATGCCTGCACTCACATGGGTTAAGTCCACGGGCTCTTGCTCGGGTTTATAGGGGATGCCGATGCCACCGCCGAGGTTGGCAAATTCAAATTTGATGTCGAGTTCTTTGGAAATTTCGGCAATCACTTTGAAGATTATTTCGGCTGTTTCGACGAAATAGTCAGGGTTTAGTTCATTGGATGCCACCATGGTGTGGATACCGAAACGCTTCACGCCTTTGGCTTTTAGCTTGGCATATCCCTCGGTGAGTTGCTCGCGGGTGAAGCCATATTTTGAGTCTTCGGGATTGCCGATGATGATGTTGCCTTCTTTGAGCGCTCCGGGGTTCCAGCGGAAGCACACAAGCTCGGGGATGCCAGCGGTTTTTTCGAGGAAGTCGATGTGCGAAATATCATCGAGATTGATGATAGCGCCTAGCTCCACCGCTTTTTTAAACTCTGCGGCGGGGGTGTCGTTGGAGGTAAACATGATTTCTTCGCCTCGCATGCCCAATTGTTCGGCGAGCATCAATTCAGCCATCGAGCTGCAATCAATTCCGAAGTTGGCTTTGGTGCGCAGGAGGTTCATCAGCGAGGGGTTCGGACAAGCCTTGATGGCGTAATATTCTTTAAATCCTTCGTTCCATGCAAAAGCTTTGGTGAAGCAGAGTGCATATTCCATCATTGCCTTTTCGTCATAGATATGGAAAGGCGTGGGGTGGTTTTTGATAATTTCTTGGATTTTCTCTTTGGAGAAAGGAAGTTGTTTTGTTGCCATATTTCTAAAGTATATAATTATTCTGAAATGAGTTGCAAAGATAATAATAATGGTCGATTGGCAATTGCGGATTGCTAATTGTTGCTCTTTCCTCCCTGTTTAATAATGTCCACCCAATAGCCCCGCTAGGGGTGATATGCTTTGTAGCATTAGACCCCAAAATATCCACAGCCCCAAAAGTCTTCCTTCCCCCTTTTTACTTTCAAAAGTAAATTCTTATCTTTGCGCACTCTAAGTCAAGGCTGAATAGTTCAACGGATAGAACAAGCGTTTCCTAAACGCTAGATAGGGGTTCGATTCCCCTTTCGGCTACTTTGGACTAAAAGGCACAGCATGAAAATAAAGCTCATCCTCATTGGTAAGACCGATAAGCGCTATTTGCAGGAAGGTATCGAAATCTTCGCCAAGCGCATTCCGCACTACATCGCATTCGACTGTGTGATTGTCCCCGACTTGAAAAACACCAAGAACCTTTCCCAAGAACAACAAAAGCAAAAAGAAGGCGATCTGATTTTGGCGCAACTCGCCGCAGGCGATGAATTGGTGCTGCTCGATGAAAAGGGAAAGGAGTTTCGCTCGCTCGGCTTTGCGCAATTCCTCGAGCATAAGATGATTAATTCGAGCCGCACGCTGGTCTTCTGCATCGGCGGTCCTTATGGATTTTCGCCCGAGGTCTATGCCCGTGCTGAGGGCAAAATCAGCCTTTCCAAAATGACGTTCTCCCACCAAATGGTGCGGCTCATTTTTCTCGAGCAGCTCTATCGAGCCATGAGCATCCTCAAAGGCGAACCCTATCATCATGAATAGCCTAATCCGAAATAGCGCCCTTGCCCTGCTGTGCTTTCTGCTCGCTTGGGGGCTGCAATCGTGGTTGGGATTTCGGCATGCTCCCACGCAGGTGGCGCAGCGGGTGCAGCAGCATTTCGCCAAAATGGAGAAGGAGGGGAGAGCTGAATTTCAGCAGCTCAGCCAATTGCATCAGGAGAAAAATCAGCTCGCGCAAGCGGTGGACTCGCTGAAAAATGAGGGGCTGAAGGGTGAGCTGATTTTTCGCCAATCCGACTCTTTAATTTATTATTCCGACCATGCGCTGTGCTTTGAGCAGTCGATTTCCAAAGAGGCTATTTGCACTCTTCCCAATGGCATTTATTGGCAGCAGTGCTTGGTGGTGGGCGATGCTGAGTTGTGCTATTTCCGCTCGCTCAAGCATGGTTTTTCCTTGCACAACGAGTTTCTGCTCGATCGCTTCGCTCCCGAATTGCACTTGCCCGATGGCTATGACCTGATGGCGAATACTGAGGGGGGAATGCCGATTTATTTCCACGATGGCAGGCTTGCTTTTCATCTTCAGCCCAGTAGCTCGCAGGCGTTGCCCTATGGGGCGCAGCTGGGGGTGGCGGGATTGCTCATGCTGGGGGTGGTGCTGCTCATCATCCTTTTGGCGCAGCTCATTCGGGGATTGCCGCTGGCGGCGCCGTGGCGGGTGTTGCTTTTATTGGGCAGCTACACGCTGCTCTATCTGCTGCATGTGGGCTGTCGCTTTCCGAAGGCAATTTGGGATTTGCCGCTGGCGCAGCCGAGTGTCTTTGCGGCGTCCGACATTTTCCCGTCGATTACAGCGCTGCTTCTTTTCAGCTTGCTTTGCTTCGCCTTTAGTGCGGCGCTCTTTCGGGCTTTCGGCAGAAAAAAAGTCGGCAAAGGGCTTATTGTCGGTGCTTCGCTAGTGCTGGCGCTTTTTTATGTTGGCATGAATCACCTGATGAGAGCCCTCGTGGTGAGTTCGAGCTTTTCCATGCAGCTCAACCGGGTGAACCAACTGAGCTTGGCGGGCTGCATTGCCTATCTGTGCATCGGGCTGCTTTTTCTGAGTTGCTTTTTATTGCAGTTGAAGCTGGTGGGCAGCAGTCAGCTCACCCGCCGCAAGAAGCACATGAGCTTGGTGGCGAGCGCTCTGTTGGTGCTGCTGGGTTTCTTCACCTCGTGGGAAACCAATGTCAGCCTTGTGGTGCTCTTCCTGCTGAGCAATCAGCTGCTTCTGCTTTTCAGCGGCTCGAAGGTGAAGAGAGGGTCGATTTTTTATCTCATCTGCTTTGTGGCGCTCTATGCTTTTTTCTCGCTTCAGGTCATTCAGCAGCACCACGACGAGCAAATGCAGCATGTGCGCGAACTTTATGCCTACAACAAATATGAGGGGCATGATGCCGACACTGAGCTAGCCATTAAGCGCATTGGGCAAGCCATGGCAGGCGATAGTGTGATTGCCGACAAGGTGATGCAGGGCGAACTGGAGGAGCTGGAAGACTATGTGAACTATGAATATATGAGCCATATCAGCAGCCGATATCATGTCTGGCTGACTGTCTGCACGCCCGATGATGCACTTCGCATTGAGCCCGAGGGAACGAATGTGTCGTGCTATGCTTTCTTCGAGGAAATGCTCGAAGCGGCAGGCTCGCCCATTCCGCATTCTCACTTCTATTATATCGACATGCCCAATGGGGTGCTTTCCTATTTTGGGAAGTTTGTCTATCCGCTTGGCGAGGGCGAAGAAAGCACGCTTTTCATGCAGCTTGAAGCCCGATTGCAAGAGGAGGGATTGGGCTTTCCGGAATTGCTCACCGATAATTCGCAGCTCACCCCTAATAAATATAGCACGTTTTCGTTTGCCAAATATCATGATGGTCAGCTGATTTCTTTGGGGGGCGAATATCCTTATATGCTCGACATCAGCGAGCGGATGGCGCAGATTGAAACGGGGATTTCGCAGGGCGAATGGAATGCTTATTTTCACACCAGCTATAAAAATGAAAAGGGAGATGTGGTGGTGGTGAGCTCGCCCAATCGAGGCGCTTGGCAGTCGGTGTTTGCCTTCCCCTATATCTTTTTGTTTTATTTTTTGCTTGCTTTGTGTGTGGTGTTCTTCGGAAGTCGGAAGGGGCGACGGGAGCTTTTCAACGATGATTTGAGCACCCGCATTCAGTCGGCGATTGTCGGCACGCTCTTCCTGTCGCTCATCTTTGTGTCGGCAGCCACAGTGGTCTATAATTTGCAGCAATACAAGCTGCGCCATCGAGCCGATTTGCAAGAAAAACTCAAGGCAATCAGTCAGGAATTGAATTATCAATTGAGCGAGGTGGAAGACATCGGCGCCCTGCAAGCAAGCAGCATTTGGGAAAGCCTTGGCAATTGGTCGAATATTTTTCAGACCGATATTAATATCTATCAGCCCGACGGTCGCTTGCTCGCCACCTCGCGCCCTGCCTTGTTTAATGCGGGATTGAGCGCTCCGCAGATGAATAGCTCCGCTTTGCGAAGCTTTCAGCAGCACAAGCAGCAGCAACTCATGCAGCCTGAGCATATCGGCACGCTGCAATATCTCTCTGCCTATCAAGTCATCATCAACGACCGGAGCGAAACAATAGGCTATATCAACCTGCCCTATTTCATGCGGAGCGATAGTCTTCGCCAAGATGTGCTCAACTTCATTGTGGCGTTTATCAACCTGAGTGTCTTGCTGCTTTTCCTCAGCATCATGGCTGCTTTGGCGCTGTCGAACCGCATTGTCAAGCCGCTCTCTCAAATCAAGGAGAACCTCCGCGACATGAGTATCAGCAAGCAGAATAAGCCCATCGCCTATGCGGGCAATGATGAAATCGGTGAGCTGGTGCAGGAATACAATCGCAAGCTCACCGAGCTGGAGCAAAGCGCACGATTGCTGGCGCAATCGCAGCGCGAAATGGCTTGGAAAGAAATGGCGCGACAAGTAGCCCATGAAATCAAAAACCCGCTCACCCCGATGAAGCTCCAAATTCAGCACCTCCAGCGGGCGCAAAGCGCCGGCGATATCAATCGCTTCAATCAGGTGTTCGACAAGGTTACGAGCATGCTCATCGAGCAAATCGACCGACTGACACACATCGCCAATTCTTTTTCGCAATTTGCCAAGATGCCCGAGCCTCAGCCCGAATTGCTCAATCTGCATGAATTGCTTCAAAGGCAAATAGCGCTCTTTGAGCAAAGCGAAAATCTAGCTATTCGTTTTCATCAGCCCTCAAATGAGCAGGTGCAAGTCTTCGCCGATGGCGAACAGCTTGCCCGTGTTTTTCTCAATGTCATCAAAAATGCCCAGCAGTCGGTGCCTGCCGATGAAAATGCGCAGATTGATATTCGTCTGATTGAAACGGAGCAGTCGGTCAGGGTGTCTATTTCCGACAATGGCTGTGGCGTGTCGGAGGACATCGCCGAGCGATTGTTTGAGCCCAACTTCACCACCAAGACGAGCGGCATGGGGCTAGGACTGGCGATTGTGAAGCGCAGTGTGGAGTCAGCAAAAGGCAAGATTTGGTTTGAAAACAATGCCGAAAAAGGAGCAACTTTCTTTGTCGAGCTACCGATTTTATAGGAGAATTAGTTTTTCATCCGCCTGCACGCATTTCGCCTGCATACCCACCCCGCGAGCTGCCTCGCAGTTCGCTTCCAAATCATCAATAAACAAAGTCTCGCTTGCTGAGATTTCAGCAAGCTTCAGCACCTTTTGGAAAGCTTCAGCCTTGGGCTTCCGCAATCCGATTTCATGCGAATAAAAATCCTCATCGAAGAGTGCCGGCATGGCATAGCCATATTGCCGAAAGAACTTTTCTTGGAAACATTGCTGATGAATGGCGTTGGTGTTGGAAAACAGGAACACTTGGTGCGCTTTGCGCAACTCCTTCACCAGCTCGATGCGCTCATCCACGAAGTCGAGCAACATGGCATTCCATGCTGCATCAATCTCCGCAAAGGAAACAGGCGCAGGCAATAGTTCATTGATGCCCTCACGGAACTCATCAGGCGAAATGCGCCCTTGCTCCATATCGAGAAACACTTGATGGTCGTAGGAGTAGCCACCCTCACGAATTAAATCAGGCATTCCCAAAGCCCGAAAGGCTTCAATAGTTTTGCTCGGGTCGATGCGAAGCAAGACACCGCCGAGGTCGAAGATGATAGCAGCCCCCTCCAGCTCCCCCAAGGGGGAGAGATTAAAGGCAGTGAGTTGTTTTGATTGTTGCATTATCACATTAATCCAATTTTACATTTTGGAGTTTTGGAGCATATTCTTTCAATATACCTTTAAATAGCTCCACTGTTTCCATCAAGCTTTTATCTTTGATTTCGCAGCCAGCGGCGTTGAGGTGTCCGCCGCCACCGAAATATTTATTGGCAATTTCATTCACTGGGAAATCGCCTTGCGAGCGCAGCGAACCTTTCACTTGGTGGTCGTTTTCGGTGAAGAATGCACTCACATAGATGTCTTTAATCGAGAGCGGCATGTTGACAAACCCCTCATTGTCGCCTTTCTGATAGTTGAAGCGATGTTGGTCGGCAAGCGAAAGCCACATAATGGCGGCGTGCAGTTCCGGAATGATAATCATGCACTCGCTCAGGCAATGCCCCATGAGCTGCATGCGGTTGGCAGAGTAGTTGTTCATCACTCGGCGGCTCACCGCTTCGGGGTTCACCCCTAGCTCCACCAGCTCACTCACCGAGCGGAAAGTTTGCGCATCGCTCACGCCATGATGGAACGAACCAGTGTCGGTGAGAATGCCACAAAAGAGAGCTTCGGCAGCTTCATGGTCGATGTGCTTTTCATAGCCGATACCTTTCATCACATGCAGCACGAGTTCGCAAGTGGATGAATATTCGGGGTGCGAAAACTGAATTTCGGTGAACCCTTGCGGAAAGGGGTGGTGGTCGATGAGCACTGTCGTGCCTTGGAAAGTTTCGAGCAATTCCGCCATCTCGTCGGTGCGTGAAGTTTGATTGAAGTCAAGGCAAATGAGCATGGTAGCTTCATTGAGCAAGGCTTTGACTTCCTCGGTTTGCTTGTCGAACACTCGGATTTGCTCGCTCCCATGCACCCACGCCAAGAACTCGGGAAAATTATTTGGCACAACCGGTGTTACTTGCTTTCCGGCATTTTGCAAGATGCGTGTCAGTCCCAAAGTCGAACCAATGGCATCGCCATCGGGATTCGTGTGTGGCACAATGATGATATTTCCTTCTTGCGCCGCAAGTGCTTGCGCAAATCTTTCTAATTCTGCTTGATTTAATGCTTGCATATCGTTTGTTTTCTGCTATTCTAAGGGTACAATTCAAAAAAATCTCCTTCTCCTGTTCCAATCCAATAAAAAAATACTACTTTGGTACTATCAAATCTTTAAACAATACAATTATGGCAGGCAATCAAACCTTCACCATCATCAAGCCACGCGCTGTGGAGCGCAATCTGATTGGTCCTATTCTCAACCGCATCAACCAAGAGGGCTATGTCATCAAAGCGATGAAATATATCAAACTGAAAAAAGAACAAGCCGGTTTCTTCTATGAAGAGCACAAAGATAAGCCTTTCTTTGATGAACTCACAACTTTCATGAGTTCATCGCCCATTGTGGTGGCAATTTTAGAAAAAGAAAATGCAGTGGCTGATTTCCGCACACTGATTGGCAACACCGACCCCCTCAAGGCTGGTGAAGATACGATTCGCCACGACTTCGCAGAATCGAAAACCCACAATGCCGTCCACGGCTCCGATAGCGATGAAAGTGCTATCCGCGAAAGCGACTTCTTCTTTTCAAGAGTGGAAAGATATGATTTGTAGTGGTTAGTTATTAGTTGGGCTGCGCCATTCAAGATTTAACACCGTCAGGTCAACTAATAACTAACCACTAATAACTAACCACTAATAACTAACCACTAATAACTAACCACTAATAACTAACCACTAATAACTAATAAACATACATTCCTAAAATTACGTTAATTTTCCACGATCGTCTTGTTATTGCTCGCCTCGCAAGCATTTTGCACACAAAAACACAGTCCATCCATTCCGCTGGAAGAGCTTGCTGCATCGTGCAGTAAGCTTTTCTTTCGCAAAGATCGACCTACTGCACGATGCAGTAAGCTCATCTTTGCGAAAGATTGACTTGTTGCATTAAGAAGTTTGTGTATCATTTTTGCAAGATTTCACATTGCAGTGTGCAATATGCCTTTCTTGTTTATATGAATTAACATTGTAACTTGCAGTAAGTCCATCCGACGGAATAGAAAGACCGATTTCCTGTATATTTATGCATTTCTGAGCTACCGACAGCTGCGCTCATCTTCTTCACCAAGCGCACCTTTCAGCACGATGGATTGTTTCTCGCTTTCACCCTATCCTTCCGCCGAATCAGAAACAGACAATCGAACAAGCAACGAGTCGTGGTAATCGGAAAAAAGGAATGATTTCACTCATCACTTATAATTCAAATTCACCGAAATAAACTTCTCCACAAACTCCACCGACACGCCTTTGCGTGCAGCGTAATCCTCCACTTGGTCTTGCGAAATCTTTTCCACACCGAAATATTTCGATTGGGGGTGGGCGAAATACTGACCGCATACGGTGGCGGTTGGAATCATCGCATAATGTTCGGAAAGGCTCATGCCCAAGGCTTCCGCTCCGAGCAGTTCAAAGAGATTGACTTTCTCATGGTGCTCCGGACTGGCAGGATAGCCCAATGCTGGACGAATCCCTTGATAGCCCACTTGCAGCAATTCTTCATGCGAAAGCTTTTCTTCGGAAGCATAGCCCCAATAGTCGGTGCGTACTTTCAAATGCAAATATTCTGCAAAGGCTTCCACCAATCTATCCGCCAAACTTTCGAGCATGATTGCCCGATAATCATCGCCATCCGCTTTGGCTTTCGCCACTTCTTCTGCCAAACCAATGCCAGCGGTGCAGGCGAAACCACCCACATAGTCCATGCGCACCGACTCCTTCGGAGCAACGAAATCACTCAAACAATAGTTGGGCGTGCCATTCGTTTTCTCGCCTTGCTGGCGCAAATGATAGAAGCGACTCAGCTCCTCTTTGCCCGATGCATCTTTATAGAGGATCACATCATCGCCCTCCGACTGTGCTGCCCAAAGTCCATACACGCCATTGGCTCGCACCAATTGTTTTGCTTCCATCTCATCGAGCAGCTCCTGCGCTTCGGCATAGAGCTTGCGGGCTTGCTCGCCATAGATTTCAGAAACTAGGATAGCTGGATACTTCCCTTTCAGCTCCCACGCAATGAAGAAGAACGTCCAATCAATGTACTGGCGCAATTCTGAAAGTGGGAAATCCACAAGCTGATGCACGCCCAATTGATTGGGCGCATGAATGGGCGTATTTGCCCAATCGCAGGTGAATTTATTCGCGCGTGCTTCTTCTAAAGATAAATATGTCTTGGCTTTCTTCTGACTGTGTTGCGTGCGGATAGCTTCATATTCGGCATCGAGTTCGGCGATAAATTGCGCATCGCCAGCCAAAAGGTTTGCCACCACATTCACCGAGCGTGAAGCATCTTTCACATAAACCACCGGCGCGTGATATTCAGGCGCAATCTTCACAGCGGTGTGAATCTTTGAAGTGGTTGCTCCGCCAATCAAGAGCGGAATATCGAAACCTTGACGCTCCATTTCGCTCGCCACATTCACCATCACCTCCAGCGAAGGCGTGATGAGTCCGCTCAAGCCAATCATATCCACTTCGTGTTTCTTGGCTTGCTCCAAAATGGTTTCCGTGGGCACCATCACCCCGAGGTCGATTACTTCATAATTATTGCACGCCAGCACCACACCCACAATGTTTTTACCGATGTCATGCACATCGCCTTTCACCGTGGCGAGCAACACTTTCTTAGGCTTGCTTGCGCTTTCGGCAAACTTCGC
>JBKECD010000165.1:0-6053 GCA_047974225.1 Mangrovibacterium sp.
GCGTTGTTCGGGCCCTCGATTTTGAGGGTAGATACAACAAATGAGTAGCGTTGACCCAGCTTGAGGTGTTGTTCGTGCCCTCGATTTTGAGGGTAGATACCTCATTTTAGTCGATAATCATATTGATATAATTGTTGTTAGTGCCCTCGATTTTGAGGGTAGATACAACGCCAAATTAAAGTCAATAACCTCGTGGTTTGTTGTTAGTGCCCTCGATTTTGAGGGTAGATACAACAAAATTGAACTTAGGCATTTCTGCCTCAGTGTTGTTAGTGCCCTCGATTTTGAGGGTAGATACAACAGCCGTTAATGAAATTAAATTTTGGCATTTGTTGTTAGTGCCCTCGATTTTGAGGGTAGATACAACTAAAATAATTTTATTCGCTTAGCAGCTTCAGTTGTTAGTGCCCTCGATTTTGAGGGTAGATACAACTGAAGTTAAATTTAGGCATTTCTGCCTCAATGTTGTTAGTGCCCTCGATTTTGAGGGTAGATACAACTATTACTGGAGGGTGTTCCCAAAGTAATATTTATAAATTTCATCCTTTCAATTTGCAACAGAACCCCTTCGGGGCTACGAAATAATATCAAATAATTTCCAGATAAAACTTTTCAGACATCCTCTACGGTACGCCCTTGGGGGCGTTTAGGAACAATCCTGAATTAACCAACCCTGTTACACCCGAAAGGGTGTAGTTGGTGTGTTTGTAATTTGTTTTATACCCGAAAGGGTGTAAAACAAAAAAATACACTACATTTGTACCCCAAAGGGTATAAGCTATGAATACGGAATCAATCGCAGCGTTTGTGAAGCAGATGCGCAAAGAACATGGTATGAACCAAATCGAGCTGTCGGAGAAAGCAGGTGTAGGCTTGCGTTTCATTCGCGAACTAGAGCAAGGAAAAGAAACTCTTCGGCTCGATAAAGTCAATCAGGTGCTGATTCTCTTCGGTGCCAAAGTGGGAGTGGTGTCAATTCATAAAACTGAAAAATCATGAGGCGAGCGTTGATATACCACCAAGAACTATTGGCAGGAATCCTCACTGAAGATGAATATGGTTATACTTTTCAGTATGATGCGAACTACCTTCAGCTAGAGGAAGCACAAGCTATCAGCCTGACCATGCCGCTGACCGAACGCCCCTTTCAGGAGAAAATGCTATTTCCCTTTTTCGATGGACTAATACCCGAGGGATGGCTGCTGAATATCGCTGAAAAAAATTGGAAATTAAATCGCCAAGACCGTATGTCAATTCTGCTTGCTTGCTGCAAAGACTGCATTGGCTCGGTGAGCGTTGTCTCTATTCAAAAGGAGAAATAAGTATGGGAAAATGTTTGTATTGCTATCAAGATTTAGGAGAAACTAGGGGCGATTATCACCCTCGGTGTGCCAAGAAGATATTCGACAACCAAACAGCACCGCTTCTGCCTTATTCAAAAGAAGACATCGCAAGTTTAGCTGAGCAAGTCATTCGCTCGCAGACCACACTGACTGGCGTGCAAGCCAAACTGTCGCTCGACATTTCGCCTGCCGAAGGAAACACAGCTCAGCGATTCACTATTGTGGGACTATGGGGGCGATTTATACTCAAGCCTCAAACAGAATTATTCAATCAACTCCCCGAAGTGGAAGACCTCACGATGCATCTCGCAGAGCTTGCAAGGATTAAGGTTGTGCCCCACTCGCTCATTCGTTTTGCTGATGGCGAATTGGCTTACATCACTAAGCGCATCGACCGAACTGAAAAGGGCGCAAAATTGCCGATGGAGGATATGTGCCAATTATCGGAAAGGCTCACAGAATACAAATACAAAGGTTCGTATGAACAAATAGCGAAACTCATCGCTCAATATTCATCGGTGGCTAAACTTGACTTGATAAACTTTTGGGAGCAAGTGATTTTTTCATGGATTACAGGCAATGCCGATATGCACCTCAAGAACTTCTCGCTTTACTGCACTCGCAAAGGCTACTACTCCCTAACTCCTGCCTATGATTTAGTTTCGACAGCTTTGGTGATGCCCGAAGACACCGAAGAACTTGCATTGACTTTGAATGGCAAAAAACGCAAAATCAAGCGAACAGATTTTGAACTCGCTATGCAAAAAAGTGGACTAGAGGATAAAATCATCGCCAACATCTTTCGGAAGTTTTCCAAAGTTGCCGCCAAATGGGATGGCTTTATAGCCATTTCATGGCTTTCAGAAGAGGCAAAAGAACAATACAAGCAAATTATCCACGAGAAGCTAGGTCTGTTGGCCTGAATTGCCATGCGGCAGTAGTCTAAATGTTAATTTATCAATTCATACATTAATGTGCAAACTCAATTTCGATGTTCGATATTGTCCATACACAACTGTGCATAGACTATATTGAGTCTGATATTGTCCATACACAACTGTGCAAACTCAATTTCGATGTTCGATATTGTCCATACACAACTGTGCAAACTCAATTTCGATGTTCGATATTGTCCATACACAACTGTGCATAGACTATATTGAGTTTGATATTGTCCATACACAACTGTGCATAGACCATATTGAGTTTGATATTGTCCATACATAACTGTACATAGACCATATCGCATTGAATTTGTCGGCTTATTTCGACTAGAAGTTGTCTGCATCAAATAAAATCACTTCTTTTGTCGAAATTCATCACTATGAATCCAGCAAAAACCATCCATATCGCCCAAATAAATGCAGGCAATCAGCAAGCATACCGATTGTTTTTCGATCGGAACTTCCTGCTGATGTGCCAATTCGCCGAGCGTTTTTTGGATGATGTCGATGCCACAAAAGACGTGGTGCAAGAGGCTTTCATCAGGGCTTGGGAGCTGCGAGAAGAGTTTGAAGACCTCGGGCATCTGAAAGGATATCTCTATAAAATCATCCGCAACAAATGCCTCAACATCAAGCGCAATGCTCTAGTGGCGGAGCGCAATAAAGATGAGATACAATACCTCAGCAGCGAGAAGTTTTATAGAGACATTCTGGTGGAAGAGGAGATTTACAACTTCATCTGTCGGAAAATCGAAGATCTCCCCGAGATGCAACGACTTGTCATCAAGCACCATATCGACGGCTTATCAAACGAAGAAATCGCACAACTTCTGCACATCACCCCCAACACTGTGCGCACCCACAAGCAACGAGCAAAGGCAACACTCAAAATAGAACTCGACAGCTTGATGAGCGTCTTAATCATTTTACACCTTTCGCTTTAGCCACCTCTTGGTAAAGCCATTAGAATGTATTACTTTTGTTCGTTCTAAATTAGAAAAATAGTCATGCGAAATTTCATAACTCATCTGGTGTATGCCGCTGGATTTATTGCACTCACTTGGGGTGCATATTATTTGCTCACTTCAGCCACTCGTCGAAACGAGCCCAGAGGAAGAGAGTCGGTGGAGCGAGTGCTATTCACTCCCCCACCCCCACCCTCTGAATTGATACTCTTCGATGAACGCATGCCACTAGAATATCCCGACGTGTATGAAAGTCTCGACCGTGAAATCTTCACCAATTGCTATTATCATTCCGCCACCATCCGCATCCTCAAGCTCATGCCTCGCTTTGTGCCCATCATGAAGCCTATTTTGGAAGCCGAAGGAGTGCCGACCGACTTTATTTATTTGGCAGTGGCTGAAAGTGCGCTCGACCCCTCAGCAGGCTCGCCCGCTGGAGCTGTCGGCATGTGGCAATTCATGCGAAAAACAGCTCCCGAATACGGCTTGGAGGTCAATTCAGAAATTGACGAACGCTATCACGTGGAAAAATCCACCTATGCCGCTTGCAAATATTTCAAAAAAGCCTATGAGAAATTTGGCAACTGGACCGACGTGGCAGCAGCATACAACGCTGGAAGCGCCGGCATCAGTCGCCAGATGGAACGCCAAAATCAGTCGAATTATTACAACCTCCTGCTCAACTCCGAGACCGCTCGCTATGTCTTTCGCATTGCCGCACTAAAAGTCATCTTGGAAGACCCCGTGCGCTACGGATTTCAGGTGTCGGAGGAAATGCAATACGAAGCATGGAAAACTCGCGAGGTGGAAGTCTCCTACTCCATCGCCAACTTCCCCGAATGGTGCGCCTCGCAAGGCACAAGCTATAAAGTACTCAAGATTTTAAACCCATGGCTTCGAGAAGACCATCTGGAAAATCGAGCTAAAAAAACCTATTTCATTAAGCTCCCCCTTGCAGGAGAAAGAATCTAAGTTATGACTAAGAAAGAAACTTCTGATGCCAATCAAGAAGATAAAATAGAGGTGCTCGGTGCTCGGGTGCACAACCTCAAAAATATTGATGTAGAGATTCCTCGAAACAAGCTCACCGTGATTACCGGGTTGAGCGGGAGCGGCAAATCATCCCTCGCCTTCGACACCATCTATGCCGAAGGGCAACGCCGATATATCGAAACTTTCTCGGCTTATGCTCGCTCCTTTCTCGGAAATATGGAGCGTCCCGATGTGGACAAAATCACCGGTCTAAGCCCCGTGATTTCCATCGAGCAGAAAACCACCAATAAAAACCCTCGCTCCACCGTGGGCACGGTAACTGAGGTGTATGACTTCCTCCGCCTGCTCTATGCTCGTGCCGGCGAAGCCTATTCCTATGCCACGGGCGAAAAGATGATTAAATATACCGAAGACCAAGTGCTCCAACTCATCGAGGAGGAATATGCAGGCAAGGCGATTTACATCATGGCGCCGCTGGTGAAAGGTCGAAAGGGGCACTATCGCGAGCTCTTCGATGCGATTCGCAAAAAAGGATGGATGCACGTGCGCGTGGATGGCGAACTGAAAGAGGTTGTGCCAAACATGCGGGTGGATAGATATAAAAACCACTTCATCGAGGTGGTCATCGACCGATTGAAGATTGACAAAGCGGATAAGCGGCTGAAAGATTCGGTGCGAACTGCCATCAAGCAAGGCAAGGGCATCTGCATGATTCTCGATAAAGAGTCGGAGGAAGTGAAGTTCTTCAGCAGCCAGCTCATGTGCCCCACTTCGGGGATTTCATATAATGAGCCTGCGCCACACAATTTCTCCTTCAACTCGCCACAAGGGGCTTGCCCAAAGTGCAACGGCTTGGGGAAAATTGCTGAAATCGGTCGCGACCTCATTGCCCCCGAACCTAAATTGAGCATCGCCAAAGGCGGAATTGCGCCGCTCGGCAAAAAGAAAAACTCGCTCATCTTCTGGCAGATTGAAGCTTTGGGCGAAAAACTCGGCTTCACCCTCGACACGCCTGTGGGCGAACTCGAAGACGAAGCGCTCGATGCGATTCTCTATGGCACAAGCGAACGCCTGAATATGAACAAATCGCCCCTCGGCACTTCAGCAAGCTATGCGAGCACCTATGAGGGCATTGTGAAATACATCAGCATTCAGCAAGAAGATGACGCATCGAAGACGGCACAGAAATGGGCAAACCAATTTGTGCGTGAAATCAACTGCCCCGAATGTGGCGGTCAGCGATTGAAAAAAGAGTCGCTGCACTTCAAGATTGACGAGAAGAATATTTCTGAAATCGCCAACTTTGATATTGCCGAGCTTACCGCATGGTTTTCCAACCTTGAAAGTCGATTGAGCGACCGCCAGTTGCGCATCGGTGCGGAAATCATCAAGGAAATACGCACCCGACTAGGCTTCTTGGTCGATGTGGGCTTGGAATACCTATCGCTCAACCGAGCTTCGGGCACGCTTTCAGGGGGCGAATCGCAGCGCATCAGGCTAGCCACGCAGATTGGTTCGCAACTGGTGAACGTACTCTATATATTAGACGAGCCGAGCATCGGCTTGCACCAGCGAGATAATGTGCGCTTGATTCAATCGCTGGAGCGATTGCGAGACACGGGCAACTCGATTGTGGTGGTAGAACACGACAAAGACATGATGCTGGCGAGCGATTATATCATTGATATGGGTCCGCATGCGGGGCGGCATGGTGGCGAAGTGATGGCGGCAGGCACACCTCAAGAAGTGATGCAAGGCGATTCGCTCACTGCCAACTACCTCAACGGCAAGCTCGAAATCGAAGTGCC
>JBKECD010000135.1:0-29758 GCA_047974225.1 Mangrovibacterium sp.
AGATGCTGGCAGCTTCCAAATCGACAGGCTGATTAATCACAAACTCATTGGAGAGATTGTAGTTTTCTTCCCACGAGAAATCATTGGGCTGAAGCTTCACCGTGCCATTGCCCGAGGTGGAAACATAGACACAATAGAAGCCCGGAATCCCATCATAGGTATAGACAAATCACGGATCGCCCGAGAGCTACAAACCGCTCCCCTCGGTTACACCATAGAGCGGCGCCAGCTCGTCATTGATGATTGAAATCATGTCGAGCCTCGGCGCATCCTGCGTGTCGGTGAGCAATAGCCATCCCTCATATACACTTGTAGTTACATGCAGTTTGAAACTCTGCTGAAATTGAATTTGGGTATTTAAATCCTTCACGGTGTAATAGACGTCATAAGCCCCAGGAATGAGTGTAATCCGCTCCTCCAAATTGCGTTTCGCAGAAAGTGGAATCACCTTGTCGCCACCGATATCGCCCGACTGCAACGCCTCCCACTTATAGGCACAATTGCTTGAGTCCTGCGTGAAGGTCAGTTTCGGCACCACATGAAGGCTATCGAATTGCAAGCAACTGTAATTCCTCAGCACACTGTCAATCTTCACTTCATTGACATCCGTATAGATATAATTCCCCTGCTCCTCCATGCATGAAGCCAACAAGAAAACGGCAGCTATCAAAAGTCCGCCTTTAGTCTTTATGTATTCTTTCATCTGTTTATTGTTTTAATATTAAGCATACTTACCCAAAGTCATCGGCTCGCCATTGTCTTCCAGCACTGGCGTACCTAGCTTTTCTTGTCGAATCAGATATTGCTTGAACACCGCCAGTCGAGCATCAAAGGTATTCGTGTCGGGACGATTATCCTCCCAATTGGGAATTGGCACATTGAGCACCTCAGCCCACAG
Organism: Mangrovibacterium sp.; assembly: GCA_047974225.1. Lineage (GTDB taxonomy): Bacteria > Bacteroidota > Bacteroidia > Bacteroidales > Prolixibacteraceae > JBKEDC01. Next base: position 899 of record JBKECD010000135.1, read on the forward strand.
ATACATTTTCTTCACCGAGAACGCACCGAGATAATCCTCTAGCCAATATTGGGGCTGGGTGAGCACATCGGAAATCACCACTTCAAACTCGGTGTAGCTCAGCAATCGTCCATCGCTATTGAGTTTGTTAATGGGCAAAAGATTGGTATTGAAATTGGCGTTGGTGTTGAGCCGAAGCTTTACCGAATAAGCCTGCTCCTGCATGTCGGCTGTTCTGTGGAATGTAATCGGAATATAACCCACCACGCTATCGGCAAGAATGACTATTGATGCGGGCAAATCAAAATGCACGCCTTCTTCGGCAGTTGTTTCCGCCAGTATTTCCACATCGACCTGTCGGTCGGAATCGGCAGTATATCCTTGCACTTTGATTGGAATCCGATAGTCGATCACACGGATATCCTCCTGCATATAAGCAAAGGTTACATTAGTGCTATCGGTATATCCGGGCTTCTTGGCACTTGGGTTTACCCCTTCCACCGCCCATTTATAATAAATGACATCATTTCCCGCAAAGGTCATCAGTTCATCCTCGCAAGCAGCGAGCATCAGTGTCGCCAACACGACACCAATCAGCAATTTTATTTTCTTTCTTTGTTTCATAATTTATTCTATTAGGGGATTATCGGTAATCAGTTTCAGACAAAGGCAGCGGCACCACATATTGCGCTGCCCCCATGTCGATGCTTGACATGTTTGAACCATTAGGAATGGAGCTCAGATTTTTTCGTTTGTAGTAGAAAAACATCTGTCCTTCGCCATAAAACTCCTTGCGATATTCCTTATGAATTTCGCCCTCGATATTTGCAGTGGACTCAAGCGCCTCTAAGCCTCTTTCATATCTCACCACATTGAGATAATCAATTGCCACGGTAGGGTCGGGTTCGGTTTCCGCAGCTATGTAATACATCTCGCTCATCCTAATGAGCGGCTGCATGAATCGGAAATTCAAGCTTTTGTCTTCCACGTCGGCAAACTTGAAAAAGGTGCGATAGTCCTTGGCAGCTTCTGTCGAGATGAACCACGAATATTCAAAGCGATAGTCGGAGATATTATTTTCAAACACCTGCTCCAAGCGCTGTGTGGTGGGGGCTAGAATTGAAAATTGCGATAGATTAGCAGCAAAATAATCTTTTTGCCGATTATATAGGTCGTTATTTTCTAACGCGAAGATGACCTCGGTGGAAAAGGCACGGTCGATATTTGCGCCTCCCGAGGTGATTGTTTCATCTAATATCCACGGAAACCACACCGTGGCTTCATCAATCACCACCTTTGCCGCTTCCAAGGCTGCTTCCTTGTTGCCTGCATAGAGGTTCACCCGTGCTTGCAATGCCTTGACAGCATAGTAATTCAGGCGAAAATTTCGATATCGAAAGAATGTGTCGTTGAAATCTATCCCTGCCGACTTCATCGGTCCTGAAGTTCTGATCGGGTCTTTCGACAACAAGCTATCGGCGAGGTTCAAATCATCCAACACCTTAACGATTACCTGCTCAGCCGATAGCATCTCTGCCATTTCAGCTTTGGGCTCGGTGTAATATGGGATGGCATCATCCTGCGCATTGGTGTAGTAAACAGGTCCAAACAAGCGCAACAAATCAAAATGCAGCATCGCTCTCAATGCGTGGGCTTCCCCTCGCACCAAGCTATCTTCTCGCGCTGCCAACACTTGGGGATATAACTCTAGCCCTTGAAGAAGATTATTGATATTAAGAATATTGGTGTACATATTCACCCAAATGCTATTGAATTTCGACTGCACTCCCCCATCTTTATAGGCATATTTTCCATAGGAATGAGCCGAATGCCTGCTATCGCCCACATTATAACTCTGCGCCATGACCTCAATCGTATTCATGGTGAGCTCTCCTCCATAGGCATTCTTGGCAACCATTTGTGCATAGATGCCATTCAGAGCAAGTGAAATGCCCTCTTGGGTGCTAAAGAGTTGTTCTTCGAGAAATTTATCTTCAGGCTGAATGTCTAAGAAATCATTGCAGGCGAAAATCCCTAGACCAACCGAAAGACATAGAATATACTTTATATACGTTTTCATATGCTTACTTTTTAATTGTTTTCAAAATTAGAATCCAGCACTCAGACTAAATGACACCGTTTTGGCAAATGGGTAGTTTATTCCTCGCTCAGCTTTGACTGTTGATAAGCGGAAGATGTCATTCATATAAGCATTAGCCCTCAACTGTGTCAAGCCCACTTTCTTCACCCAAGCAGCATTTCGGAAGTCATATCCCACATTGATTGACTCGCCAATCAACACATTCTCACGCTGAATGAATCGCGAAGACATCGGGGTAGAACTAAACTCCTGAATCCCCTTAAACTGCGCCACATCCCCGGGATTAATCCAGCGGTCGGTGAGCGCGCGCAAATCTTGATTATATCCTCGCTCACCTTCTGAAATATTCTCTACCTTTTCAAACAATGCAGCATTAAACACATCGCCCCCAAGCTTATACCGTAGATTAAGTCCAACACTTAAGTTCCTTAGGCGAAGACTACTACTAATCACCCCTTCCACCTTGGGGCGAGAATTACCCATCACCTTGATATCATCGGTGTCATATTCATAGGTCGGGATGTTATCTTTATTCAAAAACACTTCCCTACCCGAACCGGGGTCGATGCCTAACGACTCTACCGCCCACATATCATCGGGACTATATCCGTCTTGATATCGAATCAAACTTGCATTCTTGCGCTCTTGCGAGTTGAGCGATGCCAGCATGTTGCCAAATCCGCCATACTCATTTTCCAAGGCACTCGCTGTGAGTCCTAATGTCCAGATAATATTTTCTTTAGGCTTATAGATTGGCGACACTTTGACTATCGTTTCCACTCCTCGGGTGTCCATAAATCCAGCATTAATCGGATAAGCATAGACCCCTGTGGATGATGGCAAATCTATTTTCACAATCAGCGGGTCGGTCCTTTTGGCATAGGCATTGAAAGTCGCATTCACTCGGTTGTCAAACATAGTCATGTCGAGCCCAACGCTTGTAGTCATCGTGTTTTGCCATTGCAAATCGGGGTTCGCCAGCGTATTAACCGTTACCGCCTGCCCAAAGACATTAGTGTATTGCTCGAAGCCGTATATCGTAACCGAAGACAGGTTTCCGAAGCTTTGATTGCCCACCGAGCCGACATTCCCCCGAAGCTTCAAGCGAGACATTGTCCTTTCGTTGATGTTAAAGACGTTTTGCAAATTAACACCAGCCCCGACCGACCAGAAAGGCGAATATTTTTCATTGGAGCCAAAAGAGGTCGAGCCGTCAATACGATAAGTACCATCAAGGAAATAGGTATTATCGAATGAATAGTTGGCACTCCCCAGCAAATTGACTCTTCGATAGACACTTTGCGAAGTGCTCGGTCTTGAATCTGGCTGATAGCTGAAAGCATAGGCAGGGTTGCCATTCGTGCCTAGCGGAAATCCAATGGCTTTAACACCCAATCTTTTGAAACTTGTTTCTTCGACTTCCCCACGTATGTTGGTGGTGATGCGATGCTTATCTCTGAAGGTTTGCGCATAAGTAGCCATCACATTGAGTCGATAATTGAAGTTGTCGGTTCTGGTATTGGTATAACTTCCTCGCTCTTTATAGTCGGCATTGGCAAAGTTAGTGTGTTCGGGCGGCAGGAATGTTTCCGCCGTGGTTATTCCCTTGCTGATTTGCAAGCCTGATTGCAATCGGAACTTGGGGTTGAAGGTTATAATCGCTTGCAGGTTGTTGGTGATTTGCAGGTTATTTGTTCCCTGCTCGCCATTTAGCGTCCCATTATATAGAGGATTGGCAAACTTCGTTCGCCAATAATTATTAATGTCTAGAAACTTTGTAACCTTCCCATCTTCATCGGTTTTTCTGAAATAAGGATTAGCTTTCGCAAAGTTTGAAAACGAACCATAGGGCGACTCGTTGGCATCATAGCCATTGATGCGAAGCCTATTGCTGACATTGACTTTGTTCTTCCGATAGGTCAAGTCCACATTTGTTCCCCAAGTTTTCCGATTCGAGCCTTCCATCACCCCAATCAAATCTCGGTAGTTAATCCCCACACCATAGGTGAACGCTTCATCTCCTCCATCTGCATAGAGCGAATGCCCCAAGGTCGTTCCCACTCGCAAAGGCTCGTTGAGCCAATAAGTGTCCACACCTCGTCTGACTTCCGCCAGGATAGCATAATATTGCTCGTCATATCGTTTCTGATCATAGGCATTGATATCTTGAGCCGTCCAAAGCCCTGCCAATCGTTCATATTCCAATTTCTGTTCGGCATTCATCAGGTTGTAGTCTGTCAGGTCGGGCATTTCCACCCGCAAATCAGCATTATACATGATGCGCAATTTGCCCGGTTTAGGCTTAACCGTTTCCACCACAATCACCCCATTGGCTGCTTTGGCTCCATAAAGTGCTGTGGAAGAAGCATCCTTCAAAATGGTGATCGACGCCACTCGGTTCATGTCTAAATCAAGCACCGTTTGGATTGATGTTTCAAAACCATCCAAGATAAAAAGGGGCTGGTTGGGATTATTATCAAACTCGTCTTTCAGATTATCGGTCGAAATGCTCGTTTTCCCTCGCACTTCGATATCAGGAATACGGTTGGGGTTCGACCCTAGCGTGTTGTTTTCCACAATGACAAACGAGGGGTCGATAGTCTTCAAACTTTCCAACACATTCAGATTGCCCACCGCTTTTAATTCCTCGCCTTTAACCGAGGTAATCGCCCCCGTAAAGCTCTCCTTTTTCCGCTCAAACATCCCTGTAACCACCACATCGTCGAGCTCGTTGATGTCGGTGCGCATGATGACGTTGATGGTGCGCTGCTCGCCGATGGTGAAACGCTGTTTTTCAAAACCAATGAAGGTGAACTCTAGCGTCCCTTTGAGGTCGGAAGGTATCTTGATGATATACTTCCCTTCGGCATCACTGATGACACCAGTGCTGTTTTCAAGCAGGATTACATTCACTCCGGGCATGGTGTTGCCGTCTTCATCTTTCACCACGCCTTTCACCGTGATATATTCGACTTTGGGCTGAGGCATTGGGACTCTTTTGATGATGACAGTCGTGTTGCTCATCTCGAAATCGAGCCCCGTGTTCTTAAGGCATTGTTTCAGCACATCTTCGAGCTCCACTTGCTGCATCTCAACGCTCTTACGCCCCGTGTGGTCAAGATCGTTATTGACATAGACGAAGTCGTAGTCGGTTTGCTTTTCCAGCTCCTTGAAAATCTGGGGCAGCGTGGCATCTTGCATGCTGATGGACAGCACGCCACGTTGATTTTTCACCCCCACATCGGCATGGAGCGAATAAACGTTCAGCAAAGTGAACACGAATACACAACTGCCGATTAAAAATTTCTTGCAAAGCCGCATCGAAATTAGCAGCCTTAGGGTTTGATTTTTAGCCATACGTTATTTATTTTAGGTTTAACAGTTTTATTCTTGCTTTAAATCTCGCACTTCTATCTTCCGATCTTGTATTTTAAATGCAATGACATTGGTCTTTTGAATGGTTGAAAGCACTTCATTCACATCGGAACTGCGGCGGAATCGCCCTGTCAAGCGATAATCCTTCGTGTGTTCATCGGCATAGCTGAAATCCACGTCATACCAGCGAGCTAAGGTTTTGAAAACGTCTTCCACACAGTCGTTTTCAAACTCAAACACCCCCCTTGTCCATGAGATTACTTTTTCCACATCGACCTCTTGCACCGAAATCCGCTCTTCGGAATCCACTCTCGCTTGCTGCCCCGGCACGATAATCGTCGCCTCATCGCCCGACGACACTTTTATCGACCCCTCCACCAAAGTGGCAGTGCTGTATGCTTCGGAATCATAGGAACTCACATTAAACGCTGTGCCTAGCACCTCAATATCAGCATGACTTGTTTGCACAATAAATGGTCGATTAGCATCCTTGCTCACCTTCAAATAGGCTTCTCCTTTCAGCTCAATTTGGCGACAGTTGGCAGCGAAATGCTCGGGGAAGCGCAATTCTGACTCCGAATTGAGATAAACCACCGTCCCATCTTCCAAACGAAGCCGATATTCACCACCACGAGGAATGCTAATGGTGTTATAGCGCAAGGGGCGATCTTTGGCAGGTGCGTCAATCGGGCAATAGACAAGCTCACCGACTGAATCTTGAAGGCTGACACCATCTTGGAGCACGATTTCTTTCTTGCGCTCACTCCCCAATTCCACCCGCTCGCCACTGGCTAAGGTCAATATCGCTTTTTGATTGAAGTGAAGATTTTCCAACAGCTCCACCGCTGGGGAGTCCGATTGCCGATAATCACGGACTAGCAATGCCACAGCAACACTCAAAATAAGGACAACTGCGGCGGCATATTTGATGAAAGGGCTGATAAAACGTTGCTTGGAACGCCGCATCTTCCTTTGCAATGCTTGCCATTCTTCATCGAGGTTTATTTGCTCACGCAGTGCCAATCGCTTCGACAAATCTTTGGAACTTTTTATCTGCTCGAAAAGCTGACGATTTCCTGGCGACTCCTCAAGCCAACAATCCAACTTCGATTGCTGCTCCTCATTGAGCTGCCCCATTAGCTGCATTTGGATGAGAAAAATGATTTCTTCGACCGACTGGTAAGTGTTGTTCATGGGATAGTAAAATATCTGTTTATACCTTAACTACACTAAAGGCGTCAAATAAGATTACATCCAAAACTATTTTTTTTGATTTTTTTCTTAAACGATTGCCTGAGCACTCCGAAAACAAAGCAAGCTCAGCAGAAAACAATCCTTAAATCTGCCAAGGAAGAATTAAAAATTAGCTATTTATCTACCCTCAGCGTTATTGTTTTTACTACTTTTGTGGCAATGCGTAAGATATTATTACTTTTCACTCTCTTGCTAGGAGTGCTGATGCCATGGCAAAGCATGGCTCAACATGACGAGATTATCATCGACCCCGTGTTGGTGTTTTTCAAAGGTCGGCTTGTCGATAAGCTCACTGGCGACCCCGTGCCTTTTGCCAATGTGGTCAATCTGCGCACTCGGGGCGGCACAAGCACCAACATCAGCGGCTATTTCTCGATGGAAATGCTCAATGTCGATACCATGCTCATTTCGGTGCTCGGCTATGAAAAAGAGCGCATCAGCATTCGTCTGCCTTATTCCGAAGATAGCACACAGGTGTATGCCGTTGAGCCTATTCGATTCCCCATTCAGCCCGTGGAGGTGGAGGGCAAAAAGCGTGAAATGAGCTTTGGCGACCTCGGCACGGGCAAGGTCGATTCACTCTCGCCTGAATTTCGAGCCACAACTTGGAAAGAAAAACCCAAATGGTGGCAAGTGCTCTTCAACCCTATCAAATATGCCGAATATAAAGGCAAGGGCGAAACGAAACGCCGCGAAATGCGTGAAGCACTCGCCACGGAAGCCGATTGGCTCCGCCTGACAAAATACTACAACCAAGAGATGGTCTTCCAACTCACCGGGCTCAAAGAGGAGGATGCCGATGACTTCATGATTTATTTCAACCTACACAATAAACTCACCGGACGCTCCAACGAATATGATGTCCGCGAAGCAATCCTTAGGCTCTATGGCGAATATATGAAACAGAAATATGGGGAGAGTTATGAGTTGTGAGTTATGAGTTATGAGTTATGAGTTGGGCTGCGCAATTAAGGGGGGTATTGTTTTTTTTGAATAAGCATACGACTATAAATACACTATAAATATATGGCAGATAGTATTGTTAAAAAGAAGTCATTTGATTTTGCTGTGAGAATCACAAATATGTACAAGTATTTGACCAACGAAAAGAAAGAATTTGTACTCAGCAAGCAACTTCTAAGGTCAGGAACTTCTGTTGGAGCTAACGTGCGAGAGGCTTTGAATGCTGAAAGTCCTGCTGATTTTGCTCATAAATTAGGGATAGCACAGAAAGAAGCTGATGAAACAAGCTATTGGTTAGAGCTTTTAAATATGACAAGCTATATTTCTGAAAAAGAATTTGAATCCATAAATGATGATGTCAATGAATTGCTCAAAATCATCCGGAGCATCATCCTCACAACAAGACAGAAACAAAAACTAGCACAAGTACAAAGTCAAAATAATCACCGTCAGGTCAACTCATAACTCATAACTCATAACTCATAACTCATAACTCATAACTCATAACTCCAATGCATTTATACAACACTCTTACTCGACAAAAAGAATTATTCCAACCCATCCATGAAGGTCGGGTGGGAATGTATGTGTGCGGACCAACAGTCTATGGCAAAGCACACCTTGGGCATGCTCGCCCTGCGGTAACTTTCGACTTGCTGTTCCGCTATCTCACTTTCTTAGGAAACAAAGTGCGCTATGTCCGCAACATCACCGATGTGGGGCACTTGGCAAACGATGCCGATGAGGGCGAGGATAAAATCGCTAAGAAAGCTCGATTGGAAGAACTCGAACCAATGGAAATCGCACAGATGTACACCGACGATTTTCATGATTGCATGCGTGCGCTCAATGTGCTTTCACCAAGCATCGAACCACGAGCCACTGGGCACATCATGGAGCAAATCGAATTGGTGGAGCAGATTCTCGCTTCGGGCTATGCCTACGAAAGTGAAGGCTCGGTGTATTTCGACGTGCCAAAATATGCGCAAGATTTCCCCTATGGCGAACTCTCCGGTCGCAAGATTGAAGACCTGCAAGCCAACACGCGCGACCTCGATGGGCAACATGAAAAACGTTCACCGCTCGATTTCGCCATTTGGAAGAAGGCTTCACCCGAACACATCATGCGCTGGAAATCGCCTTGGAGCATCGGTTTCCCCGGCTGGCACTTAGAGTGTACCGCCATGGGCTGCAAATATCTAGGCGAAGAGTTCGACATTCACGGCGGCGGCATGGACTTGACCTTTCCGCATCATGAAGCCGAGATTGCACAGTCGAAAGCTGCCTATGGCAAGCCCTCAGTGCGCTATTGGATGCACAACAACATGATTACCCTCAATGGGCAGAAGATGGGCAAATCTTTGGGCAACGCCATCTCGCTTGATATGTTTTTCAGTGGCGAACATGAGCTGCTCGAACGTGCCTACAATCCGATGGTCATTCGCTTCTTCATGCTCACTGCCCACTATCGCAGTACCTTGGACTTTTCTAATGAAGCTCTGCAAGCAGCCGAAAAGGGCATGGAGCGATTGCTCAAAGCTTGCGAAACGCTCGATAAAATCAAGGCTTCAGCCACTTCAACGGTCAATGTGGCAGAACTTCGCAGCAAATGCTTCGATGCGATGGACGACGACCTGAACACCCCAATCGTTATCGCCAACCTCTTTGATGGCGTGAAGCTCATCAACCAGCTTGCCGATGGCAAAGCGACTATCAATGAAGCTGATTTGGCTGATTTGAAATCCCTCTACAACACTTTCGTGTTTGAACTCTTCGGCTTAAAATCCGAAGTGAAATCCGACAGCAGCACGCAAGCCCTCGACTATGCCATGGGCCTAATCCTCCAACTCCGCGCCGATGCCAAAGCCAACAAAGATTGGGCAACAGCCGACAAAATCCGCGATGAACTCAACGCCGCCGGCATTGTGGTGAAAGATGGAAAGGATGGAGCGAGTTGGGAGGTGAATTAAAGCCCCCTCCAACTCCCCCGAGGGGGAGAGTGTAATGTATATATAAGACGATAAAAATGAATATAGTATCTTTTTTTGCTGGCGCAGGAGGATTAGACCTAGGCTTCCAGAAAGCAGGGTTTGATGTGATTTGGGCAAATGAATACGATAAAGAAATCTGGGAAACCTACGAAAAGAACCATCCGCACACCATATTGGATAGACGAAGTTTGGTAAATATCTCAGCTGATGAAATTCCCGAATGCGATGGCATCATCGGGGGACCTCCATGCCAGAGTTGGAGTGAAGCCGGAGCAATGAAAGGCATTGCAGATAAGCGAGGTCAGTTGTTTTTTGATTTCATTCGGATTTTGGAAGCCAAACAGCCTAAGTTTTTCTTAGCAGAAAATGTGAGCGGAATGCTTTTGGGTAGGCACTCCGAAGCTTTAGAAAATATCAAAGAGATGTTCCGAAATGCAGGTGTGGGCTATGAGCTTTCATTTGAAATGGTGAATGCCTGCGATTACAATGTGCCGCAAGATAGAAAGCGAGTGATTTTTGTCGGCATTCGGAAGGACTTAGGATTTACCTATCAATTCCAAAAGCCCACTTGTCCAAAAGTAACACTTCAAGAAGCTATCTATGATTTGAAAGATAACGCTCTTCCGGCATTACCCTATAATAAAACTAATGGCGATGCTTGTGCTTTGCCCAATCATGAATATATGATTGGAGATTTTTCCTCCATTTATATGTCTCGGAATCGAGTAAGAGCTTGGGATGAACAGTCATTCACCATTCAAGCAGGCGGACGGCATGCCCCAATTCACCCCCAAGCACCAAAGATGAAGTTTGTGGAGCAAAATAAACGCATCTTTGTGCCCGGAAAGGAGCACCTATACCGACGATTAAGTGTGCGAGAATGTGCGAGAATACAAACATTCCCCGATGATTTTATTTTTCATTACACAAGTGTGCCAGCAGGATATAAGATGATTGGCAATGCTGTGCCTGTCAATTTGGCGTGGTACTTAGCGGCCACAATCAAGCAACAGCTTCGCAGAAATGAAATCAAAAGGGAACAGTTGAAAGAGGAATTAGTAACAGAAATGGCATGACAAATATTTTAGATGCAATAATAAACATTGCGGAACTTCAAGATCGAAGCGTTGTCGATGGCGTTGCAGGAAATAATCGCGCAAATAGCGTAGGTGATGGCTTAGAGCTTTTTGTCAAAGATGCATTTGCAGGCACATTTTCTGAGAGCGACAAGGCAAAACAAATCGTGCGCTATTCGGAGGTGTATTCCTATGAGGGCAGTCAGACTCGACCACCTGATTTGATGCTCAAAGGAGGAGATGCTATTGAGGTAAAAAAGACCGAATCTATTAGTTCGGAATTGCAACTGAATAGCTCACACCCGAAGTCAAAGCTATTCTCAAGCAGCTCATTAATCAATGAACATTGCAGAACCTGTGAGCCTTGGGGCGAAAAGGATATTATCTATGCGATTGGTCATGTGCCAAAAAAAGAAAAGCGATTATCATCGCTATGGTTAGTTTACGGCTCGATCTATGCAGCTGATGAAGATGTTTACCTCGGACTAAAAGCGTGTATCACGGCAAGCCTAGAAAATACGGATGGGGTGAACTTTTCAGAAACAAAAGAACTCGGACGAGTGAACCATGTCGATCCTTTGAAGATAACCAATATGAGGGTTCGGGGAATGTGGTTGCTGCAACCGCCAGTTAAAGTTTTCGACTATATCTATGAGTATGATGAGAAATTAGACTTTCAATTGGTGGCGATTATTCCATTAGATAAATATCTTTCTTTTCCCAAAGAAAGCATTGAGCGAGTCGAGAAAAACACAAACGAAAAATTAAGCGTGGTGGATGTTAAAGTGAAAAATCCGAATAATCCTGTCGCCTTGATTGATTGTAAACTAATAACTATCAGAAATTAAGGGGACTTCTAAAAATTACAATGCAAGGTCTTTTGAAAGCAATCTGAAATAAGCAGAAAATGCAGGCTTGAAAAAGTAATAATTGTTACCACAGTAAAAGTACTTTGGGTCGGTTGCATGTGCAGCAAGCCCAAAGTACTTTTACTTTTTGCCGCCCGCACCGTGCAGCAAGCCAAAAGTACTTTTACTTTGGGTCGGTCGCACGTGCAGCAAGCCTAAAGTACTTTTACTTTGGGTCGGCTGCACGTGCAGCAAGCCCAAAGTACTTTTACTTTTTGCCACCCGCACCGTGCAGCAAGCCCAAAGTACTTTTACTTTGAGTCGGCTGCACGTGCAGCAAGCCCAAAGTTTTTTACTTTGGGGGTATATTTAGCTCATTTTTCATCTCTTTTCCACGAGAACTTCTAAAAATTTGCTAGTTAAAAAACATTTTCTGACACTAAACGATGAAAATCCGTCATTAATTTGAAGCTTGGGTTTCTTTTGTTGAAAAAAATACTATCTTTGCAGCGCATTTCGCAAAAAATCAAGGATGTCTCGGTAGCTCAGTTGGATAGAGCAACTGCCTTCTAAGCAGTAGGTCATGGGTTCGAACCCCGTCCGGGATACTGGGGAAGCTTCCATTCCCCTTTCTAAGCCTCAATCGCTTCGGTGATTGGGGCTTTTTGTTTGAAATGCATCCCGACAATATCCCTACTTTTCCCGATATTCTTTTGGCGATCGTCCTTCATGCCGTTTGAAGTATCTTCCGAAGTAGGATTGCGTGGGGAAATTCAGCTCATCGGAGATTTGCTGAATGCTGAGGCGTGAGGATTTGAGCAAGGCGCGAGCTTCGAGCATCACATGGTCGTCAATCCACTGCCCGACAGTCTTGCCGCTCGTCTGACGAATGACTGTGGTGAGGTATTTCGGGGTAAGACAAAGTTTATCGGCATAGAAATCCGCATTGCGCTCGGTCTTGAAATTAAAATGCAGCAGTTCGAGGAAGCGTTGGAGAAGCAATTCCTGCTTGCTGACTTGCGGTTCTTCTGCTACTTCTTTTGCGAGCCGCGCTCCCGAGTGATAGAAAAAGGCTAAGGTGAGGTGTTTCACAATCTCGAAACGATTGGGGTTGCTGGTGTCGCTCACAATGCTGTGAAACATGCCATAGAAGCGTTTCATCGTTCGCAATTCAACTTCCGAGAGCCGCACCACATGGTTCTTTTGTGTCGAAAGCATCAGCGAGACACTATTTTGCAGACCGAGCGAAATCTGACTTGTAAACCGTTCTGACATGACAACAAACAAGCCCTCGAAATCCTTGCTCACGGCTTCATATTCGAGAATTTGCTGCGGCAGCACGATGACAAAACATGGAGCTTGAGCGGTGTATTTTTGCAGATTGTATCGCCCTTTAATCCAGCCTTTGGTTACAATCATAGCTGTGGTTACATCCATGCGAAAAGGATAGTCGAATGCGGGAAACATCTCCATTTTGTCAAACAAGATGAAGTCATCGTCGATGGAAATAGCACGGAGTTCTTCCTTGAAGTTTTCCTGCCAAGTGAGTGGGGTAATCATGAGAAGGTCAGCTTCTGATTACCCAATTTTCAATCTTGATATCTGCAATTCGCTCAAACTCTCGAACGTTTTCAGTTACCATGATTAGGTTCATTTCCACAGCCGTGCAGCCAATTAATAAATCAAAGTCACTAATTAGAGTTCCTTTTTTTCTCAATCGAGATTTTTCACTTCCATAGAGATGGATCATGTCCGATATCGGGAGTATGGCAAGGTGAGCAACAAACTGCGATATTAATTGATGATTCTTTATTGGATTTTGGCTGCATTCCGCACCATAAACTAACTCCGCCAAAGTAATCTCAGAAATAGCGCATTCTTCCATGCCAACTTCAAGAAGTTTGTCAGCCAATCCAAATTTTCCTTTGAAAAAGTGGATGCATATGTTTGAGTCGAGTAAATATTTCATTAGAGTAATTCTGCATGCGATTTCTCAATTCTAGAATTTCGAATCTGTTGAATAATTTCATCAGAATCTCTGTCATCTTCCCACGCACCAGCCAGATTTCTGACATCAGCATCTTTCTCCTTTTCCACTTGTATCGACTCAATTAATCTTACAGCCAACTTCTTTTTTGAAGCATTATCCAATCTGCTCAGTAAGCGAAAATATCCCTCAACGGTATTGTTTGTCAATGCTAGGTTCATATTACTTGTTTTTTTGTATTTCAGCTCAAAGGTAGAATAATTATTGAATATGCTTTCTACTTCCGACCGCTGCAATATCTGCAATTCTTTAATTATTCCTTCGCCAAAGATACCCTAAAAGTTCGAATAAAATCCACCAATCTAACTTTTTGAACAATCCTCAATCCTAAAAGGGCTTTTGCAACATGATTATCCGACCTAATTTTGCATTGTAATCTTATAAGAACATACAATTAGTAATTTTAAAAAGGAAAAAATGAAAAAAGGATTTATCTTATGTGCCTTATTTTTAGGGCTAAGCGTTTCGGGTGCAATGGCACAAGAAGAAACGCAAAAAGTTGTTGGTGGAATTAAATTAGATGCCACTACATCAAGTCTGATCTTGAGAGATATGGACGGCACCGACAGTAAGATTGGTTTCGGTGCAACTATCGGAGGTTTTGGTGAAATCACCTTCACCGAGCACTTTGTGCTTCGCCCTGAAGTGTTGATCCACTACAAAAGCTCGAAGCTCGAAAGTGGAAACGCCGAAACCGATTACCAATATGTTGGCGTGGAGATTCCAATCTATGCGGTGGAAAAATTCAATATGGGCAGTGGCAAAGGCTTTGTGGGCATTGGTCCTTATGTGGGCTTGGGCATTGATGCTCGCTATAAAGCTGATGGCAGCGATGATGTGAAGCTTTATAAAGAATATAACGGCAACGATTCCGCCATGCAACGCTGGGATTTCGGCTTAGGAATGATGGTAGGTTATGAATTTTCAAGCCGGCTTCAAATCACCGCTAGCTATAAATATGGATTAGTGGATGCAATGAATGCAGGCAAAGATGATGCCAGCATGTTTCCAAACGCCATTAGTTTAGGTTTGGCGTTTGCACTGTAATTCTCTATTCAACTCAAAAGTCTGATTCTGAAAAGAGTCCGACTTTTGTTTTCTTTTGTTTAAAGGAACTTGCAGCAGTTGCCTAAGCTTTCAGTAATTCAAGCCAAAAGCCCAAAGAGGAATCACATTGAGATAGCCAAATTCAACATCATCTTTCACCACAAACGAACGCCCATCTTTCTCAATCTGATTCTGCTTCTTATTCTTTCCTCCCACTTCAAAAGTGTATTCTCCAATCACAAAATCAGCATTTTTCGACGATTGCACTTCATTTCTCACTCGCATCTGATTGAAGAAAAAAGTTTCTCGCAGATTGCCCTCATTCATACGGTCGCCCACCAAATTATAGATGATATTCGTGTTATTTAAATACATCTTATCTACCTTGCCTAATCCTCTTATACCGCCGGTCTCATCTCGAAGTTGCGCTATCAATCCCGCCTTTTCCATATAGACAAAATAGTCATCAATCGAATTTCGGCTCACCGAAATCATCTCTGCCAATTTCGAAACATTGGGCTTAAAAGGCACGCTTTCAGCAATAATCGTCAGCAACCTTTTGAGTTTTCGGCTCGTGCCTATGTTCAGATTGGCGTATTGCGGAATATCAACTTCGAGCGTCTGCACAATAATCTGCGCCAAACGCAAATCAATCTCCCCCTCCACCCCAAAGGGATAATATCCTCGCTGAAGATAATCTTGAAACAAAGGCAAAGGATGTGCCACTTGTTCTATTTTTGCTTCATTTTGAATGATCTGCGACAATGAAAAAACGCCCACATCCAGATGATGAGTAAGCTTTAAGTATTCTCGAAAAGACAGCCCTTGCAGTTGATACATCAAGGCTCGACGACTTAAATCGGCTGAACCTTGAATGATATCAAGCACCGACGAACCAGTAAAAACAAGTTTCAGATTAGGAAACGAATCATAGATGTTTTTTAGCTCTTGCGACCAATTCTCATATTTATGCACTTCATCGACAAACAATTGTTCACCACCATTCATGCAAAACGTTTCGGCTAAATCAACCAGTCTATTTTCACTAAAATAGAGGTCATCTGCCGACACATAAAGTGCTTTTTGACTATTCAAATTCGCTTTGATATATTGCAAAATGAGCGTGGTCTTCCCCACTCCTCGTGCGCCAACTATGCCTACCATTCGACTATTCCACGACACTTCGTCATATAGATAACGCTTGAAATCAAGGGACGTGTTTTTCAACAACAGTTCAAATTTCTGATAAAGAGTTCTCATGTTTTTCGGTATTTACACCCCAAAGATAATACATTTTGCACTACTCGTTGAGCAATTTTCGCAAAATTTGCTCAACGAGTAGTGCAAATTTATACGTGCGCATATTCTCTATCCGACTTTCTGAACATTTTTCAACTCTAAAAGGGCTTTTGCAGAGTAATTATCCGACCTAATTTTGCAATATAAATAAACCCTGTGCCTTTTCTCTCCCCCTCGGGGGAGATGGAGGGGGCTAATAATTTAATCATGAACAAAACAGCAAAACTATTGGCAGTGCTCTGCCTGCTCGCTTCCTGTTCCGATAGCGGACAAAAAGCGGATTCGTTCACCAAAAATGTGAAAACAACGCACGCCACTAGGGTGGACGATTTTACTCAATTGAGCTTCGCCGGCACGGTGCAAGGGGCACACGAAATCAGCGTGGGCTTTAAAACCGCTGGGCAAATCGACAAAATATTCGTCAAGCAAGGCGACTATGTGAAGCGAGGGCAACTGCTGGCTCTGCTCGATTCTTCGGACTACAAACTGGGGCTAAACGCCTATGAGATTCAGTATGCTCAGGTGAAAGAAGAAGTGAGTCGATTGGCAAAAATGCACGAGGCTCGGACGATTTCGGCTAATGATTTTGAAAAGGCTAAGGCTGGTTTGGAGCAACTCGAAGTGCAGGTGAAAACCTATCGCAATAAGGTGAAATATACGCGACTTTACGCCCCCACTTCGGGCTATATCCAGTCGGTGAATAGCGACCCTTCGGAGATGATTGACGCTGGTTCGCCACTCTTCACCCTGCTCGATAATTCAAAATATGAAGTGGTGATTGACATTCCTGCTAGTCAATACTTGGAGCGGTCGAACTTTCAGCGTTTCAGCATCAACTCCCCTTACTTGACTAATGAGTTGCCAGTTCAGCTCGTTTCCATTTCGCCCAAAGCCGACGGAAATCAGCTTTATCAGATGCGTTTTACGCTCAACAATGAACACGAGTGCATCACCGCTGGCATGAATGTGGAACTGCTCATTGCCAAAGAAAATGCCACTCATGCCGATAAATACTACATCACGCCACACGCTGTTTTCAAGCAAAACGAACAAACAAGCGTGTGGATTTATGTCGATGGCAAAGTGAATAGCCGTGCGGTGAAGGTGAGCGGCATTGATGAAAAAGGAAATCTTATCATCTCGGGTGTCGATGAGCACCAGCAAATCATCAGCGCAGGAGTAAACTCGCTGCATGAGGGCGAAATCGTAAGGCTATTGCCTGCCGAAAGTGAAACAAATATTGGAGGGCTGCTTTAGAATACAAAGTGCCTGAGAGACTAAGTACCTGAGTGCCTAAGTGAGCTTCGCAAACACTGCAACCCTGCACTTCGCACTTCGCACTAAAAACAAAAAAACATGAAAATAACAACATTCTTTCTCAAACGCCCCACGCTCTTTTGGTCGTTCTTTGCGATGCTGCTCATCGCTGGTGTGCTTTCGTTTCGGGCGATGCCGAAATTGGAAGACCCTGCTGTGGCGGTGAAACAAGCCATAGTGGTGGTGCCCTATTCGGGGGCAAATGCCCACGAAGTAGAACTCAAAGTGGCGCAGGTGATGGAGGACAAACTCCGCACGCTGCCTAATGTCTATAAAATAACATCTACCTGTCATGCCGGCTTGGCGATGCTTTCGGTGGAATTTGAAATGTCGGTGCCGCTCACTGAAATCGAACAGTATTTCGACCTCCTTCGTCGCAAGGTGAACGATGTGAAAATGTATCTCCCCCAAGATTGTGGCGACCCCATCGTGATTGATGATATGATGGATGTCTATGGCATTTTCTATTCCTTTTCGGGCGATGGCTATGACTATCCCGAGCTGAATAGATATGCCGAACTAATTCAACGTGAACTGCTGAAAGTGCAGGGCGTGAAACGCATCAATATTGTAGGCAATCGGCAAGAAGTGATTAATATCACCCTTTCCAAAGAACAGATTGCACGCAATGGCATGCTGCCAAATCAAATCATGATGGCGTTGCAGTCTGCCACCTCTACGGTGGGCGGTGGTAAATATCAGTCGGGAACTGATGAACTGCAAGTGCGTGTAGATGCCGAAGTGAAATCGGTGGTCGAGCTGCAAAATATGCTCCTGAAAACCACCGATGGCAAGCTCATCAAGCTGGGTGATGTGGCGCAAATCGAACGCACTTATGCCTCGCCCCAATCGCATGGTTTCTTTGTGAATGGCAAACCCTCGCTCGCCATCATGGTGGCAATGGAAAACGATGCGGTCGTACCCGATGTGGGCAAGGCGGTTGATGCCCGACTAAACGAACTGTTGCACACGCTCCCCGCAGGACTCGAAACCGATAAAATCTTCTTCCAACCCGATAAGGTGGACGATGCCATCAACTCTTTCATGTGGAACTTGCTCCTCTCGGTGGCGGTGGTGATTCTGGTGCTTATCTTCGCCATGGGATTCCGAAGTGGCTCAATTATCGGCATCGGATTAATACTCACCATTGCGGCTTCACTGCCCTTGCTGCTGACTCTAGGCACAACGCTCCAACGGATTTCACTCGGAGCTTTCATCATCGCCATGGGCATGCTAGTGGATAATGCGATTGTGATTATGGACGGCATCATGGTGGATAAGCGGAAGGGCTTCGGACCGAAAACCTATTTGCACCGCATCGGCAAAAATAATGCGCTGCCACTCCTCGGGGCAACCATCATTGCTGCTTCCACTTTCATGGGCATCTTCTTGGCGGAAGGTTCGGCAGCTGAATATGCGAGCGATTTATTCCTTGTGCTTTGCGTGAGCCTGCTCCTCAGTTGGCTATTTGCCTTGGTGCAAGTGCCATTCTTCGCCAAAGTGTGGTATCCTGCTCGCTTGTCTTCCGAAGAGAAAAATGACAAGGGCGAAATGCACAATGGCAAAATGCACCGCATGGTGCACTCGCTCATCAGCACTTTCATTCAGCACAAAACAGTGAGCATTGCCACCGCCTTTGCCGTGCTGCTCGTGAGCCTCTGGGGAATGACCAAAGTGAAAAACCTCTTCTTTCCCGACTTCGATTATAAACAGTTTATTGTGGAATATCACCTGCCCTCGCAGACCGACCCCGACCAAGTGCGTAATGATTTAATTGAAATCTCGGAACTGCTCTTGCAGAACCCCGCCATTGAGCGAGTGGCTGCCAATCAGGGCGGAGCTGCTGGCTTATATTGCCTCGTGCGCCCGATGACTCAAGGTGGCGATAGCTATGGCGAATTGCTCATCGACTGCAAAGACTATGAAGCTGTTTGCGAACAAATACCGATTGTGCGTCAGCAACTGCGCACATTATACCCTGACGCTTACATCCGCATTCGGAAATACAACTTCTCGATTTCAACCTCCCACACGGTGGAAGTGGAGTTTGCGGGCCCCGACCCTGCGGTGCTCCGTGATTTAAGTCGCCAAGCGGAGGAAATCATGCGTGCTTGTCCGCTGGTTGACCCCTATTCGGTGTCGAACAATTGGAAACCGCAAGAGAAAACCCTGCTCGCACGCTTCAATCAGCAAGATGCGCTGCGTGCCGGCATTAGTCGTGGCGACATTGGTAATGCGCTCAAAGCTGCCAACGAGGGAATGACTATCGGCGTGATGAACGATGCCGACAACATGGTGCTGCTCAACCTGCAAGTGCGCAATGACGATGGTTCTCGCATTGAAAACATCCGTGACATTCCGGTGTGGACAATGCTCAATGTGAGCATCTCGCCCGACGACCTGATGGGGGTGATGACTGGCGGAAAATCTATTTCCGAAGTGCAAGAGCGTATGTTTCGAGCCACTCCGCTGAGCAATATCACCGATGATTTGTCGCTGCAATGGGACGATAACTTGGTGCGCCGGGTGAACGGTCAGCGTGTGATTGAAGCCGAATGCGACCCCAACTACGACCTTTGGGAAGCTACGCCAGCTGCCATTCTTGCCGACATTCAAGAGGAAATCAACGCCATCGAATTGCCTCATGGCTATTCCATCCGCTGGACAGGCGAAATCGAAATGCAAGAAACCGCCTCAACGAGCGTAACCAAATGGATGCCGCTCACCCTCGCCATCATTCTCCTTGTGCTGCTGATGCTTTTCAACAGCTGGAAACAAGTATTCCTCATTCTGATTTGCATTCCCTTTGTGTTTGTGGGCATCACGCCAACCTTGCTGCTCACCCACTCGCCTTTCACCTTCATGGCAATCATCGGCATGATGGGACTCATGGGCATGATGGTGAAAAATGCTATCGTGCTGGTGAATGAAATCAACCGACTGCAAACGGAGGAAAAAATGAAGCCCTATGATGCAATTATCAACGCCACTATTTCACGTGTAACGCCTGTGCTTATGGCATCGCTCACCACCATTGTGGGCATGATTCCGCTGCTGGGCGACCCGATGTATAGCTCAATGGCACTCACCATCATGGGCGGTCTGGCGGTCGGAACGGTGATTACCTTGCTGCTGTTGCCTTTGCTTTATGCGGCTTTTTATAAGATAGCCCCCTCCAACTCCCCCAAGGGGGAGGGTGCAAACACGCTATAATTAGACACTACATTTAATAAACCCTATGCCTTTAACTCCTCCCCTCGGGGAGGCTGGGAGGGGCTTAAATAAATACAGATGAAATACATTATAATAATTTTCGCCCTCTTTTCCGTCCCTTGCCATGCGCAAGAAGTGAAAATGCTTTCGGTGGAAGAATGCCGAAGCCTTGCACTGCAACAAAGCGAGGACATCAAAATTGCGGGTAATACTTCTGCTCAAGCGCAATACGACAAAGACATCGCTTTCGCCAATTATCTCCCCAATGTCGAAGGCTCTGCCATGAGCGTTTATCTCGCTCCCGACATCGACATGGGCGAGATGAGCTTGGTGATGCGTGGCATGTACAACGCAGGATTCTCGGTGCAACAACCTATCTATGCTGGCGGAAAGATTCGCACCGCCAATCAACTCGCCAAGCTAGGCATGGAAAGTGCTGCCGAACAAGAGCGCATGACTCGTGCGGAGGTCATTGCCCAAGCCGAAAACAGCTATTGGAGCTACATGGCGGTGCTCGATAAACTAAAACTCATCAAAGCTTATGAAACACAACTCGACACCCTGCAACGCCAAATGCGCGTGTCGATGGAGGCTGGCATGACTATCGAAAACGACTACCTGCAAGTGGCTGCCAAGCTCAGCGAAATCAAATATCAGATGCTCAAAGTGAAGAATGGCGCAAACCTTTGTCGCCTTTCCTTGTGCTACATCACCGGACTTTCGCCCGAAACGCAAATCGTGCCCACCGACACGCTAATTGCTGCCGATGCGCTCCATTCGGATATAGATTTATCGAACCGCCCCGAGATGAAACTGCTCGATTTGAGCGTGCAAGCGAGCGAATATCAAATCAAGATGGCACGTGCCGACAATCTGCCGCAGCTGGGTGTTTCGGCTGGCTACACATGGTATGGCAACATCAAGAATGAAGGCGTAACAGAGTATGAAGGTCAGCAAATTGCCTATTCTGAAACCATGAATGATGCCATGTTTAATGCGGTAGCGTCGCTCACTGTGCCAGTCTTTCATTGGGGCGAAGGACGCAAGCAAGTGCGAAAAGCGAAGCTCGACCTCGAAAATGCGCAGTGGGAACGGGAGAAAAACACCAAGCTGATGACCCTCGAAGCCACCAACGCTCGCAACAACCTCAACGAAAGTTTCGCCATGATTCAAGCAGCCGACTTTGCGCTGCAAAATGCCAACGAAAATCTCCGTGTGATGCGCAGCAAATATGAAGCGCAACTCGCCTCGCTCACCGACCTGCTCGCCGCTCAAGCCCAATGGCAAGAATCGAGCAGCAACCTCATCGAAGCGCAAACGCAATACCAAATTTATGAAATTGAATATCTGAAAGCGGTGGGCGGATTGGAATAATCTCCAAAGCTGATATGACAAAGCGAATACGCTCAGGCGTGTTCGCTTTTGTGTTTTCAAGCGTTTTGGCATAAATAAATTGTATATTTGCAAATAACAACATTTAACCTCAACTCATGCAACAACTCAAAAACACAGGTCTAGCCCTCGGCGGTGGCGGAGCAAAAGGATTGGCACACATCGGGGTGCTGAAGGCTTTGGAAGAAGCGGAAATCAGCATTGAAAAGCTCGCAGGCACGAGCATGGGCTCTATCATCGGGGCTTTGCATTGCGAAGGATATACTGCCGATGAGATTCTCCACATGTTTAAAACCGAAAAGATTCGTTCGGGATTCAGTCTCGACTTGTTTCATGGCGGACTAGTGAACCTGAAAGGCATTCGCAAACTGCTGCTGAAATACATTCCTCATGGCAGTTTCACCCAATTGAAGAAACCCTTTTGCATTGCTGCCACCAACCTCAACACCGGCAAACTCAAGCTAGTGAGCAAGGGCGACAATCTCATTGATTGGATTATTGCAAGTTCATCGGTGCCGATTGCTTTTGTGCCCACTGTCATTGATGGCGCAACTTATATTGATGGCGGACTGCTTCTGAATGTGCCTGCCGAACCACTCTTGGTGGATTGCGACACCATCATCGGCTCGAATGTGCAGCCCTACACCAAAAGCGACAAGGTGGAGGGCGCAAAGTCGGTGGCAGAAAAGGTGTTCATCTTGGGCATTGAGCAGAATGTGCGCAACAGCAAAACGCTCTGCGACTATTGGATTGAGCCTGCCGAACTCGCCCACTATTCGATGTGGGACTTCGATAAGATTGATGAAATTGTGGAGCTCGGATATGTTCATGCGAAACAAGTGCTGGCGGAATAGCTAATATTATTTGTATGTTAAGAAGCAAAGTGAAATCTTGCCGCCAATGCTTTTTTTTTATTCTTGCAGTGAAATTTTAAAACGTACCATTTATAACAACCAAATTATGAAGAAGCACACTATACTTCTAGCTATTTTAGCCCTTTGTGCAACAACAACATTTGCGCAAAACAAAAGTCTTAGCGAACGTAAATTCCTTTGGCAACTTGAAGGAACTATGTTTAATCCCGTATTGAATGAGGATAACACTTCTTATAGTGAATCGAACTTTATCGTCAATTATGTGGCTTCCGAAAAAATCCGACTTAAATTCATGATGGGCGATGTGTATTATCACTTCGAGGAAAATCAACTCAAGCGATATGAAGATTATTTAACAGCAGGGATTGGACTAGGATATATAATTCCGACTCCAAACGACAAGTCAGAATATTTCAGTGATTATATAGAACTCGTTTGTCGGGGAGGTGTCTTATCTCCCTATGCGGAGGACAACAACACAATCAACTACTATGCTGACATTATTGCAAAATCACACTACAAGCATGCCTATATCTTCCTCGGATTCAACAATGTGTTTCGCGATAGCGATTATTTGATTGGACTGACTTTCGGATTGGGCTACACCCTTTAGTAGCGTTGTATTCTGAAGATTTATGGGGGCGATGCGTGATTTGCATCGCCCCTGTTTTTATTAAAAATCTGCGGTAGTTTCAGAGTTCAAGCAGCCATTTCCACACTGGAATCACTTCAATTATTTGACCATTCACTTGCAGACTTTGCTCACTATCTCGTGTGATAATGATGAGGCGTTTGCATTCCAACACGCCCGAAAGTTTCAGTAGCGCACCCACCTCACGATTGAACGTTTCATCACTACTGTCTAGATTATAACACACTTGAATCGCCATGCTCTCATCAGGAATATAGAAATCTACTTCAACACCTCGATTGTAGAAAAACACCGCATCATCTCGCCCATACTTGCGCAAAAGACTGATGGCAACTAAGTTTTCTAGCAATGAGGTATTTCCATCCAATAAGAAGAGATTTAAAATTCCATTATCGGTGAAATAGTATTTCGGATTGGTTTCTTTTTCCACCAACTTCCCTGCAATATTAGGCAGCGAGAAAATCAAACACGCATCTTTAGCAAATTCAATATAATTAATCACTGTTTTTGTGCCCACCTTAGCCCCTGTGGAAGACACAATATTGGCGATTCGAGTGTAAGACAGCGGCTGTTTTACACTTTCTGCCAACTTCTTAAAGATGATTCGTAGCGCAAATGTATTAGTAATCGAATGCCGCGTTGCGATATCGCCCAAGAATATCTTTTGATAGACACTCGTCAGATAATCCCTTTTCACTGCCCATTCGGCACTCTCAGGGAAACCTCCAAATGAAAAGTAGTCATTGAATCTACGCTGAATTTCTGCTCGCTTTTCGGTGGAATGCAAAGCGTGGTCAGCCACCAAAACCCCATTAGCTTTCAGATATTCCTCAAAATTATACGGATAGACATCTACTGCAATAAACCGCCCTCCGAGTGTGGTCTGAATATCATGGCTCAGCATTTTGGCATTGCTCCCCGTGATATAAACCCTATGCTTCGTGTCTGCCATTCGCCGAGCAAACTTCTCCCAACCAACAATATTCTGTATTTCATCGAGGAATAGCATCGGCTTCTTCCCATACATTTCCAAATGAACTTCCAAGAGAAGGTTCAAATCCTCAGTTGCCATTCCCACCAAACGCTCATCTTCAAAATTGACATAGAGCATTTCATCCCAGCCGATGCCTTGCGCCAGTAATTGCTGCATTCGCTGATAAAGCAAATAGGATTTTCCTGCCCGCCGAATGCCCACAAAGACATAGTTTCCAAACTCTTCAAATGCAAATTGCCGCTGATTAACCTCATATTTAGCAACCTCCATTTGGTTGTCCACTAGCACGGCTCTAAGTATATCTTTATCCATTTCTCTTGACTTTTTGTTTTACGCACGAAACAAAAATAGGGCTTTTTTATTTTATCGACAAAACAAAAACAGCTTATTTTTATTTCGCACACAAAACAATCGGCACAATTACCAACAATCTCAGCCATTTTCTCAAACGCATTTGAAATTTCCTTAGCTTTGCAGAAATATTCAACCTCAACCCTCATGAAAAACTTATTCATTGGTCTTGCCTTGGCAAGTGCGACGCTGCTTGCAGCTTGTGGAAATAAAAACTGCTGTCCTGTGGAAACAAAAAACTATCTGGCTTCGTGGAGCGAAGAATCAAAAAAACCGATTGTGGATTATGTGGCGGATGTAACAAATCCTGCCAGTGCGAATTTCATTCCGGTGAGCGACCGCATCGCCACTTTCGACAATGACGGCACGCTTTGGAGCGAACAACCGCTGCCTAATCAAGTCTTTTTTGCCTTCGATGAAATCAAGCGATTGGCTGCCGAGCACCCCGAATGGGAAAACACCGAGCCTTTCAAATCGGTCATTGCTGATGATTTGAGCGGACTGCTTCACCAAGGAAAAGAAGCATTGGTGAAGGTGATTGTTGCGAGCCACACCGGCATGAGTTCCGAAGAATATGCACAGCGCGTGCGCAATTGGTTGGCAACTGCCAAACATCCAGTGAAAAATCGTGCCTATACGGATTTAGTCTATCAACCGATGCTGGAATTGCTCGACTATCTTCGGGCGAATGATTTCAAAACTTTCATCGTGTCGGGCGGCTCCGTGGGATTCATGCGTGCATGGGCTGAGGAAGTCTATGGCATTCCGAGCGACCAAATCATCGGCACTTATTTTGGGGCGACTTACGACTATGCCGACGGCAAAGCCGAAGTGATGCGCCAAGCGAGCGTGGAACTGCTCAACGATAAGGCGGCAAAGCCGGTGGCTATCGACCGCTTCATCGGCAAACGCCCCGTGTTTGCCTGTGGCAATTCCGATGGCGATTTGCAGATGCTGCAATATGCCGATGGCAATACTCGCTATCAAACATTTCAACTCTACATCAACCACACCGATGGTGAGCGTGAGTTTCGCTATGATGAGAAAACCCTTGCTGGCACCCTTGTGGAGGGCATGAAAGAAGCCACCGCCAAAGGCTGGTGTGTGATTGACATGAAAAAGGATTGGGCGGTGGTTTATCCGTTTGAGCTTGGAAAGTAATCGACCCCATCAAAAAAGGCTATCCGAACCAACGGATAGCCTTTTTTATTTTTCCTCAAAAGCTCGCTACACAAAAAACGAAGCCAAAAACAAAGCAGCAAGTATATACATTAATAGAGAGAGCTGCTTGTGCTGACCGCTGAATAATTTCAACACCACGAAGCTCAACATGCCAAACACAATGCCCTCGGCAATCGAATAGCACAGTGGCATCATCAAGATGGTGAAGAATGCAGGAATGAGTTCGGTGTAGTCATCCAATTCTAAGTTTTTGATTGGGGTCATCATCATGGCTCCCACCAAGATTAGGGCTGAAGCCGTGGCAGCCGCAGGCACCATGAGAAACAAGGGCGCAAAAAACAAGGCTAAAAAAAACATCACTGCCGCAGTGAGGGCTGTCAAGCCCGAGCGTCCTCCTTCACCTACTCCAGCGGCACTTTCCACATAAGTAGTAACCGTTGAAGTGCCAAGCACCGCACCAGCAGTCGTTCCGATAGCATCGGCAAACAACGCTTTCTTCACATTAGGCACTCGCCCCTCTTCATCGAGCATGTCGGCTTTCGAGCAGACGCCAATCAGCGTGCCGATGGTGTCAAACATATCGACAAAAAGGAAGGTAAACACCACAATCAGCATATCGGTAGAAAAGATGTTTTGCCATTCAAACTTATCGAGCACAGGTCCTAGTGAAGGCGGTGTGAGGTCGAACGATTCGGGCAGATGAGTTACCCCAAAAGGAATACCGATGAGTGTGCCTGCAAAGATGGCGATGAGCAAAGCTCCCCGCACATTCAGCGCCAAGAGTGTGCCGCCGATAGCCACTGAAATCAATGCCACCCACGCCGCATGATTGCCTCCCAAATCACCGATGGTTACAAAAGTGGCATCATTTGCCACTACCACGCCAGCGTTTTTCAATCCAATAAAAGCGATGAACAATCCGATACCTACTGAAATAGAATGTTTGATATTTTTCGGAATGGCATTGACAATCATTTCGCGGATGTTGAATGCTGTGAGTAGGAGGAAGATAATCCCCTCAATAAATACGGCCGTGAGTGCAAACTGCCATGTGTGTCCCATGGTGAGGCACACCGAGTAGGCAAAAAAGGCATTGAGCCCCATGCCCGGAGCGAGTGCGAAAGGAAGTTTTGCCCACAGCGCCATGACGAGTGTGCCGATGACTGCCGAAAGGGCGGTGGCAGTAAAAACTGCCCCTTTGTCCATACCTGCATCAGCAAGAATGGCAGGGTTCACCGAGAGTATATACGCCATGGTGAGAAAGGTGGTAACCCCTGCAATAATCTCTGTGCGGATAGTTGTCTTGTGCTGTTTAAGCTGAAAAAATTGTTCTAAATTCATTTTATTGAAATATAAGCCCCCTCCATCTCCCCCGAGGGGGAGGGAAAAGGCACTAGCCCCTCCTAACCTCCCCAAGGGGAGGGATAGAGGCACTGGGTTAATATTTATTTACTACACATTTGGGTTCTAGCCCTCCCCCTCGGGGGGGGAGATGGAGGAGGCTTCTAAAAAGCATACTTCATCGCAATCGTAGGATTGCACATGAAGCCTTTGTTGCCCGAGAAGTTAGCACTCATTTCGATTTCAGTTCCCAAAGAAAAACCTTTCAGACCATTTTGGAAGTTATACCACAATTGAGGTTCTGTCAGCCACACATATTCTGTTGCTTCGCCTGTCATTGCCTCATTGTCTTCCTTCCAGAAGTCCATGAAGCCATTGAATGAGAATTTACCATCGCACCACAAAGTGTTCCACACGGCAGTCAGCTGAAAAGAAGCATCATTTTTGCCTTGAATAGTTTTGAAAAGCGCTTGCAGCGTGAATGTTTTGTTGAAATTATCCCATCCCCAAGTATTTTCTAAACCACCAAGGAATGCCGAGTTGATGGGCAAACCATAGCCACCATCCACACGGAAAAATCCGCCATCATATTCCACATGAGCCGCCAAGGAAGAGCCTTTTTTGAGATTGAAAGCACGGGCAATCTCCCAATAAGCATTGGTTACGCCTTTCATATCGCCCTCATTATAGTTCATGTCGATAAAGAAGAATGTGCTTCCGAGCTTGTCGGGGCGAAACATTTCCACTGTGGTTGTCGCACATTGGCGGTTTTCACCGAAATCATAATGCGTCTGAATGCTTTGAGCGTAAGCGCTCACCGAAAACGCCAGTATGGCGATAAGAGAAAGAGTCCTTTTCATAAATCTAATTTTTAAATGAAGCTGCTAAAATAGTATTTTATGCCGAAACAACCCAACATGCGAACAACTTAAACTCCTACACCGCTTAATGAACGCTCCCAACAACGTCCCCAAAAAGCATTTGGTGAAGACTCGTAAAAATGTTTTTTCTCCCCAAAAAGCATTTGGTGAAAGTGAGAAAAATGTTTTTTCTCCCAAAAACCATTGCAGAATTCAAGTCAAAAATGCAACCTTGTTATTAAATAATATTTCCTCCATTTTTTGAATTGGAGTTTGGTAATTGAATCTTTTTCTAGGTCTGTTGTTTAGTATATCTTCTACATCTTGAATCTGTTCTTCAGTGATGTTTTTAAAGTCCATTCCCTTAGGGAAATATTGTCGAATAAGTCCATTTAAGTTCTCATTAGCACCTCTTTCCCAAGAGTGATATGGTCGGCAAAAATAATAGTCAATACCTAAGTTTTCTGCAATGTATTGATGTCTGGCAAACTCTGTTCCATTGTCGGAAGTGATGGTGTGAATGTATGGCATCCAGTCTTCCAGTGCTAGAACTATTATCTTACTAACCTCATCAGCTTCCTTGGATTTAGCTTTTCTAATCTTCACCATGCCAGCCGCTCTATCGTTTATAGTTACCAAGGGCGTTTCTCCTCCTATGATTAAATCAACTTCTAAATCTCCAAATCTTGTTTTCTTGTCCACC
>JBKECD010000204.1:0-5729 GCA_047974225.1 Mangrovibacterium sp.
TATTCCTGCGATTTGATGAGATATTCTTAAGGCTATTCCCAAACTTTATTGACGAATATAACAAGCTATTCCCAGAAGAAGAGTTTGTGGAAGTTAAAAAGGGCGAATTGCTCAACTCTGAGATGAGAATATTTGCCCTCATCCGACTAGGAATCTTCGATAATGACAAGATTGCCAAATTTCTAAACTTTTCTGTCGGAACAATATACACCTATAAGACAAAGGTAAAAAGCAAATCTCTTTATCGCGAGCAGTTTGAAGAGAAAATTATGGAGATAAAAGCATTCTAGCCCCTAATTCAAAATACATGAAAAAATTAAACCTTATCATCTGCCTACTCCTAGCATCGCTAGGAGCGAGCGCCCAACAAGCCCTTTGGGGCGGGGCGCAAATCATTTCGCCTGAAGTAAATAACAACAAAACAGTAACTTTCCGCTTGCAAGCACCTGAGGCGAAAGAGGTGAAAGTAACAGGCGACTTCCTGCCTACGGAGAAGATTGAAACTCCTTTTGGCACATCAGACGCACCAGGCAGTGCAGCCCTTACAAAAAACGCTGAAGGCGTGTGGGAATACACCTCGGAAGTGCTCGCCTCAGAATTATATAGCTATACCTTTCTGGTGGATGGGCTTAAAATCAACGACCCAAGTAATGTGTATATGATTCGTGATGTGGCTTCGGTTACGAGTACATTCATTGTGAGCGGAAACCCTGGTGATTTATACAGCGTGCAGTCAGTCCCTCATGGCACAGTGGCACGCACTTGGTATCACAGCAATGTGCTCAGCAAAAACCGTCGCCTCACCATCTATACTCCTCCAGGCTATGAGGAGGGCAAAGAGAAATATCCTGTTTTCTATCTCCTTCACGGCATGGGTGGCGATGAGGAAGCATGGATTGCATTGGGGCGCACAGCTCAAATCCTCGACAACCTCATTGCACAAGGTAAAGCCAAGCCGATGATTGTGGTGATGACCAACGGCAATGTAGATCAAGAAGCGGCTCCGGGGGAGTCGGCAGAAGGATTACTCAAGCCAACAATGCAATTGCCCAACACCATGAACGGCAAATTTGAAGAGCATTTCCCTGATGTAATTAGCTATGTAGAATCAACCTATCGCACTATTGCCAAGAAAGAATCACGAGCCATTGCAGGGCTTTCAATGGGTGGCTTCCACTCCCTGCACATCTCAAGATATTACCCTGATTTGTTCGACTATGTGGGCTTGTTTTCAGCCGCCACTTCGGTGAACGACCCTAAATCATCGAAAGTGTATGCCAATGTGGAAAGCACGCTGAAAACCCAATTCAGCAAGAACCCAAAACTGTATTGGATTGCAATGGGAAACACCGATTTTCTCTATAAAAACTGTGTAGAATATCGCGCATTGCTCGATAAAAACAACTGTAAATACATCTATCGTGAGTCGGAAGACGGACACATTTGGAAAAACTGGAGAATCTATCTCTCGGAATTTGTGCCGATGCTGTTTAAATAGTTATTGCGCCTTTCAGCTCCCAAAAAACTACTCCGCTAATTCTCAGGCAATAACACTAAAAAATTCACCCAAAGTGCGCAGCAAATAGTGGATTCAACATCAAAATCCTACTAACAGCTGCGCACTTTTTGTGGATTCAGCTTCAGAATTGGGCTAACAGCTGCGCACTTTTCATGGATTTGATTGCAGAACTCTGCTATCAGCTGCGCACTTTTCGTGGATTCAGCATCAAAATCCTGCTATCGGCTGCGCACTTTTCGTGGATTTGGCTGCAAAACCCTACTAACAGCTGCGCACTTTGTGTGGATTCGGCGACAAAACTCCTCGATGTGATTTGTCGGAAGTGTTCCTCCAGATTTCTAAAAATAATTACCTTTGCAAAAAAGAGGAGAACCTATGATCGGAAAAATGTTTAGCACCCCTCGTCCGAAGCGATTCAACATCACCACGAGGTATTATAACGAGGATAAGGAGGACTTTGAGGCTCGTCAGCGGCAATCGCGCGCCGAGGCAGGAGTGCCCGCCGAAGACGGCAGCTATGTGCCTCATGTGAAAGGGCAATTCCGCAGTGCCATGCCCAACGCCTCACGCACTGCCGATGCCGAACGGCAGAAGTCGAACCGCCGATTGCTCATCATTGTGTGCATCTTGGCGCTGATTGCTTTCGTGGTTTTCAAATCAGGCTATCTCAGTAATTTAATCTCGCTATGAGTGATATCATTCAGTTGCTTCCCGAGTCGGTCGCCAATCAGATACACGCTGGCGAGGTGGTGCAACGCCCCTCGTCGGTGGTGAAGGAGTTGGTGGAAAATGCGATTGATGCGGGGGCTACTCAGATAAAAATTAACATCAAAGATGCTGGTCGTACCCTCATCCAAGTGAGCGATAATGGCTGTGGCATGTCGTCCACCGATGCGCGGATGGCATTTGAGCTGCACGCCACATCGAAGATTCGCCAGGCGGATGATTTGTTTAACATTCGCACGATGGGATTTCGGGGGGAAGCTTTAGCGGCAATCTCGATTGTGGCTGATGTGGAGCTACACACCAAGCAGGCAGGGGCTGAGTTGGGCACTTTCATTCATATTGTGGGTTCGGAGGTGAAGGCACATGAAGCGACTCAGTGTGCACGGGGCACTAATTTCATGGTGAAGAACCTGTTTTTCAACACCTCGGCACGGCGTAAGTTTTTGAAAGCCGACAAGACGGAATTGGGGCACATCGCAACGGAGTTTCAGCGGTTGGCGTTGGCCAATCCCTCGGTGGGAATGAGTCTGACGAATAATGGCGACTTGATGTATGATTTGTCATCTGGCGATAATCTGCGCAAGCGCATCTTGTCGATTTTCGGCAAGAATAGCAATCAGAAGTTGATTCCTATTGACACGCCTTCCTCCTTGGTGAACATTTCAGGATTTATCGGGCAGCCCAAATATGCCAAAAAAAGATATGGCGAGCAGTTCTTTTTTGTGAATGGTCGCTACATGAAGCATGCCTATTTCCATAAGGCGGTGAGCACGGCGCTCGACCGCTTGCTGCCCCCCGATGCGAAGCCTTGTTATTTTATTTTCTTTGAGATTGACCCGCAGCAGATTGATGTCAATGTTTCGCCCAATAAGACGGAGGTTAAATTTGAGCAGGAGCGTGATATCTGGCACATGCTCACAGCGAGCATTCGCGAGTCGCTCGGTCGGTTTAATGTGATTCCGTCGATAGATTTCGACCAGCAGGGGAGTATTGAAATCCCTGTGGCGAAGGAGTCGAATGAGGTGGGCATGCCCCGCGTGGCAGTCGATGCGAGCTATAATCCTTTTGAGCCGAGCGCATCGTCATCATCTTCGGCAGCCACCTTCGGCAGCCGCATGAATAATGGCGGTCGGCAAGCGAGCAAGAATGAAGTCCCGAAGTGGGATAGTCTATATCAGCATTTTGAGCAAGAGGCTACTTTCGTGTCGAAAGCATCGGTGGATGGTCTTGAGCCGCAAGAGGAGTCTTCGTCGGCAGAGGTTCAGCTTCCGCTTCTGGCAGAAGAACCCATCCATCAGCGAAGTTTTCAGCTGAGGGGTAAATATATTGTGTTGCCGATGAAATCGGGCTTGATGCTGATTAATCAGCGGCGAGCGCATGAGCGTATTCTGTATGAGAAGTATTTAAAGATGCTCCAAGGAGCTCATGTGGCTAGTCAGCAGCTTCTTTTTCCGCAGCAGTTGGAGCTGACAGTGGAGGAATCAGTGGTGCTGAGCTCGCTGGAAAAAGAATTGCAGCAGGTGGGCTTTCGCCTAGAGGAGAGTGAGCCTCATGTGTTTCATATTCAGGGCATCCCTTGTGTGATAGAATCGGAGCAGGCGGTGCCAATCCTCGAAACAATGTTGCAGCGATTCATGGAGTCGGAGCTTGATTTGCGGCAGCAAACTGCCGAGTCGATGGCGGAGAATTTGGCTTCCTCGTCGGTCATTGGCTATGGAAAGGAGCTTTTGCCCGAGGAGCAGCAGCGGATTGTTGATCAGCTCTTTGCCTGTCAGACTCCTAATTACACCCCTAGTGGGCGGACGGTGTTTGTCATCGTGCCGATGGAAGATTTAGATGTTATGTTTTGAGCCTCCTCGGAAGAGAAAGAGGCTCTGAGTTTGTTTAATCAAATACCCACAACACCCCTGTGGTTTTACGCTCCCCCTTGGGGGAGTTGGAGGGGGCTTTATTATGAATAATTTTAGAACAATAGCTCAGCAAACCCCACTTGTGGTGAAGAATATCATCATCATCAATGTGCTGATGTTTGTGCTCTCTTTTGTGTTTTCATTAAAGAATATCAACTTAAATCAGCTGCTTGGGTTGTATTATATCGGCTCATCGAACTTTCGCCCCTTTCAAGTTGTAACCCATATGTTTATGCATGGGGGGCTGACTCACATCTTCTTTAATATGTATGCACTGTGGATGTTTGGGCGAGTGCTCGAAAGTGTGTGGGGACCAAAGCGGTTTTTTATTTTCTACTTCGTTACTGGCATTGGAGCAGCCATTCTGCACATGCTTGCCATGCATGTCGAATTTATGTCGCTAGCCTCCGATATGGATGCTCGCTCGGTGCATATGGTGCTGCGCGAAGGAGCTGATGTGATTAGTCGGGGACAAAACTACACCGATTCAGCCCTAGCGCAGCTTAACTTGCTGCTGTGCACGCCCACCGTGGGAGCTTCAGGAGCTGTGTTTGGGGTGTTGCTGGGATTTGGCATGCTATTCCCCAATACGCAGTTGATGCTGATCATTCCACCGATGCCCATCAAAGCTAAATATTTTGTGATGATTTATGGCGCATTGGAGCTGTTCCTAGGCTTTACTAATTCGGGCGGAAATGTGGCGCACTTTGCTCATGTGGGGGGAATGATTTTCGGCTATTTTATGATTCGCCATTGGAACAAACGAAGTAATACTTTTTATTAAGAAGGAGGGCTATGTCAATTTGGAATGAGGTGAAAGAGTCCTTCGCAAAAGGAACAGTCATCACAAAACTTATCTATGTGAATGTGGCGCTATTTGTGCTCATCAGGCTAGCGGATGTGTTTGCCTATCTGCTGGGTTCGCCTTTTTCATTGTTGCCTTATTTCACCTTGCCAGCAAACCTTGATGAGCTGTGGCATCGTCCATGGACGATTGTCAGCTATATGTTTATGCATGCTGGTTTTCTGCATCTGCTATTTAATATGCTGTGGCTGTATTGGATGGGTGAGCTTTTCTTGCGTTATTTCACTCCTAGTCAGCTCCTCGGAGTCTATCTCATGGGCGGACTGAGCGGTGCGGTGTGCTATCTGCTGCTCTATAATATCTCGCCATCCTTGGGCGAGAAGCTTCATGTGGTGCAGCTTCTCGGTGCGTCGGGCTCGGTGCTAGCCATTGCCTCGGCAGTGGGCACTTATGCGCCCAATCATCCCATTCGTTTATTTTTCATCGGGGAAATCAAGATGAAGCATCTCGTGATTGCGTCTTTTGTGATTTACCTGCTCGGCATGAGCGGCACGAATGCTGGGGGCAATATCGCTCATGTGGGCGGACTGCTCTTGGGCTTTTTGTTTGTGCTGAGCTATCGGAAAGGCAATGATTTCACGCGCTGGGTTCTCTCATTAATCGCCTTTTTCGACAAGCTTTTCACTGCCAAGCCCAAAATCAGGGTGAGCTATCGCAATCCTAATCAGCAGCAACGTGCTGGGAAGAAGCGGTCGTCTTCTGCCGACCA
>JBKECD010000050.1:0-9665 GCA_047974225.1 Mangrovibacterium sp.
GCTGAGGGAATGTATTTCATCAGCGTGGTTACGCCCGATGATTGGAAAGTGCGCATCTTGCCGTTTTTGGTGCGTGTGCCCTCGGGGAAGATGCTCACGGCGGCATTTTCTTTTTCTACGAGCTTGCCTAAGCGAGCAATCTCGGTAATCGACTGACGAGCATTCTTGCGGTCAATCAATGCCGAACCACCCACTTTGAGGTTGTATGACACGCTCGGAATGCCTTTTTCTAAGGACTTCTTCGCCACAAAACGCATATATTTCTTTTTGAAACCCACCACGAGAGCTGGGATGTCGAGAGCCGATTGATGGTTCGACAGTGCAAGAATTGGTCGGTCGGTGGGAATGTCTTTGAAGCCCACGAAGCGAATGCGCGCATTCACCCACAAGGGAGAATAAGTCAGACCATAGCAGAGCCAAACGATAGATTTTTGTCGTGCTTTTTCGCTGAAAAGCTTGCAGATGAGCTGCACCAAATGAAAAAAACATAGATAGAACCCGAAAAGCAACATGCTGATGGGGGTGGTGATGTAGGAGATGATTTTCATGATGTTAGTTATTAGTTGTTATGCCGACAGCATCGGTTGCTTCAACCCATTTTCGTGGTGTCATGTTAAAGCGGTTTGCTCCTGCCTCATGCAAAAAGGTGTCGAATTCGACACCTTTAAAAATAGGGTTGTGTAGCGTCTCCCAAGCACCGAGGAACTCAAGCGTATTGCGATTGCGCATCCAATTGCGAATGAGGTCATCGCCTTCTTGCCCTTTGACCATGTCAGTAAGGCTGATATAATCGCTGTTTTTCTCAGAAATGATGGTTATTTCAGTTCCCTGAACGGTTATTTTCTCTTTTTTACTCATAGTGTTGTTAGGGGAAAGGGGATAGGGGATAGGGGAAAGGGGAAAGGGGAAAGGGGAAAGGGGATAGGGGAAAGGGGAAAGGGGAAAGGGGATAGGGGAAAGGGGAAAGGGGAAAGGGGGTTGCGCTATTAATCACCGTTAGGTTACTCTCCCCTCTCCCCTCTTCCCTCTTCCCTAAAATTACACATTAAACCTAAAGTGCATAATGTCGCCATCTTGCACCACATATTCTTTGCCTTCCACGCCCATTTTGCCGGCTTCCTTGCAGGCGGTTTCGCCGCCGAGGGTGATGAAGTCGTTGAATTTAATCACTTCGGCACGGATGAAACCTTTCTCGAAGTCGGTGTGAATCACGCCAGCCGCTTGAGGGGCTTTTGCGCCATGATAGTACGTCCACGCACGCACTTCTTTCACGCCAGCGGTGAAATAGGTTTCGAGCTTCAAGAGTTTATAAGCCGATTTAATCAACTTCGCCACGCCTGATTCATCTAGCCCGAGGTCGTCGAGGAACATTTTACGTTCTTCATAGTCCTCCAGCTCCGCAATGTCAGCTTCCGTAGCAGCTGCAATCACCAAGAACTCGGCATTCTCATCAGCAATGGCAGCCTTCACCGCTTCCACATGCTGATTGCCTGTTTTGATTGATGCTTCATCGACGTTGCAGACGTAAAGAATAGGTTTGTTGGTGAGCAATTGCAAATCTTTCACAATGTGTTTATCCATATCATCGACTTCCACCGTGCGAGCTGACTTGCCTTCAAGAAGAGCCTGACGAATAGCAGTGTAAACCTCCACTTGCTTCATTGCATCGCGGTCTTTGCCTGTGCGAGCCTGTTTTTCCACTTTCTGCAAGCGAGATTCCACCGTTTCGAGGTCTTTCAGTTGAAGCTCAATGTCGATTGTTTCTTTGTCGCGCACGGGGTTGATGCTGTTATCCACGTGAGTGATATTTTCATCTTCAAAGCAACGGAGCACATGAATGATGGCATCGGTTTCCCGAATATTTCCGAGGAATTTATTGCCTAAACCTTCGCCTTTACTTGCTCCACGCACCAATCCAGCAATATCGACAATCTCCACCGTGGTGGGCACAATGCGCTCTGGGTTGATGATGGCTGCCAATTGATTAAGTCGTTCATCGGGCACGGTAATCACGCCCACGTTTGGTTCGATTGTACAGAAAGGGAAGTTTGCCGACTGTGCTTTTGCATTCGACAAGCAGTTGAATAGTGTTGATTTACCCACGTTTGGCAGACCAACAATGCCACATTTTA
This sequence comes from Mangrovibacterium sp., assembly GCA_047974225.1. GTDB lineage: Bacteria > Bacteroidota > Bacteroidia > Bacteroidales > Prolixibacteraceae > JBKEDC01. Next base: position 2,133 of record JBKECD010000050.1, read on the forward strand.
ATGCCATTATATGATGTTATAAATTTTTCAAGCTGCAAAGTTACAATTTTCCGACGATACTACTCACCATATAGATAAGAAAAGCTAGCCAAAGGATGCTTCCTGCGTTGATAATCTTTGTCTTGAAGTCGATGGCAAAGGAAGTAGCCACTGTTCCGGCAAGCACCACGAGCCAAGCGGTCATGAGGTTGACAAAAGCTCCATCGGTGCTTTTTTCTGAAAAGACAGTAAACACAATGCCCAAGAATCCGAGCACAAGCAGCCATGTGAGCAGCGAGCAGATTAGTTGTAGTTTTGTCATCGCACTAGGCACTGTGCGGAGTGTGAGGTTGTTTTTAAATTCGAGTTTCATGTTTTTGGATGTTGGATTATTGGATATTAGATATCGGATTTTTGGATGTTAGATTGATGGATTTTCAGCGCAAGCCAGCAACGCTTTAAACGTTCCGTTTTCGCTTTTCACGGTGAAGCTTTCGCCGATGTTAATCACGTTCAGCTCGGCTTCTGCATAAAGTTTTTCGAGTTCCTCGGGGAAGAATCCGAAGTCGGCTTGTTCCTCCACTTTCAGCCAGTCCCATTGCATGATTTTGCCGTCTTCCTTCAATAAAGATTTCAATTGCGCCAACTTTTCTGCCTGATTGGGCACGAATGCCAGCACCGATGAAGCCACAATCAAATCGAAAGGCTGCTGAAAGGCTGGCTGATTATAGAGGTCGGTTGCTGAAAGTTCGCTCACCAAGCATTGCACATGGGGGAGCTGTTTTTGCTGAAGCATTTCAATCATGCGAGTTGATGCGTCCACAGCCACGATTTCAGCACCTGCCGCAGCGAGTAATTCGGTGAGCAAGCCAGTGCCACAACCGAAGTCGAGCACACGCAAGCCTTGCAGTTTGAATCGAGAAGTGATGTCGAGGAAACAATGCTGCGCAAAATCTTTCACCCCGGGGGTGTCTTCCCACGTGTCGGCATAATTATCCCAATCCACGAACACGGCGGCTTGCGCACTGCTGATTTCCATTTGCAGCGTGGGGTAGGGCTTGCCGAATCCATCGAGCGCATTTCTCCCAATCACCTCAAAACCGCATTTCCGATAGAAGTCCACCGCTTGCTGATTCTGCTCATTCACCTCCACGCGAGAAACCCCAAACGATTGGCGAGCCGTCTGCAATAAAGCCGTTCCCAATCCCTTGCGATGATAGGCAGGAGCGATGAAAAGCATTTCGAGATGAATCTGTTTCAGCCCCATAAAGCCGAGCAATTCGCCAGCTTCGGTCTGCAAGCAGAATAAATCCACCGCATCGAGAAGTTTGGTTTCGAGTTGGTGCTTATAATATAGTATATCTTCTTCGCAAAGGAAATGATGTGTGTTGCGCACCGCCTCTTCCCACAGTTGGAGAATGACCGGGTGATGCATCTGATTGGCTTGAAAAAGTTGTAGTTCGCTCATATTGTTTTGAAATCAGCCACAATATTAATAAATTTGCGGTGAAACACAAAGCACTCTTAAAGCAACACGCATGAGCGATAAGATTATTCAAAAACAGCAAAACTTCATTGCAGACATTCGGCAGATTATCACTTCAGCTAGAAACTCTGCCATAAGGAGTGTCGATTATGAGCGAGTAAGAATGTATTGGAGATTAGGGGAGCGGATTTTTACTGAAGAACAACAAGAAAAAGACCGTGCTGAATATGGAAGATATCTGATACAGAATCTTTCTTCGAGCATTATGCCTGAATTTGGTTCTGGGTTTTCAGTTAGGCAATTAGAGCGAGCGAGGCAATTTTATCGTACTTATCCAATTGCGACCGCAGTGCGGTCGCAATTCAATTGGCTTCAGTATAAGCTTCTTATGCAGATTGATAATGAAGACAAAAGAGAGTATTACGAGCTAGAAGCTGTCAATAACTGTTGGACAGGGCGAGAGTTGGAAAGGCAAATAAATTCAGGTTTATATGAACGATTATTGCTGAGCAACGATAAAAAAGCTGTCTTGGAAGTCGCTCGCAAGCAAAGGATTCCAGAACTCCCAACGGAAATCATCAAAGACCCAATGATGCTTGAATTTATAGGGCTAAAGCCAGATTCGAGTTATTATGAAAAAGACTTAGAGCAAGCTCTGATTACGAATCTCCAAAATTTTCTGTTAGAGCTGGGAAATGGATTCTCATTTGTGGCGAGACAAAAGCGTATTCTCTTGGAGGATGATGAGTTTTTTGTTGATTTGGTTTTCTACAATCGCTTGTTGCGTGCTTTTGTGATTATTGAGTTGAAAACGCATAAAATTACGCATACTGATATTGGGCAGCTTCAAATGTATGTGAATTACTATGATAGAACCGAGAAACTTCCAGAAGAGAACCCAACAATTGGAATCTTGCTTTGTGCAGACAAAAATAATGAAGTGGTGAAATTTACATTGCCCGCAGAAAACAAGTCAATCATAGCGAGCAAGTATCAACTATATCTACCTTCGGAAAAACAATTACTCGCTGAATTGAAACGAGAGATAAATGAAATTGAATTGAATTGAAATGAAAAAAATAACGACGCTTTTTTTAATAGCACTATTGCTGCTCTCTTGTCAGCAAAATAAATTCAAACAAGTTGATATTTCTGATGTGCAAATCGACTTCAATTTTCAGGATTTCGATAGCGAATTGTTTGCCCAAACACAATTCGACAGTCTGACCATCGCCGAACTTCGCACGAAATATCCCATCGCTTTTCCGCTTTTCACCACCGAGGTCATTCGCATTGGCTATCCCGAAGATGAGGGCGTGGACGAACTGTTGTTGAGCTTTGTTGCTGACACTACTATGGCTGATGTGAAGCATTTGGTGGACGAGCGCATCAATAAAAAGAAGCTCAGTAAAGAGCTTCAGCAAGCGTTTCGATATTACCGCCATTATTTCCCCGAGGCAGTCATTCCAACGGTGTTCACTTGTGTGAGCGGATTCAATCAATCCATGGTGATGACCGATGACGTGCTGGGCATTGGCGTAGATAAATACTTGGGGCGCGATTGCGAATACTATCCTCGTTTGGGGGTGAGCAATTATCAGCAATTAAATATGTATCCAGCGAAAATGACTGTCGATGCAATTTATGCGTGGAGCACGGTGCAATTCCCATTCAAAGACTATGGGCATCAGCTTATTGATAAGATGATTTATGAGGGCAAACTGCAATATATTCTCGATGCGACTTTGCCCGACGTGGCAGATTCGGTGAAGATTGGTTTCACCGCACAGCAGCTCGATTTCTGCCAAAACAGCGAAGAAAGCATGTGGCGATATTTGGCGGAAAACAAGATGCTTTTTTCCACCAATCGCATGGATGTCATTCGCTACACTGGCGAAGCTCCCTACACCTCAAGCTTTTCGGCAAATTCACCGGGGCGCACAGGTTGCTGGTTGGGCTGGCAGATTGTGCGTGCCTATATGGATAATAATCCTGAAGTTACGCTAGCGGAATTGATGGATGAAAAAGATTGCAAGCGGATATTGAATCGGTCGAACTATAAACCGAAATAAGCTGCAATATATTGTAACGTAAAGAGTTTATTTATTAAGGTTTGGAAAATATTTATTTCACACAAAGAATCTTAAATGCTTTTTCGTTTGGAGTGATTTTTCTACTTTTAGCCGTTGAAACAAATACTGAAGCTTATTCGGCTTGTTTGTCAAGCGTGCATTTGCTGAAATCACAAATCGCCTCAAAACTATGAAAAAGGAGAGGCACTTTAAAAAAAGTACTATGAAAGAATTTGAACCAAGAACACAATTGTTTTCTTTTGTGTTGAGAGAAACTATCCGTTCGCGCAAGGTCTTGGCGGACAAATTTTCCGCTGATGGCATTAATCTGAAAGTTGAGCAATATGTGGTCTTAGAGTTAATCTATGCCAAAGTAGGCATCACGCAGCAAGATATTGCAGAAACGTTGCAGAAAGATAAGACAATTGTCTTGCGCCAAGTGAGAGGTCTGATTGAGGAGGGCTTGGTGGTGCGCCGCATTGACACCATAGATGGTAGAAAGAAAAATCTCATGCTCACCCCTAAAGGACGCGCGCTTTATAAGAAAGCTTCGGCATCGTCGATGGAGCTATCGACTGATATTCTCAAGGATTTGACGGAAGAGGAAGTGGAGATGATGAAGAAGTTGTGTAGCACGGTTTCAAACTATTCCAAATAGGGAAAAGAAAACGACTAGATAAAGTTATTTTCTTTTTTGATTTTTCATTGCTATTGATTAGGATAGATAATAATCTTGTATCTTTGCGCCGATGTAAAATATGATAAATAAAATCTTACCCCAATAGATTTTTCATAACAAAAGGTAGTAGGCAATAGATTTTGTCGTTATTGGAGATAGTATTATCTTTGCATCGAAGTTTTAACAGGCAAGTAAAGGAGGAATGGTATAAAATGCTAGAGAATCTAAGGTGCGTATATGACGCAAAATATTGCATTTATAGGATTTCTTGGGAGGGGGTTTCTTCTCCCGAGGATGTGCTAGAATTTTGGCAGTCGATGCTTGATGTCAGTCGTCTGCCTGAGGATTGTATTGGTTTTTTGGTTGATCAGCGACACGCAGAACTGGAGAAGTCAGTTGTGGAATATAAGGGAGTAACTGATTTGTTTATGGAGCATCCTGAGGTGTTTGAACGTCGCAAGGTTGCACTGTTAGTCGATAGTCCGAAGCAGACAGCGGAATTTATCATGATGCAAAGACAATCGGGAGGAGCGAAAATAAAACCATTTTCAGACAAAACCAGTGCGCTGAAATGGATGGTGACTTAGTAGAAGTTATTGGTTATATAAATAAAGAAACGGCAAGAGAAATTTTTCTCTTGCCGTTTCTTTATTTATACAAGGACAGCTTATTTGGGTAAGTTGAAAGCTACTCTTAGTTCTTCCATGTTTTCCATGCTCATTCCTTCGGGTTCAAATCCCATCGACTTGGCGGTGAGATAGATTTGTGCCGATTTTGAAAGCGTGTCAATCATGTCGAATGCTTCCATTAAGCTGTTGCTCACGGCACACACACCGTGTTTTTCCCACATCACCACGTCATAGTCTTCAAGCTCTTTGATGGTGGCATCGGCGAGCTCTAGCGAGCTAGGCATAGCATAGGGGATGATGCCTAGACCGCGAGGGCAGAATGCCCGAGTTTCAGGAATCATACTCCATAAAAGATAAGTGAGCTTATCTTTTTTCATAAACTCTGGATTGTGAGTCATTGCAATCAAGTCGATGGGGTGAGTGTGTAGCGCCGCAGTATATCCGTTGCCAGTTGCCAAAGCTCGGTTGTGCATGGCTAAGTGGGCGGGAAGTTCTGAGGTTGGTTTCACTGCATTGTCGGCAATGATTTCATAGCTTGCACAATCATCGAGGATGCGGATTACAGCACCATTTTCCATTGGCCAGCGAGCCAAATCTCGCATGCGTTTGTTTGTTCCTTTGCAGAAGAAATAAGTTCCTTTTAGGTGAGGAAAAGTATTTCCGATTTCAAATCTTTCAGAAATGGGTTTCATGGCTCGGATTTCATCATCGACAAATTCGGTGATGTTTACTGTGATGTTTCCACCATTGCGCTCTGCCCATCCTTTTTGCCAAAGATAGCCAGCTACTTCTGCCACCTCTGCCACTTGTTTCGCCAACTCAGGGCGATTATCTAATATTGAAGTCATTTGAGTTGTGAGTTATGAAAAGCTCCCTCCAACTCCCCCGAGGGGGGTGGAGGGAGCTAAATTATTACATTGCTGCTTCGTATAATGCTACTGTTTGGTCGAAGTCCACAGGGCGTGGGTTTGAGCCTGCACAAGCATCTACTAGCGCCATTTTTGCCATGGTTGGGAAGTCTTCTTTTTTAGCTCCTAGTTCCGCCAATCCCGAAGGGATGCCCACATCTGCCGATAGCTTGCGGATGGCAGCGATGGCAGCTTTGTTGGCTTCTTCGGTTGTCATGCCTGTGGTGTTCACGCCCATTGCCTCGGCAATGTCTCGGAATTTATCGCCACAATTTGGGGCGTTGAACTCTTCCACCACGGGAAGCAAAACGGCATTACACACGCCATGAGGCAAGTTGTAGAAAGCGCCTAGTTGGTGAGCCATAGAGTGCACATACCCTAATCCGCAGTTAGAGAATGCCTGTCCAGCGATGAATTGCCCCCAAGCCATTTTCTCTCTTGCTTCGATGTTTTTGCCATCTGCCACGGCATCGCGAAGGCTTTCAGCAATCAATTTGACAGCTTTCAGCGAGAGTGTGTCCGACCAGTCGAAAGCACCGATGCTCACATAAGCCTCTACGGCGTGAGTGAGTGCATCCATCCCCGTAGCAGCAGTTAATCCTTTCGGCATATTCACCATCAGATTAGGGTCGTTCACTGCAATGTCCACCAGGCAGTTTTTGTCCACCATCACCATTTTCACTTTTCGTTTTTCATCGGTGATAACATAGTTGATAGTGATTTCAGAAGCAGTTCCCGCAGTGGTATTGACAGCCACAAGGGGCGCTGATTTTTTACTTGATTTGCCGATGCCTTCATAGCTCACAATGTCTCCGCCATTGGTTGCCAAGATAGCTACTGCTTTGCCACAGTCTTGAGGCGAACCGCCACCAAGCGTAACGATGCAATCGCAGTTGTTTTCTTGATAGGCTTTCAATCCGTTGTTCACATTCGTAACCGTAGGGTTTTGCTGCACATCGCAATACACGGTGTATTTAATGCCCGCAGCTTCGAGCACGTCGCCCAATTGTTTTGCCATGCCACATTCGTTGAGGAATGGGTCGGTGATTAACAAAGCATTTTTGTGGATGCTGTTTTTGAGCTCTTCTTTGAGCTCTTGGAGTGCTCCAGCGCCGATAAGACTAACGGGTGGAAGATAAATTCTTGTTGCGTTTCCCATGATGTTATTTTTTAAGTATTTTATTTCGCATTTAATGACTACAAAAGTCAGGATTAATTTGCTCACAAACAAAGTTTGTGAGCAAATTTTATTTGGCTGTTAAGCGGTTTTTCGGTTTGCTTGATAAGCTCGATAACCATAAATAGTAATCACCATAAAGCAGATGAATGGCAAAATGAATGAAGCATTGACAGCAGGCAAGAAGCCCACAGTGCCAGCATCAATAATCAAGCCTTGAAGCGGTGGCATCAATGCCCCGCCCACGATAGCCATCACCAAGCCTGCTGCTCCTAGGGCGGTGTCGTCGCCCACATCTTCTAGGGCAATGCCATAGATTGAAGGGAACATCAATGACATGAAAGCCGAAGTGGCTACCAAGCAATATAAGCCGACCATTCCGCCGATGAATATCACTCCTAGTGTGGTGCACATTCCGCCAATGGCGAATAGCATCAATAGTTTGCGTGAATTGACATACTTCATAAGCATCGTACTAATGAAACGACTTGCTAGGAAGATTCCCATCGCCACGATGTTATACATCTGAGCTGTCGCTTTATCAATTCCTAAATTATCGGCATACTGAATGATGAATGTCCAACACATGATTTGAGCTGCCAC
>JBKECD010000023.1:0-6098 GCA_047974225.1 Mangrovibacterium sp.
AAAATGAATTTAATGGCTACTTTTGTTCAATCAATGGTATAAATATACAGAAATGAGCAAGAGAATAAGCCGACAGACCGCTATCCGACAGATTATTAGTTCGGGGGTCATCGAAAGTCAAGATGAAATGCTAATCATGCTGAATGATGAGGGACACAACGTTACGCAAGCTACCTTGTCGCGCGACCTCAAAGCAATGAAGGTGATTAAAGTGCCGCATGGCAATGCTTATCGCTATATTCTGCCCGATGCAAGCATCACCAAAGTGGCTGAGGCAAATCAAAGTGGCAATTTTATGGCAGATGGCTTCCGAAGTATCGAGTTTTCAAAAAATATTGCAGTCATTAAAACTAAACCGGCGTTCGCTAGTGGCATTGCTGCCTATCTCGATGAGGCAGAGGTGAAAGGCGTGCTCGGTTCGGTGGCTGGCGATGATACGGTCATCTTGGTGCTCGCTGAAGAGATAACACCCGATGAATTCAAGGCTTCGTTGATGTATGCCATGCCCACTTTGGAATTATGAATTATGAATTATGAATTGCTGGGGTGGACTTCGCACTTCGCACTTCGCACTCAAAAAAATAAATGAAAGTTATAGTAGCTGATGCGTCGCATTTGAAATATGTGTCGCTGATTAACGACACCATTGATTCCGCTTCTAAGGAGCGTGGAACTGGTATCGCTCGTCGCACCGATGAGTACATCGCTGCGAAGATTAACGAAGGAAAAGCAATTATCGCCCTCGATGACGAGAAATTTGCGGGCTTCTGTTATATCGAGTCGTGGGGGCACAACAAGTTTGTGGCCAACTCGGGGCTCGTGGTGCATAAAGATTATCGAAGTCATGGACTGGCACGGATGATTAAGGCAAAGGCGTTTGAAACTTCACGCAAGAAGTATCCCGATGCGAAAATCTTCGGTCTGACCACCGGCTTGGCGGTGATGAAAATCAACCACGACCTCGGTTATCACCCCGTAACCTTTTCGGAACTCACCGATGATGAAGCCTTTTGGCGTGGTTGCCAAAGTTGTGTGAACTATGATATTCTGCAACGCACCAACCTCACCAAGTGTCTTTGTACCGGCATGCTTTTCGACCCTGCGTGGGAGAAGAAAGCAGCCCCCACCAACTCCCCCGAGGGGGAGGGCAAGAAGCGCAGAAGCTTGCTTGATATGATTCAGAAATTAAAAAGAAAATAGGGGGTAGCGGCTAGGGGATAGGGATTAGTGCAGGGTTGCACTTCGCACTCCGCACTTCGCACTCCATAATTCAAAAAGAAATGAAAGAAAAAGTAGTTTTAGCGTATTCAGGTGGTCTCGACACCTCTTATTGCGCCATGTATCTCGCCAAGGAGATGAATTTAGAAGTTTACACCGCATTGGCAAACACCGGCGGTTTCGATGAAAATGAATTGAAAGCCATCGAGGAAAAGGCATATGAGCTTGGTTCGGCTAAGCACGTGGCTCTCGATGTAACCGACACGTACTATAATAAATGTATCCGATATATGGTGTATGGCAATGTGCTTCGGAATAATACTTATCCGATTTCGGTGAGTTCCGAGCGTATTTTTCAAGCTATCGCCATCATTGAATATGCCAAAAAGATTGGCGCAAAATATGTGGCGCACGGTTCAACAGGTGCTGGCAACGACCAAGTGCGCTTCGACCTTACTTTCGATGTGCTTGCTCCCGATATTCAGATTCTCACCCCAACACGTGATTTGAAACTTTCTCGCCAAGAGGAAATCGACTATCTGAAACAACATGGTGTGGAGCGTGATTGGTCGCGTATGGCATACTCGATTAACAAAGGACTGTGGGGCACGAGCATCGGCGGAAAAGAAACGCTCACTTCCGACCAAACGCTACCCGAGTCCGCCTATCCCTCGCCTTGTGTGAAAGAGGAGGGCGACGAAGAAGATATTACGCTCGACTTTGAAAAAGGACAGTTGAAAGCCGTTAATGGTGAAACGTTTGCCAATGGTGTTGATGCTATTCGTGCGCTTGAAGCCTTGGCTTCGCCCTATGGCGTGGGGCGTGATATGCACATTGGCGATACGATTATCGGCATCAAAGGGCGTGTGGGTTTTGAAGCTGCCGCTCCGATGCTCATCATCAAAGCGCATCAAATGCTCGAAAAACACACGCTCGGCAAGTGGCAACAGTATTGGAAAGAACAGTTGGGCAATTGGTATGGCATGTTTCTGCATGAAAGTCAGTATCTCGACCCCGTGATGCGCAATATGGAAGCCTTCCTCGAAAGCACGCAAGAAACCGTTACAGGACGAGTGATTATCACCTTGAAACCTTATCATTATGTGCTTGTGGGCATCGACTCACCTTATGATTTGATGAAATCGGGTTTTGGCGAATATGGCGAAATGAACACTGCGTGGTCGGCACAAGATGTGAAAGGTTTTACCAAAATCTTGGGCAATGCCATGAAAATTCACCAAGCAGTAAAAGCGAAAAATAATGGATAAAATAAAAGTAGGCGTGATTGGCGGAGCTGGCTATACGGCTGGCGAGCTGTTGCGTATTCTCATCAATCACCCCAAGGCTGAAATCGCCTTTGTGCAGAGTTCGAGCAACGCAGGCAATGCCATTTCGGTGGTGCACCGTGATTTGGTGGGCGAAACGGATTTGGCATTTGTGGCTGAACCAAACTTGGCATCGGCGGATGTGCTATTCTTCTGCATGGGACATGGCAAGTCGGTGGAATTTATGGCGAAGAACGAGCTTCCAGCATCGCTGAAAGTGATTGATTTGAGTCATGATTTCCGCTTGAAACGAGAGGGCAATGCCTTTATATATGGTCTGCCCGAATTGAACCGCGAAGAAATCAAGCAAAGTCAATATATAGCCAATCCAGGTTGTTTCGCCACAGGCATTCAGCTGGCGGTGCTTCCTTTAGCAGCGGCAGGGGTGCTGGCTGATGAGTTGCACGTGCACGCCATCACTGGTTCAACAGGGGCAGGACAAGCACCATCTTCCACCTCGCATTTCAGTTGGCGAGCAGGCAATATGTCGGTTTACAAAGCTTTCGAGCATCAGCATTTGGGTGAAATTAAGCAAAGTTTTCAGCAATTGCAGCCTTCATTTGAGCATGAAGTGAACTTCATTCCGGTGCGTGGTAATCACACGCGCGGCATCTTCGCTTCGGTCTATACGAAATTTAGCGGCACTTTGGAAGAAGCCATTCAGCTCTATGAGCAGTATTATGCAGCGCATCCGTTTGTGCATATTTCTTCGGAAAACATTGATGTGAAGCAGGTGGTGAACACCAACAAAGCTTTACTTCACCTTGAAAAACATGGCGACAAGCTGATGATTCTCTCTGTAACCGACAATCTCTTGAAAGGAGCATCGGGTCAGGCGGTGCAGAATATGAACCTCATGTTTGGCTTAGATGAAAAATGTGGACTGAATTTAAAACCCAATGCGTTTTGAATTATGAATTGGCTGAGCTATTACTTACTGCCAACTCATAACTCATAACTCATAACTCATAACTCATAAAAGTGAACTTATTCAATGTATATCCTTTGTTCGACATCACGCCTGTAAAAGCGCAAGGTGAATATGTGTGGGACAGTGAGGGCAAAAAATATCTCGACCTCTATGGAGGTCATGCGGTGATTTCCATCGGACATAGTCACCCCAAATATGTGGCGCAATTGAGCGAGCAGCTCAATCAGATTGGCTTTTACAGCAACTCGGTGCAGATTCCGCAGCAAAAACTCTTGGCAGAGCGATTGGCGGAGCTTTCGGGTTGTGCTGACTATCAGCTTTTCTTGGTGAACTCAGGTGCTGAAGCGAATGAGAATGCCATTAAAGTAGCGTCTTTCGCCACTGGGCGGAAGAAGATTCTGAGCTTCGGCAAGGCATTTCACGGTCGCACATCGGCAGCGGTGGCGGTAACCGACAACCCTAAAATTGTGTCGCCAGCCAATGAAACACCCCACGCCACGATTGTGCCGTTTGGCGATTTGGCAGCAGCGGAAGCCGAATTGAAAACGGAAGAATATGCCGCAGTCATCATCGAAGGCATTCAAGGAGTGGGGGGAGTGCGCATTCCTGAGCCATCGTTTTTGGAAGCCTTGCAAAGTCTTTGCAAGCAGCATGGCACGAAGTTGATTCTCGATGAAATTCAGTCGGGCTATGGACGAAGTGGCAAATTCTTTGCCTTTCAGCACGCCAATATTCAGCCCGACCTCATCACCATGGCGAAAGGTATGGGCAATGGATTCCCCATCGGTGGCGTGTTGATTGCTAATGATATCGAACCTTGGTTTGGCATGCTCGGCACTACTTTTGGCGGCAACTATTTGGCATGCGCCGCTGCCAATGCGGTGCTTGAAGTGATGAGCGAAGAAAGCTTAGTGAACAATGCGGCAGCGCAAGGGGCTTATCTGATGGAGGAACTAAAGAAGATTCCGCAAATCAAAGAGGTGCGTGGCTATGGCTTGATGATTGGTCTAGAGTTTGAAGGTGAAATCAAAGCGATTCGCACTAAGTTGTTGTTTGAAGAACAAATCTTCACCGGAGTTTCGGGCGCAAACATCATTCGCCTTTTGCCACCGCTCAGCTTGAAGAAAGAGCAAGCGGATTATTTTATTGGGAAGTTGAAGAAGGTGTTGGGGGAATAGAGAATAAACAAAAAACGGATAGCATGATGTGCTATCCGTTTTTGTATTTAATTTATGGGGTGGAAGTCGTTCAGTCGGTTGTTAATGTCCATTTGTTGATGCAGGATTCTGATTATTTCAACTTCGCTTTGCATGGGATTTATTTTGTAGAAAATAAAGTGCGATTTTACCCGTGTTTTCAAATATCCTTTTCTCACATAGCTGAAATCCTTTCCCGAATTTGGATTTGCAGCAATATAGTCGATTTCATCCATTATCAAATTTAGATATCGGTCGGCTTGTTCGAGCGACCACTTTTTTAACGTGTAAAGCCAGATGTTTTCAAGATCATCTTTTGCTTCCGTAGTTATTTTGTAGTTCATTCTTCCGCAATGTGTTTTTGGTAAAGTTCTTTTCGAAAGTCTTCTCGATTGAAATGTTCGACAAAGCCAGAATTTTCCCCTTTTTGAAGTTCGTGGATTAACTCTATTTTCTTTGCTTCTTGATTAACAACCGTTGCAAATGGCAATGTCCTAATATATTCCAAGAGTTGTTTTGCTTGGAGATTATTATCTTCAAAAATAACTGTTGTCATGGTTTGTTCCTTTATATTTTCAACAAAGATAGATTTTTATTTTAGATTATTGGAGGAAATCCGATATTCACTCGGCGATATGCCCACGCTCTTTTTAAACATTCGAGTGAAGTGCTGCGGATACTTGAACCCTAGTTCATAGGCGACTTCACTAATCGACTTCTCGCTGCCCACAACCTTCATCTTAGCCACCTCGATAAGCTTCAGCTGTATGTGTTCTTGCGCTGATTTTCCTGTTTCCTTTTTGAGCAAGTCGCCCAAATAATTGGCAGAGATGAACAGTCTGTCGGCACAATATTTCACCGAAGGCAATCCCGAAAGGAGCGATTGTTCCGAAGCAAAATAATCATTTAGCACTTTTTCAAATCGAGTGAGAATGTCTTTGTTTGCATGGCTTCGAGTGATAAATTGCCGCTCATAAAACCGCTTCGAATAATTCAGAAATAATTCCAAATGCGACACAATGAGCGTGCGACTATGGTTGTCGATGGCGTGTTCCAACTCATATTGAATATTCCGAATACATTCATTAATCACCTCGCGTTCTCGCTCAGAAAGATGCAGCGACTCATTCACCTCATAGGAAAAGAACGAATAATCCTCCATGTGTTTGCCTAGCGATGTGCCGAGAATTAAATCGGGGTGGAAAATAATAGCCGTGCCGACACCCTTCCGCTTTTCGCCTTTGCTGTCGATGCCATAGACCTGACCGGGCGAAATGAAGATGAGCGAACCTTCTTCATAGTCATATTTATTAAGCCCATAAATCATGTCGCCACAATTCAAATCTTTCAGAAAGATGGCATAGATATTCAGCTGCATCCGATGAAACTCAAATGGTTCGCACTTTGAAAAGTCAATCACACTCACCA
>JBKECD010000199.1:0-2419 GCA_047974225.1 Mangrovibacterium sp.
AACAGATATTGCTTTTGAGGGCGATTTAATGGCGGGCTATGAGATGGAGTAAAATTACTCGAAAGACAAACCGCATCAATTAAGCAACATTGCAGATTAGAATTACCGAACAGCGGATTCCACGGCAGTAGCGAGCATCATGCGAAGCGTGCAGGATGCGAAAATGAATGATGCCAACGGCAAACAAATCTACATCAACACGAGCGACAGCGTGCAAACGCAAGCCAAAGAAAGGACGATGCTTTGGGACGAAGAAAACCGCCTACGAGCAATCTGTGATAATGGTTATGTAAGCTCCTACTTTTATGATGCCGCTGGTGAGCGAACCGTGAAACTCCACGGCGCAAGCGAAGGCATTCATGTGAACTCCGCTTTCAGTGGAGGTTTCACCAACAACCAAAATTACACTTTGTATGTGAATCCTTACTTGGTGCTCCAACAAGGCGGACAGTACACCAAGCACATCTATATAGGCAGTCAAAGAATCGTAAGCAAGCTGGGCGATGTAGGTAGCTTTGGCGTTGATCCACGGAGGGAGGAATATGCAGGCGCAAGCGTGAGTGGAACAAGCGTTCCCGATTACGCCAATAAATACAAGGCTTTGCAAGAAGTAATCAAGCAAAACTATGCTGGTTTTGAAATAGACTACTACGGAGCCAATAACGACGATTATGTGAACGGTGCAGGGTTTTGTTGCGGAGAAAGCATGCAAAGCAAATCCATTCCCACCGCAGGAGATGCCTATGAGAAGTTGCAGTATTATTACCATCCTGACCATTTAGGCTCTGCAAGTTACATTACGAATCTCGACGGCGAAGTAGTACAACACATAGAATACGTGCCATTCGGTGAAGTATTTATCGAAGAACGGAACAATACTTGGAATACGCCATACTTGTTTAATGGCAAAGAGTTTGATAGTGAAACTGGATTGTATTATTATGGGGCGAGGTACTACAACCCACGTATAAGTTTATGGCATGGTGTTGACCCGTTAACAGAAGAATATCCATCTTGGTCTCCCTACCATTACTGTCATAATAATCCAATCAGTTTAATCGACCCGACGGGGATGGCAGCTACCAAGTATGAAGACGAAGAGGGGAATCTACTTTTGAATACCAATGACGGTAGCGAGGATGTTGTAACGGTCTCAAATGACAAGGTGGAAGACTTTAGATATTACGCGGAAACATATGAAGACCAGGGCATGAAAGATTTTTATGACAGTAAGTCTTGGAATGATAATATGAAAGCAGACATTCTTGATTTCGAAACGATTGATGACATGGAAGGATTCTTGTCGAATACATCCAGTCAATGGGCTAGGCAAAAGTTAATTGATTTTCGACAAGAGTCGACAACTGAAAACTGGATAAAATTCCTAGGAGCAGAAGTTCTTAGTCAGAATGCTAACCCATTGAATCACATGCCCTCTCCAATTAAGGTTAAAGCGACTCCCAAAATAAGCATTAAGAGTAATTTGAATACGGCTCCAGTTGCCAAGAGCAATCCATGGCAATTGTTCAATAAAGAAATGGGGCGTGGTAAGTTTACAAAAGCAAAATATGGCACTTCTGAAGCTGCTGCCAAAGCTAGAAAAAAGGCTTACGAACAGTGGAAATCTAAGAATGGTTATAAATAATTTATACAAAATGGATACAATTGGAACAATGTCCATCGTGGAACTTGACGAACATAAAATAAGGATAACACTAAGCCCTAGTAAACCCCATGTGTTAATCAAGATAATTTTGTTTTTACTTGGTAGTTTCTGTGTATTATTCCCCTTGTCTATTCTCTTTATTCCTCAAATAAGTGTGGGGTTTGGCTATTTTACCATAACGCTTATCATATTTGGGGGAAGTTCGATATTCTTTCTTAGGAAGCTTTTATGGAACTTTTATGGAGAGGAGGTATTTGAAATTAGCAAATCAGAATTACTGCGATATGTTGATTATAAGTTTTTTAAAGAAAACTCAAATGCAATGTTTTTCAGAAAAATACAAGTGGGTTATGCTATGTTAGATAAGCCAAACCAAGTTGTTGTATATCCTGATGAATTCACCCCTGACGAAAAAGTTTTTTTAGGGTTGGTTCTTGACGGAGAAGCAATTCGTTCAGAAGTATTGATTCACTCTATGGATATAAAACACTTAGTGGAAGCTTTAAGGGGACTTCTAAAAATTAATTATTTGGGATTCAAATAAATATTACTATCTTTAGGGCTATCAAAGCACATGAATATGCATAAATATAAAAGTACAGGCAATAGAGGTCTTTTTGATGAACAAGATAGTCTTTCTAAACTATCCGAAATAGGCAATCCACTAGAACGACTAAGTGCAGCCGTTGATTTTGAGATGTTTCGGATGAGTTTGGAGGAATCCTTATTGAATAAGGATAAAAAGAGCAACGC
>JBKECD010000169.1:0-5351 GCA_047974225.1 Mangrovibacterium sp.
TAGCCGTCTTGCTATATCGGTCGCAATCTTCCGCTAAAGTGCAGGGGCAATTTTTGATAATCATCGGTTATATATTAGAAAGCTACAAAGAAACTCCTAAAGGCTTAATTTCCACAGCACCAACCGTGTCGAAGCCCGCAGTGGATAATAACAGTCCAAAAAAATCTCGCTTATTAAGGGCATACGACTTCAATAGTGTCGCACGATTCTTTCCTTCGGAAAGCATGTTAAAGAAAAAGGGGAAAAGCTTCTCGGAGCGATACAGTCGTTGCGACTTCGGAAGCGTGAGGCTTATTGCGTCGCAAGCATCATCCTCAAAATAGTCTTCCGCATATTCAAACTCATAGCTGCCATCGGCACACTCCCTCAGCTCCCCAGCTTGCAGCGCATTGACATATACTCCTGCACGCCTCATTTCACCTTCGCTTCTAGTGTCATTCCAAGCACAGCAAGCATGCCATGCAAAGTGCTCATCGAAGGATTACACTTCCCGCTTTCCACCATCTTGATGGTGCGCAAAGCGACTCCTGAAATGTCCGACAATTCTCGCTGTGTTATCCGAAGTAATTGTCGCCTTTCTCTCATTTTCTCATAAATTTCTTCAGGCATCATATCGCACTATTTTTTATGCAAATATAATAAAAGATTGATATATGTCAAGTAGAAATTATCCTCTAAAACGATAAATGCGGATTCGCCAGAAAACCAAAGCTAATAACGCCACAATCAAAATAGGCACAATCAGATTGAGCAGCTGCCAAAACAAGCGCTCCTCACGAAGGCGCACCTTGTCGAGCAGGCGCAACTGATAGACCCGTGAGCGAAGCTGCATAATGCCCGAGTCATCCGCCAGATAGCGCACCGCATTGAGCAAAAATTCCTTATTGCCAAAGGTCTGTTTGGAATACTGGTCATAGCCCAAAGGCTGGATTCGCAATTCATCCCCCTCCTGATTCACTTTGTTTGCCATCAGGCTGCCATCGGCAAAGACCATCAGTTTGGCGGGTTTCGATTTAGTCCTAACTTCGATATCCGACGAATTATAGGTTGCCGTTGGTCGATTCTCAAAAACAGAGGGGAAATTTCCCTCTAGCAAAATGCCCGTGGGCACGTGCGCCGTGTGGAAAAGCTCACGAGCCGGAGGGCTATTCACACTCTGCAAGCTCACTTCGGCAGGCGTGCGAAGCACTCGTGCATAGGGCGAGCTGTGCAGAATCACCGACCGCTTCACATCGGGGTTCACCCCCACCGTGTCAATCGAGCTGACAAACTCCGACTTCACTCGATTGATATTCTTGCTAATCACATGCTCCGCCGAAGGCGTGAGCAAGGGCGAATAATACCACGGTGCAGGCGTGTATTTAGGTTGCGAAGCCACCGGCGAAGTATTCACAGGAATATAGACACACTCCACGTCTTGCACTAAGGTCGGATTCACACGCACCCCATATTTAAAAAGCTGGTCGAGAATGTTTAAATCTGTCGGAAAAGCAATCGTGGTTTCCCCACGAGTGAGGCTATCCAAGCTCACCGACACCGGGTCGATGAGATACATAAAATTCACCCCACGCATCAGCAGTTGGTCGATTTGAAATTTATCCTGCTCAGTAAACGGCTGCATCGGGTCGTTGATAATCACCACATCGGGCAGCTTCGAGCTGTCGGAAAAGGCAAAAAGTTGCATGTCCACCACCTGATAACTCGCCTCCAAGCTTGCACGGATATCTTGCGTCTCCTCGGGCAACAATTCGCCATGCCCATGCAGAAATCCCACCGTCTTCATATCTCCCTGTTGCTGCAAATGTTGCAACGCACTGATAAACTCATATTCCAAAGTTTCCATCGAGTTGTTGAGATTCACCTCAGCAGGCAAGGAAGGATTGTTTTTTAGCAAATTGACACTGGTGTAGCTATCGCCATATTGAATGACCGCCCCGGGAAAGATTAATTGCGTGCTTGTGCCTTCATCGGTATTTCGGCGAATATCGGTGGGCTGAATGCCAATCTCCACCAGCCTATTAAACAACTGATTGCGCTGCTCGGCATCGGTGATATCATAGGGGTCATTCACCTGCACCCGCACAGGCATATTTGCCCACGCATCCATGTCGTGAATTTTCTCCTCCACCGCCTGCTTCAGCTGGCGGAATCCTGCGGGTAAATCGCCCGCCAAATACAAATCAATATAAATCGGGTATTCCAAATCTGCCAACATTTCTTTCGACACCGTCGAAAGACTATAACGTCGTTCGCTTGTCAAATCCACTCGAAAGAACCACTGATTGCTGAGCCACAAACAAAATATAACTAACACAAAATATTTCATGGATTTTTTCAGCTGAAGCAGCAATGATTGCGAGTTGCTTCGCAAGGACAAAGTAGTGGCAAATAGCAACAACACAATGACAAACAAAAAGTAAATCACATCGCGCGAATCAATCACTCCCCGGCTCATCGACTCATAGTGCTTGCTGATGCCAAAATCCACGAAAAAGCTTTTCACCGCCAAAGGCAATTGCATCTGTGCCACAAAGTCAAAACCCGAATAAAGGAAAAAGCTTCCCAAAAGAGCGCTCACAAAAGCAAACACAGGGTTGTCGGTGAGCGAAGAGCTCAACACGCCAATCGCCACATAGATAGCCGCCAAGAAAAACAAGCCAATAAAAGCTCCCCACGAAGCTCCCGAATCCCAATTACCCACTGGATTTCCCAACTGATAGACCGAGTAGAAATAAACCAAAGTGGGCAACAAGCAGAGCAGGACTAGAACCATGCCTGCCAGATATTTCGCCATCACCAAATGCCACGAAGCAAAAGGACGAGTGAGCAGCAACTCGAAAGTGCCTAGTCGCTTTTCATCGGCAAACAAGCGCATGGTGAGCGCAGGAATGAGAAATAGAAAAAGCCACGGAGCAAGGCTGAAATATGGCGACAGAGTGGCATAACCACTCTCAAGGATATTAAAACCACCCGGAAAAACCCATAAAAAAAGCCCATTGCCCAACAGAAAAACTAGGGCAATGAGATAACCTGTCAATGAGCCCAAAAAGCTCGTGAGTTCTTTTTGAATCAAGCTCCACATAGGCACTAATATTCAGCTGGAGCAATTCCATTTTCCAAGGCATAGAGAAAATCCTGCACCTCTTGAAGCAAAGTTGCCTTTTCAGCATTGGTGTGAAGCAGGGCATCGGCAATCTTTGACTCTTCCTCCTCACGCTGCTCGGGAGCAATCTTGCCCGACATGTTGGTGATGACCGTGTGTGCCTCGAAAGCCGACATGAAATCGGCTGAAATCATAATATCAACAAACAAAGCTAGATGCGCCGTATAGTCTAAGCCATTTTCCCAACAGGCAGCGAGCAATTCTTCACGGATGTCATGCAAATTCTCATCAGCTATTGCCTCCGCCAAATAGGACACTGCCGCTTGTTGCTTCAATTGCCCAAGCAGCGAAGTGATCGCGCCAATCACTTCTTCATCGGCAGTGTCTTGCAATAGTCCAAACACCAAGGGCAAGTGTTTAGCCTCGCCCGACTGCGACAGCTCCTCGACAGCTCGAAGCTGATGAGCTGTATTTTTTGATTGTAATCTTTCGGTTAGTGTCATTTTTCAAATCCTACCATTTCGTGCAACTTCTCCACCATTTGGTCGGAATAGGTGCGCATCCAGCTTTTAATACTTGCAGGCTGAATGGCTTCAGATTGCACCGACCACACATATTGGTTTGTCTTCACATCATAGAGCACCGACTCCACCACATAGGTAGTCTGCTCTTGCATCCCATCGCCTTGATGCTCGGCAGAGTTGCGATAGGAATAGAAACTCTGATAGTCTTCATAATAGATGAAACTAAACTTCGCTGCTGTGCCAATCGTTTCGGTGTTGTGAATAAATTTCGACTCCGTCTTGGTGTCGAGCAATGAAATCGTGTAGAGTGCATCGCAGCCCGATTCTTTCAAGATTGAGTCGAGCATTTCCACGCTGACTCCTCGCAAGGATTTCAATTTATTAGGTGCAATTTCGGCACTCGCCACCGAGTTAATTCCTTTTTTATTCAAAGCTTTCACCATACGTTTTTCCAAACGCTCTTTCATATCGGTGTCGGGCATCATGGCGAGCACACACACTTTCTCGAAAGTTTTATGATTCAACGCAGCCTCATTGACATGGGCTTTTGTGATTTCTTGCACCGACTTACAAGCGGTGAAGCTCAAGGCTATTAATAGGATAAATGTTATTTTTCTCATAATCAGAAGCCCCTCCCATCCTCCCCAAAAGGGAGGGGTAAAGGCACAGAGTTAAAGCCCCCCTCCAACTCCCCAAGGGGGAGGGTCAGAGGCACTAGTTTATTTATTTATTTTCTATGTATTTACTCACATCTGTGGTTCTAGCCCTCCCCTTCGGTTGCTGAGTGGTTGCTGAGCGCAGCCGAAGTACGGGGAGGTTAGGAGGGGCTATTTATTCTACCGCTCCTTGGGCTTTTCCAATCTTAAACGTCAAGCCACCAGCGAAACCAAATTGAGTGAACGGCACACTTGTTGACATGCCACTATCGACACCACCGCCATAAGTCCACCACACATTGGCATCCACATCAGTGATGGGGAAGTTAGCACTCGCTTGCACAAACAAGCCCACACGGTCGGAAAACCAAAACTTCAATCCAGCTTTCAGTCCCACGCCAAATCGCACCATCGTGTCATATTCTCGGAGGTCGGGACTATACACCGCCAAGCCTGCACCAAAACCGCCAAAGGTTTCGAGATTGTGAGCGATAGGCAAGTTCTTGGTCAAGCCTAAAAGATAATAGCTCGAAGCCAAATCAAATCTTTTATTCTCATTATTTCCATACACTTTAGCTGTTCCATTTTGCCCTAAATAGGTGAAGTCAATCGCTGCAAAGCGATGAATGCGATACGCCAACGAACCGCCATAAGAGAATCCCTCGCCCATGCGTCCGGCATAGAATTTATCACCAAAAGTAAATCCTGCGAAAGGAGAAAGCTCTATTTGAGCTTGCGAAACTGCCACAAAGGCGAATAATCCCACAATTAATGCTGCTAATTTTTTCATCTGCTATTATTTCTAAATATTAATATCGTTTCAAACGCCAAAAGTAGCAAAAACAAAGGAATCTAATTTGAAAAGAATCTAAAATAGTGATTAGTAGAGACGAGGCATGCCTCGTCTTCACCTGACCTACCTCGTCTTCACCTCCCCTAGATGAATCTGGGGGTTATGCACAGTCAAGTCCGCTGGACTTGCAAGGTTTAGTTTGAAGGTTGTCCTTCAATGATTGTGCCTCGATTGCCTGAAATTTTTAAATTACCCACATTGCCTGCATCTACATA
>JBKECD010000153.1:0-22695 GCA_047974225.1 Mangrovibacterium sp.
TCTGCTTAATATCAGCTAACTTATTCCAATCTGCCTTCTTCGTTTGCGACAACCAATTGTATAATGGAACCTTTGCATGAGCGTTCTTCAACACAAAATCGCTTATCTTCTTAGGCGATATTACTCTCATAAGTATGTTTTTGCAGTACAAATGTAGTACTAAATTCTAAAATTCAAAATAAAATCCTGCTTATTGGGTTTCCCGTGGTGCAGTTTGGACTTTCACCTCGTCATCTCCCGAAACACTCCCTCCAAGCTCCTTTGTTTTTCATTCATGCCGATGATTGTCCAGCCATTTGCCACGGCGGTTTGGAAGATTTTGGGGCGGATGTCTTCGGCATCAAGGGCGGTGAATAGGAATTTGCTTTCCGAGAGCATTTCCACCGAAGCGATGCCGACTGCATTCAAGAGTTCCGAAGAAATAGGCTGCTGAAATTCCACCAACACTTGCTGCGAGGCGGTGAGCAGTCCGCCAGCTTTCACCATCTCGATGCTATTATCTGCAATCAACTTGCCCTCGTTGATGATGAGCACACGGTTGCAAATTGCTTCCACTTCTTGCATGATGTGGGTGGAGAAAAATACGGTTTTCTCGGCCGCAATCGACTTGATTAGGCTGCGGATTTCCTCCAGCTGATTGGGGTCGAGTCCTGTGGTGGGTTCATCGAGAATGAGCAGCTGGGGGTCGTGAATCAACGCCTGCGCCAGTCCCACCCGCTGCCGATAACCTTTCGAGAGTTCGCCAATCTTCTTGCGTTGTTCCTTGCCTAAGCCGGTCATTTCAACCACACGTGCCACAGCTTCCGATTTATTTTTCAAGCCATACATGCCTGCGGTCAGACTGAGGTATTCCTTTATATATAGGTCGGTGTAGAGCGGATTGTGTTCCGGCAAATAGCCGATATGGTGGCGGAGTTGGTGGTTTTCGGGTGTCATCAGCTCGTCATTGAGCCACAGTTCGCCAGCATCGGCTGCCAAATAGCCTGTCATGATTTTCATGGTGGTGGATTTGCCAGCTCCATTCGGACCGAGAAAGCCCACGAGCTCGCCCGTTTCGAGTTGAAATGAAATATCATCGACAGCGATTTGCTCGCCATAAGTCTTGCGGAGGTTGTTGATGCGGATTGTCATAAATCAAAAGTAGTGAAACTAGAGGGAATATTTAAGAACTTCATTGGGGAAATAATCGTTTTGAGTAGTAAAGAGTTGTTTTTTTTACAAATGTCATTTGAATTTCAGAAATAAACATTCATCTTTGACCTCTCAAACAAACGCATATCATTATGAGAATACTTTTCATTGCTCTTTTGGGGCTTATCTTTCAATTTTCAGGCTGGGCTCAAAATATTCAAACGGATATTTCAGGCAACCTTTCCTATGTTTCGGTTGATAAATCCTATAAAGCGACCCTTCGACAAAACATATTTGATGATTTGACATTTGCCGATAGCAACAACAATCAAGTTGTTTTAAAGGCGGAATACATTAAGCTAGAATATGGGAAGCTCTTTGAGAATGAAGAAGCTAAGTTTGATTTCTTCTTGAATATGGTGCAGCAGCATCGGAAGCAAAAGGGCTATATTGCTTCCTATGAGGTGGATATTTTTGGCACAATTAAAGTGAAAGATAATCAAGGATGGGAATTGGAGGTTGGCAAAGATGGCGTGGGCAATTCTTTTCGGCGAGAAGAACGCAATGGCGAACGGCAATCTTTTGAAAACAAATCAGGGATGATGACCTTCAAATCAAACCATAAAAATGCAAGTCTTCGGAAAGATGTTTTCAAACAATGGATTTACAAAGACTCCAATGGCAATGAGCTTCGCATCAGTGAAAAGACATTTGGCAAGCTGTTGTGGCAATATGGCAATGATGAAGAAGTGTTTATGTATCTGGTAAATACTTTTCTTTTGCTAGAGGAAGATAATCGTCGAGAACATCAGCATCGCTAATTTATTGTCGTCTGTTTCCTTTTGCTGGCACCATCTTATATAGCCTATCGGAACGGCGAATCTTTTCCGACACTTTCATTGAAAACAATTCTCCTTTCATCGCTTTGGGCACAGACTTCAAATCAACTCTAATTTCTTCCACTACCATCTCGACCAAACCAGTTGTCGGACCCGTGATGATGATTTTGTCGCCCACTGCCAATTCGCCCGACTCCATCTTAAACTCTGCCACACCGAGCTTGTCGAAATAGTTCGTTCCCTTCGCTACATACATTTTCTTCTCGGTGGCAAGCGAGCCGTAATTGCCGCTCCACTCGCCCAGTCGCTGACCTAAATAATAGCCATTCCAGAATCCCCGATTAAACACTGTGCTTAATCGTGCGTCCCAATCCGCAATTTTCTCTTCGGTGAAATCACCTGCTCGATAAGCCTCCACCGCTTCACGGTAGCACTTCACCACCGTGCTCACATATTCAGGACCTCTGGCTCGCCCTTCAAGCTTCAACACCGAAACACCCGAGTCGAGCACCTTATTCAGGAAGTGAATCGTCTTCAGGTCTTTGGGCGACATGATATATTCGTTTTCAATTTCCAATTCCGCACCCGTGTCCTTATCTGTAACCGTGTAAGCACGGCGGCAAACCTGATTGCAAGCACCCCGATTGGCAGAGCTATTCATTTCATGCAAGCTCAAATAACACTTGCCCGACACCGCCATGCACAATGCGCCATGCACAAACATTTCAATCTGCACCAATTCGCCTTTAGGTCCACAGATGTTTTGTTCCTTGATTTGTCGTGAAATCTCCGCCACCTTATCCATTGACATTTCGCGCGCCAGCACCACCACATCGGCATATTGCGCAAAAAAGCGCACCGCTTCAATGTTTGTGATGTTCAGTTGAGTCGAAATATGCACCTCCTGCCCAATGCTTTGCGCATAGCTAATCGCTGCAATATCGCTCGCAATAATCGCCGACACGCCAGCTGCTAAAGAGGCATCAATGACAGAACGCATGAATTGCAAATCCTCGTCAAACACAATCGTATTTACGGTGAGATAACTCTTCACTCCATGCTCCGAAGCAATTGAAGCAATCTGATGCAAATCATCAATGGTGAAATTATTAGCCGAACGAGAGCGCATGTTCAAACCCGTTACGCCGAAATAGATAGAGTTAGCGCCAGCCTTAATTGCCGCCATCAGCGACTCATAAGAACCAGCAGGAGCCATGATTTCAATGTTCATATTTTATTCTTTAGTGCGAAGTTTTTTAGTGCGAAGTTGCTGCGCCTATGTTTTTCAAAATGCAAAGGTAGGGAAAGTTCACAAGTACGCAAGTAATAGATTGCGCAGCCACTCCGCACTCCGCACTCTGCACTCTGCACTCTGCACTCAAAAAAAAGACAGTTAATTCTATCATTAAGCCCCCAAAACAGCTCTAACGATAGAACAAACTAGCACGAGAGTATTGCAAACCATAAAAAAGAAGTACATTTGTGGTGAGAAAGCAGTAAACACAAGGGATGTGAGCGCAAAAAGACCAATTACAGAAATGACAAACACCGCAATTATCGCCCAAATTACCCAATTCATCAAAACCGAACGGCTAGCTCAAAAAGCGGTGAACTATGACGACCACACCAAAAACTTCTCTTTCAAGAATTAATGAAAACAATTAGCAAGAAGCTGGAGGAAAGCTTTAAGCCGTAAATTAAGAAACAGATGAAGAATATAATGCTGATTATTTCGCTCTTTCTAGCCTTAGGCTCGTGGGCGCAAACCATCAACCAGACCGATGCCCAAGGACTCAAGCAAGGGCTCTGGGAGAAGACTTCCCCCGAGGGGAAACTGATTTATAAAGGAGAGTTTAAGGACAACAAGCCTGTGGGCGAGTGGAAACGCTTCCATCTCAATGGCATGCTTCGTGCGCAAATGACCTATGCCGAAGATGGCAGCACATGTGCTGCAATGCTTTTCGACACCATGGGCAATAAGATTGCTGTGGGGGCTTATGTGAATGGAAAAAAAGAAGGACTATGGACAATCTTCAAAGACAATATTAAGATTGGTGAAGAAAATTACGTTGAGGGTAAGAAAGAGGGGCTCAGCACGACATTCTATGACACGGGGGCGAAGAGCAGCGAGCAGGCATTCACCGACGACAAGCCCAACGGATCCTATCGCACCTATCACAAAACAGGCTCAGTCTATTTTGAATGCCTGATGAAAGAGGGCATGCGCGACGGCTATTGCCAAAGCTTTTATGATGATGGCTCGGTGGAATATTCGGGCTATTATGCAAAAGACCTCCGCGACCGCAATTGGGACTATTTTCACAGAGATGGCAGTCGTGCCTATACTATTATATATAAAGGGGGCTTGGTGCAAAACACAGCAGTGAAGGATAGTGTGGATAATCTTCGCTTGCAAAACATAGAGCGTCAGGCGAAGCAAATCACCGACCCTGAGCAATTCATCGACGACCCCAGCGGATATATGGAACGCATGATG
The DNA here is from genome assembly GCA_047974225.1 of Mangrovibacterium sp. Classification (GTDB taxonomy): domain Bacteria; phylum Bacteroidota; class Bacteroidia; order Bacteroidales; family Prolixibacteraceae; genus JBKEDC01. The sequence continues at coordinate 4,468 of JBKECD010000153.1, forward strand.
AACCCCCAACGCCCACAGCAATGACAGAAGCACGTACTCTTTCGCAGCTCAACCGAGAAATCAACGCAGCCATTCAAGATGCTTTTCCTCGGTTGGTGTGGCTTGTGGCTGAAATCAGCGAGATGAATGTCAATCGCAATGGGCATTGCTATTTGGAGCTGGTGGAAGTGGATGAGCGCACGCAGAAAGTTGTGGCGCGCACCCGAGCCACCATCTGGTCGTATAGCTTTCAGATGCTGAAATCTTTTTTTGAAACAAGCACGGGGCAGATTTTTCGCTCGGGCATCAAAATCATGGTGGAAGCCTCGGTGGAATTTCACACTCTCTATGGTTTCAGCCTGAACATCAAAAACATCAATCCTACCTACACTTTGGGCGACATGGCGCAGAAGCGCAATGCCATCATCGAGCAGCTGAAAGCCGATGGGGTGTGGGACATGAACCGAGAAATGGAGCTGCCTTTTTTGGTGCAGCGCATCGCCATCGTGTCGTCGCCCACGGCGGCGGGGCTGCAAGATTTCATGCATCAGCTGGCTGATAATGCCGCGGGGGTGTCGTTTCACACGCAGCTTTTTGCCGCCACCATGCAGGGCGAGCAGACCGCTCCGTCGGTGATTTTGGCGTTGGAAGATATTGCCGATGTGATTGCTGATTTCGATGTGGTGGTCATCATCAGGGGAGGAGGGGCGCAGCTCGACTTGGCGAGCTTCGACAATTATGAGCTGGCGGCACATGTGGCGCAATTTCCGTTGCCAGTCATCAGTGGCATTGGGCACGATAAAGATGAAACGGTGATTGACCTAGTGGCGCATACTTCGCTGAAAACCCCCACGGCGGTGGCTGAATGGCTTGTGGCGAAAGCTACGGCTATTGCGGAATTGTTGGCGGATTTCGACTTTCGATTGCGCGAGGCGGCACGCAAGAAGTTGGCTGCGGAAGACGATTTTCTGAAGCTAGCCCATCAGCGACTGCATCAATCGGTGAAGCACAGCATGGAGAAAGAAAATCTGAAGTTCGACCATCGTCTGTTTAGGCTTTCAGCGCTCAGTCAGCAATTTCTTCAGCAGCAGCGAGCCAAGCTAGAGTCCTTCGAGCTTCGCCAGCGGCTCACCGATCCGAAAGTCATCATGCAGCGGGGCTATTCGGTGATTTATAAAGAAGGCAAGCTCATCAAGTCGAGTCGGCAATTGCAGGAGGGCGATGAGATAGAAACGCATTTATCAACAGGGAAAATAAAAAGTATAGTAACACAAAAGTAGCGTATTATGGCAAAGAAAGAATTTAATTATAAAGAAGCGGTCATTGAAATTGACGAAATTCTCAAGCAAATCGAGCGAAATGAGCTTGATGTGGATGAGCTTTCGGTGAAGGTGAAGCGAGTGTCGGAGCTCATCAAGGCATGCAAGGCGATTTTGAGTGATGCGCAAAAGGATGTAGAGGCAGTTTTGGGTGTTGAGGAATGAGCGAACACTTCGGTTAGGAATGTTTTTTTGAGAAAAAAGTCTGAAAACATTTGGAGGGGACAAAAAATATCGTACCTTTGCATCGCAATTGAGCGGTAGCGCTCTTATTGAATAGCAGATATTACATCAAAAATACATTGCGGGGTGGAGCAGTTGGTAGCTCGTTGGGCTCATAACCCAAAGGTCGTCCGTTCGAGTCGGGCCCCCGCTACAAGAAAGAGAACCAGAGATGGTTCTCTTTTTTTTTGTTGTGGGGTGTGATATTTACACTTATTGGGCAAAATGTCCCTTGAAAATCGCAGATGACCGCTAGAAAATTTTAAATTTGCGATGATTATAAAGCGTTTTGCGATGAAAGATAAGATAGTTGTTATCACAGGAGCCTCTTCGGGCATTGGTCGAGCGTTGGCTTATGAGTTTGTCAATAAGGGCTCTAAGGTAGTGCTGGGAGCACGACGGATAGAGCGATTAGAGCATATTCAGGAAGAATTAGGCACGCTGAACGTGTCGATTTGCGAGGCTGATGTGTCGCAGGAATCCGACTGTGAGCGATTGATTCAGCAGGCACTCGACGAGCATGGTCGGATAGATGTGTTGATCAACAATGCGGGCATTTCGATGCGAGCCGATTTTGTGGATGCCGATGTGGATGTGATTAGAAGGGTGATGGATGTGAACTTTTGGGGCACCGTCTATTGCACCAAATATGCGCTTCCGCATCTGTTGGCGGTGAAAGGCTCGCTGGTGGGGGTGATTTCTATTGCGGGCTATGTGGGGCTTCCTGGTCGCACCGGTTATTCCTCCTCGAAGTTTGCTGTGCGAGGATTTCTCGACACTTTGCGCATCGAAAATAAGCATCGCAAGCTCCATGTGTTGGTGGCAGCTCCGGGCTTCACAGCCTCGGAAGTTCGATTTTCAGCACTCACCGCCCATGGCGACAAGCAAGGTGAGACCCCTCGCAAGGAGGAAAGCATGATGACTGCCGAAGAGGTGGCACGTCGCATCTATAAATCAGTCAAAAGAAGAAAACGGCAGCTTATTCTCACCTTTTGGGAGGGGCGATTCACAGTCTTCCTCGGCAAGTTTTGGCCTCGATTGCTCGACAAGCTCACCTATTGGTTTATGAAAAGAGAGCCTGAAGTGAGGGAAAGTTGAAGCCATTTTCATGGATTTTGTTCTGAAATCCACTCAACAGCTGCGCAAGTTAGTAGAGTTTTGCAACCAAATCCACTCAACAGCTGCGCACTTTTCATGGATTCTGTCATCAAATCCACTCAACAGCTGCGCAAGTTAGTAGAGTTCTGCAACTAAATCCACTCAACAGCTACGCACTTTTCATGGATTCTGTCATCAAATCCACTCAACAGCTGCGCACTTTTCATGGATTTTCTGTCCGACAGATTGTTTTTCTCTAGACATTTGGAAGTCAAAGTTGTTTTAATCAATTAGTTACTAATATTTTTCTGTATTTTTTCAAGAATGACGCTAATTGGCATTTCGACCTTGTTTATTTGTCGGATAAAAAATTTACCTTTAAGCCGTAGAAACAAAAAGAAGACTAACCAATGAGTGAACAAAACAAAATCAAATCCACCCTTCAGCTCATGCTGCTGCTTTCCAATGGCTATGGCATGACCTTGGAAGAAGTGTCGCAGCGGCTCGACATCACTGTGCGCACAGCTAATCGCTATATTGCTACGCTTCGAGAGGTGGGCTTCATCATTCCACGACCAAAGAATGGCTATTATCAGATTGAAGAAATATCCTCTTCCCACAAGGGATTGAGTAAGTTGCTGCACTTTTCCGAAGAGGAGGCTTATGTGTTGCAGCGTGCCATCGACTCGCTCAGTGGCGAGGGGGTGATGAAGCAGAATTTGGCAAAAAAGCTCTATTCGCTCTATAAGTCCGACCGAGTAACGGAAATTATGGTGAAAGAAACCGGTTCGGAGAACATTCATCAGCTCAGCGAGGCGATGAAAAACAAGAAACAAGTGCTGCTGAAAAACTATCTTTCGGCACACAGCAATAGTCGGCGAGACCGAGTGATTGAGCCCTTCAAGTTTACTACTAATTATGTGAACACATGGGGCTATGAGCTAGAAAGCGACTCTTGCAAGATGTTTAAAAACACCCGCATTGAGTCGGTGGAGCAGCTCCACGCGCCGTGGAAATTTGAGGATAAGCATTTTGAAAAGTTCACCGACATTTTCCGCATGACAGGGGGTGAGCGCACTGCTGTGGAGTTGAAACTCACAGTGCGATCTTGCGAGCTGCTGAAAGAAGAATATCCGCTAGCGGAGAAATACATCGCCACCATAAGCGAGAATGAATTTCTGCTGAAAACCGATGTGTCGGGCTTTCATGGTGTGGGGCGTTTTGTGATGGGCTTGTGGGATGAAATCGAAATAATCTCGCCCCAAGCATTGAGGGATTATATTCAGGAGAAGGCGAGGGGAATTGAGAATTGAGAATTGCAGCCCTGCAAGGGCGATGTATAATAGCATAGGGTTTCAACCCTATGGCAGGGTTTCAACCCGAGGGAGAATCGAGATAGGCGGATTGTGCAATTATTTTGCATAATTCGTCTATTCTTTTTTTGCTAATGACATTAGTTGGCATTTTCGGAGTTTTTCTTTGTATTGTAATTCAAACAAACAGTTTTTGTCCCTCCCCTTTTAGTCGCTGAGCGTAGTCGAAGAGGGGGAGTCGGAAAGAGCTTAAAATTTAAACGACATGAAAATATTAGAACATTACAAGAGCTTTGATTTAGCAGGCTTCACCTATTATGTTGGTCCGATGCTATTCAGAAAGATGAAAGTGGGCAAGAAACTTCTGCTGATGGCAGAGCCTGAGAACCCATACGACCCCCAAGCGGTGGCGATTTATTTCAAAGATGAAAAGATTGGCTTTGTGCCCAAGGGTGCGAACTATTCCATCAGCAAGCTGCTCAAGTGTGGTTATGACGACATCTTCGAAGCCCGCATCCAAAGCATCGACCCCGCGGCATCACCCGAGCATCAGATTGGTGTGGCGGTGTATTTGAAAGGGTGGAATCCTTTTGAGGAAGTGGTGAGAAAATTATGAGGTGGAATATTGTTTTGTTGCGAAAAAGCAACTAACTTAGGGGCGAAAATAAAAAGACAATAAAATAATTAACCATGAAGAATTTTACAAATTTATTTAAGCAAAGCAAAACCGTGCGTTTTGAGTTGAAACCCGAGGGTAAGACCTTAGAAAATATCAACAAGGAGGGCTTTGTCGCAAAAGACATCAAGCGCAATGAAGACTACAAAGCAGTGAAAAAGATTATCGATGATTATCATCGGGATTTCATTGAAAAAGCGTTGCGACACCTATCACTCTCTTCGGAAGAGCTGCAAAGCTTTGCCGAAGCTTATCAAGCAAGCGAAGATAAGAAAATAGAAGCAGCACAGAAAAAACTCCGTGCAGAGGTAGTGAAAGGCTATGGCGAACAGAAGGAATATGGGAATATGTTTAAAAAAGAACTTATTTCCGCTGATTTACCCTTGTGGATGAGAACGCAAGGGGAAAAATACACTTCGGAAGATTTGAAAAAGGTAGAGTCTTTCTCGAAATTCACTACTTATTTTTCGGGTTTCCATGAAAACCGCAAAAACATTTATTCGGTAGATGAGAAATCAACAGCGATAGCCTACCGCATAGTGCATGAAAATCTGCCCAAGTTTCTCGACAATATCAAGTCATTTGAATATATCAAGAATCACCACCCCGAATTGGCAGCGGAATTAATCACCTACTATGAAGAGAGTGATTATCCACAATTTTTCGATGGCATTAGTTTGGAAGATGTGTTTTCGGTGGAAAGTTTCAATCATATGCTAAACCAATCGGGCATTGAAGCTTTCAATAATTTATTGAGTGGAATTTCTCACGATGAACACAGTCAGCGCACGCAGGGTCTAAATGAGAAGATTAATCTGTATAATCAGACTTTAGGAAAGAATGAGCAAGGGGAGAAAATTAAGAAAGCACCCAAGCTTACCATGCTCTACAAGCAGATTTTGAGCGATAGAAACAGCCTTTCATTTGTTTTTGAAGAAATCAAAGATGATGCAGCTTTGCTTGATATGTTAGTCGAGTTTAGAGATTCGATGCGAGGAATTAAAGGTGAAGCAGAAAAGGTGAATAAGGCTATTTTAGACGCTAATCCTGAACAGATTTATATCGATCGAGCGTGTTTTTCTGATATTTCGGGCAATAGTTGGGGCAACTATGCTGTGATTCGCACAGCGGTTTTAGATTCAATTCCGAAGCTGTATGAGAAATCAGAAAAGCAGCAAGAGGATTTAATCAAAAAAGCGGTGAATGGTGTGATTTCATTTGCTGAGCTCGACAGAATTGTGCAAGGGTATTTGCAGGCTAATGATGAGCAAAAGAAATTTGAGGGGTTGGCGGAATATTTCAATAAGGGAATTACACAAAGAGATGGGGCATACACTCAAATCTTTGAAGTTTCGGATGCGAGAGAAATAGAAATAGACAGTTTGTTGTTGAACCGTCCTGAAAAGTTAGAGCAGAACAACAAGGATGCTATTCAAGTGTGGTTGGATTCTCAAATGGACATCATGCACTTCTATAAGCCACTACACATGCGCACCAAGGCGGCACTCGACAAAGATGCAGAGTTTTATAGTCTGTTTGATGAGTTTTATCAATTGTTGGGTTCGATGGTTGCGGTGTATAATAAGACAAGAAACCACCTCACTAAGAAACCTTATTCGGTGGAAAAGGTGAAGCTGAATTTTGAAAATTCAACCTTAGCAAATGGTTGGGATCGGAACAAAGAGGATGCAAATACTTGTGTGCTGCTTCGGAAAGATGGTTTGTATTATTTGGCTGTGATGAATATGAAGCATAACAAACTCTTTAAGAATAGTTTTTCAACGGAAGAAGAGTCTAGTTTTGAGAAAGTCAACTACAAGCTGCTTCCCGGAGCCAATAAGATGTTGCCCAAAGTGTTTTTCTCAAATAAGAATATTGAATATTACGCTCCGAGCTTTGATATTCTGACCAATTATAAAGCAGGAACACACAAGAAAGGCGATGCTTTTAATTTGGCACATTGCCATGCGCTTATTGATTTCTTTAAGGAGTCGATTGAAAGACATCCAGAGTGGAAAGATTTTAATTTCCAATTTTCAGATACCGCTACTTATCCAGATATTAGCTATTTCTACCGAGAGGTGGAACATCAAGGGTATAAAATCACATTCGACCACATTCCAGCTTCAAAGATTGAAGAATGGGTGGAAGATGGTAAGATGTATTTATTCAAAATTTGGAATAAAGACTTTTCGCCCTACTCAAAAGGGACAAAGAACTTGCACACCCTATATTGGGAGCAAACATTTTCGCCTGAGAATTTGGCAAATGTGGTTTATAAATTGAATGGAGAGGCAGAAATCTTTTGGCGCAAAGCTTCGATAAAGAACCCTACCGTTCACCCCAAGAACGTGGCATTCGATAAGAAGACAAAGGATATTGGGAATAAAGAGAGTATCTTCCCATATGACATCATCAAAGACAAGCGATTTACGGAAGATAAGTTTCAGTTTCATGTGCCGCTGACCATGAACTTTAAGGCAGTTGATGGTGTGAATATGAATCAGCAGACCAACGACTACATTCGCAGCACCGATGATGAAATCAATGTGATTGGCATCGACCGTGGTGAACGGCATTTGATTTACATCTCAGTGGTGAACTCTAAGGGGGAAATCATTCACCAAGAGAGCTTGAATAGCATCACTAATAGCTATATGAGTGATGGAAAGGAGCAACGCATTACTACCAATTATCATGCTAAGCTTGATAAGCAAGAGGCTGAAAATAAGAAAACACGTCGTTCATGGTCGGAAGTAGGCAATATTAAAGAGCTTAAAGAGGGATATCTTTCTCATGTGGTGCACAAGATTTGCAAAATGATGGTGGATTATAATGCTGTTGTGGTGATGGAAGACTTGAATTTTGGATTTAAGAAAGGTCGTATTCATGTGGAGAAACAGGTCTATCAGAAGTTTGAAAAGGCATTGATTGACAAACTGAATTACTTAGTGTTTAAAGACCGTGCAGCCACGGAAGTAGGCGGAACGCTGAATGCCTTGCAGCTGTCGAGCAAGTTTGAAAGTTTCACCAAATTGGGCAAGCAATCAGGGTTTATCTTCTATACCCAAGCTGCCTATACGAGTAAGATTGACCCGACAACGGGCTTCTTAAATTTGCTGAATCCTAAATATACGAATGTTTCAGCAGCGCAGAATCTGTTTAAAGAGTTTGATGCTATTCGTTGGAATGAACAAGAGCAGTATTTTGAGTTCGCATTCGACTATAAGAAGTTGAGCCACACGAAAAATAAAGAGTGTGGTATTCAGACGAAGTGGACGATATGCAGCTATGGCAAAGAACGTTTTGTGTATGACAAAAATCTAAATAGCAACAAGGGGGGACATGTGCAAATTGATGTTACGGAGAAACTTAAAGAGTTGTTTAAGGCTCGTTGTGTGGACTATAAGGCGGTGAGCAAAGAAGATGTGGTGAAGCAAGATGATAAATCATTCTTTAACAACTTGATTTTCTATCTGCGCTTGTTGATGCAGATGCGCAATAGTGCCACGATAAATGGGGAAGTGCATGATTTTATTCTTTCGCCTGTGAAGAATAAAGAAGGTGTGTTTTATGACTCTCGACACTATAATAGACCTGATGCAAAATTACCACAAGATGCCGATGCTAACGGAGCTTATAACATCGCTTTGAAAGGACTACTTTTGATTGATAAAATCAAAAAGAGCGAAGCGGATAAAAAACCAAACTTAGCAATCAGCAATAAAGAGTGGTTTGAATATGCTCAAGGCAGAGTGAAATAATTGGAAATGAAAATAAGCCCGAAGAATCTTTGAAAGAAAAGAACTTCGGGCTTTTGCTTTCTTGTTTGTGGAAAATCTAATTCAAATTACTTATCTGAACGATTTCATTTTTTGTCCATACTCCATTTATTTACATCAGATATTTGAAGATGGCGAGATTGAAAGTTTTCAGGCAGCTCCACAAAGTGAGGGGCGAGTGGCGCATTTTGAGATTGACCAAGCGGATTCAAAAGATGAAGAAGACAAGCCATTACGAGGGATTTATGTGTATTCTTCAAAGCTGAAACTTTATGGAAAGATTGACACTTTTCACCCTTTAAGTGGTGTTTTGGTGGAACGCAAGCGAGAAATTAAGACGATATATCAAGGCTATCTGTATCAGCTTTGGGCGCAATATTTTGCTTTGATAGAGATGGGATATCAGGTGAATGAGATTGCATTCGAAACAGTGATTGGAAATAGATATCTTCCGCAGCGGATTCCAAGTGCAGCCGACTTTAATCAGCTAAAAAAGCACGTGGTGAGGATTGCTTTGTTTCAGCCTGAAAACTTCGAAAACCAGAACCCTAATAAGTGTGTACATTGTATTTATGCGGCATTGTGCGATAAAACCAAGGGAGATCATGTTTACACGTAAAGACATTGAACGGAAAAATATTTTTGTGGTGAATGGTTTGGAAAATCATCATTTCAAAATTCAGAATGGTTTTCTGTGGCTAGAAGAGCATCGAGAGGGAGAAAAGATATGCAAGACAAAGTTCCCTATTCAGAAGATTTTATTTCTGATGATTATCGGACACACCACACTCACCACGGCGGTGCTTGATAAATGTAATAAAGCCAAAGTGCCGGTGGTGGTGATGAAACCTAACTTTAGGTGTGTGCTGAATTATTGCAATATAGCTGACGCTAATTATTTGTTGCGAAAGAAGCAGCATCAACAGCCTGCTTTGCGGATTGACATTGCGCAAAGTTTGATTTGGAACAAGATGCGCAATCAGTTGGCTTTGTTGCAGAAAAGCAGAATGAAAGATGAGAAAACAATCCGAGCCATTGAGCACATTGAAAATAGTCTGCCTTTGTTGGGACAATATGGAGAGTTGAAGACGCTCATGGGAGCAGAGGGGGTTGCCTCTCGATTGTTTTTTGAGGCTTACTATCAGAAGTTTGGTTGGAAGAAAAGGCAACCTCGAATAAAATGCGACCCTCTTAATGCTTTGCTCGATATTGGATATACGTTTTTGTTTAATTACATGGAAAGTATGTGCCGTTTGTTTGGCTTTGATTTATATGTGGGGGTGTATCACCAGTTGTTTTTTAAGCGTAAATCCTTGGTTTGTGATTTGGTAGAGCCGTTTCGGTGCGTCATCGATCATGAGATACGGAAAGGATTTAATGCGGGCAAGGTTAAGCTAGATGATTTTGAGCTATATAATAAGGCGTATTATTTAAAGCGTGGTTCACGTTCGGAATATACGGTTTTGTTTATGCAAGGACTTATAAAATATAAGCAGGAGATTTTTGTGTATGTGCAGCAGTATTATCGTTTCTTTGTGAATAAAAAGAGCGTTGTTGAGTTTCCGCAATTTAACTTGAAATAGATGAAAAAGCCAAGATTAATTGTGTCCTATGACATTCAGTCGAATAAAATCAGAGGGCGATTCTCAAAGTTTTTGATGAAGCATGGTGTTCGCATTCAGTATTCTGTTTTCGAGCTGAGTCATTCGCAGCGAATGTTGAATTTGATTTGCAACGAGATTGAAATGCGATTTAAACCGCATTTCACTAATGGCGATAGTGTCTTAATTTATAGAGTTGATACATCGGATGTGATAACCTATGGTTCGGCAAGCCTTTTGGAAGATGATTTGATTATTATTGGTTGATTTGTTGAGAAATAGTTTTATCTTTGTCCACGTTCTTTGAAATTATTGAATAATAATCCTCCCTTATGAAATGAGCAGGGGGGGTAAATGAGTCTTTAGAGTAAAATGGAGCAAAGCCAATAAATTCAAGGGACAACAAGCTTTTAAAGCACAAGAAGAGTCTAAAGACTCATTTAATTTCTACTATGTGTAGATTCTGGGCATCAGATTTGGCATAAAAGTTTGTCTAAAGACTCATTTAATTTCTACTATGTGTAGATATGGACGATAGCACTTGGGAAACCCTTGTGAGTCTAAAGACTCATTTAATTTCTACTATGTGTAGATTCGTAAATTGACACTATCACAGTGTTTAGGTCTAAAGACTCATTTAATTTCTACTATGTGTAGATAGAAAGTAATGATGAGGATTTAATAACGAGTCTAAAGACTCATTTAATTTCTACTATGTGTAGATAGCAAACACATAGCACTTATAATAGGCTCGTCTAAAGACTCATTTAATTTCTACTATGTGTAGATATGCGCTTGATTGGTTTTACGGGTGCAAGTCTAAAGACTCATTTAATTTCTACTATGTGTAGATATAATACCCAACTCAAAGGTCGATGTTGTCTAAAGACTCATTTAATTTCTACTATGTGTAGATCCAACATTACCGTATCGCCGCGCCCGGTCTAAAGACTCATTTAATTTCTACTATGTGTAGATGACTCATAGAAGAAGTTTCTCCCAATGTCTAAAGACTCATTTAATTTCTACTATGTGTAGATTTCTTTGAGTTTGCCGTTATTGCTCTTGTCTAAAGACTCATTTAATTTCTACTATGTGTAGATGTGAAGCTATTGTGCAAATAATCCCCTCGTCTAAAGACTCATTTAATTTCTACTATGTGTAGATAAATCAGCCACGAAATGTCAGCTTTCCGTCTAAAGACTCATTTAATTTCTACTATGTGTAGATCCGTTTACCGAAGTGAGGCGACTGACGGTCTAAAGACTCATTTAATTTCTACTATGTGTAGATGGAATGCCTACAAACCTGCCGTATGAATGTCTAAAGACTCATTTAATTTCTACTATGTGTAGATCGGATTGGGCATTGAACTTCTTCAAAGGTCTAAAGACTCATTTAATTTCTACTATGTGTAGATTTGATTTGTTTGGTGGTAGCGGCTTGCGTCTAAAGACTCATTTAATTTCTACTATGTGTAGATAACAATTGGCAGAAGAGATTAACGCAGCGTCTAAAGACTCATTTAATTTCTACTATGTGTAGATAAAGAAAGATACTTGACAACTGACTCAGTCTAAAGACTCATTTAATTTCTACTATGTGTAGATATAAATCTGTTGCCACCTCTACCTCAATGTCTAAAGACTCATTTAATTTCTACTATGTGTAGATCTATTGCTCCACCAAGTGCAGACACGCGTCTAAAGACTCATTTAATTTCTACTATGTGTAGATAATCACCTTTAACACAACTAACTACATGGTCTAAAGACTCATTTAATTTCTACTATGTGTAGATTATTGTTTAATTTTCTCAGGCTTTCTTCCGTCTAAAGACTCATTTAATTTCTACTATGTGTAGATAATGCGTCGCAAGTAGGGGTTTTATACTGTCTAAAGACTCATTTAATTTCTACTATGTGTAGATCTGTAATATCTCTATATTTCTAATGTTAGTCTAAAGACTCATTTAATTTCTACTATGTGTAGATACTCGAACATCATAGGAGTTTATGCTAGCAAGTCTAAAGACTCATTTAATTTCTACTATGTGTAGATGTGAGATATTGCTCAGGAAACGTCGGGGAGTCTAAAGACTCATTTAATTTCTACTATGTGTAGATAGTGCTTCGTACGCCATAACTTAACATTGTCTAAAGACTCATTTAATTTCTACTATGTGTAGATTAGTTGCCACCCCCGTAAGCGTGTATCCGTCTAAAGACTCATTTAATTTCTACTATGTGTAGATCTTTCTATGGTTGAGACTCGATAGTAAGTCTAAAGACTCATTTAATTTCTACTATGTGTAGATAAAGAACCAAACGCATCATTTATTAGGTGTCTAAAGACTCATTTAATTTCTACTATGTGTAGATTTTCGTATCTGAAACATCAACAGTCAAGTCTAAAGACTCATTTAATTTCTACTATGTGTAGATGCAGGATTCGAGATGAGAACGGAAAGCTGTCTAAAGACTCATTTAATTTCTACTATGTGTAGATCCAGGTGTCGTTCAAAGAACCTACAAAGTCTAAAGACTCATTTAATTTCTACTATGTGTAGATGGCACATACCGAAGTTTTGAAAGAACCAAGTCTAAAGACTCATTTAATTTCTACTATGTGTAGATCAAGAGTTTACGTTGGTCGATGCATCGGCAGTCTAAAGACTCATTTAATTTCTACTATGTGTAGATATGGCTGTGTAGGGTTCAACGCAGTTCAGTCTAAAGACTCATTTAATTTCTACTATGTGTAGATAATTCCACAATGGTTCGATTGGAAGGACGGTCTAAAGACTCATTTAATTTCTACTATGTGTAGATTGCTGTCGCTCTCGCTTCTGTTAGGTTGTCTAAAGACTCATTTAATTTCTACTATGTGTAGATTGATTGTACCCTTTTTTTGTGCGCTTTTGTCTAAAGACTCATTTAATTTCTACTATGTGTAGATAAATTGGTCGGCAGTGGCATTGCCTTGAATGTCTAAAGACTCATTTAATTTCTACTATGTGTAGATTCAGCATATATCTCACCATTATGCCAATAGTCTAAAGACTCATTTAATTTCTACTATGTGTAGATTGAAGTATGTGAAGAAAGGGAGCGACAATGTCTAAAGACTCATTTAATTTCTACTATGTGTAGATATAAGCGGTAATAGATGCTGTCTTCATGTCTAAAGACTCATTTAATTTCTACTATGTGTAGATAATTCCAACAACAAAATCAAGCTGCTGCCAAGTCTAAAGACTCATTTAATTTCTACTATGTGTAGATGACAACATCGCTCCATTCCCCATCGTGTCTAAAGACTCATTTAATTTCTACTATGTGTAGATTCCATGATAATTGCTTTGGTGGAAATTTCGTCTAAAGACTCATTTAATTTCTACTATGTGTAGATTTATTAATAATTTGGTTTGATTGATTCCCGTCTAAAGACTCATTTAATTTCTACTATGTGTATATGATGACCTAGAGAGCTTTTCGCCCGATGTCTAAAGACTCATTTAATTTCTACTATGTGTAGATGAAGTAATATTGACACCGTGCGACAATGCGGTCTAAAGACTCATTTAATTTCTACTATGTGTAGATAACCTTTCGCCTTTTTTTCTTGATGAATTAGTCTAAAGACTCATTTAATTTCTACTATGTGTAGATTTGATATTTAAGGGCAAACTTTCGCTTATGTCTAAAGACTCATTTAATTTCTACTATGTGTAGATTTTAACACATTGCGGAAAATCTAAAGGGTCTAAAGACTAATAGCGTCCCAAATAAAATTAGAGAGACACTGCTCGTCCCGCTAGGGACGTAACTAGGTAGCCTCAGATTTTAATCTGGGGTCTGAAATTAAAGGCAAGCACCGTGCCGTAGGTACAGTATGACAATTTAAGATAGCGTACCTACGGCACGCCTGTGTTTGTTGGCATTCTCACCCCAGATTGAAATCTGGGGCTACCTAGATTCCGCCCCGATGGGGCGAAGCTGCACAAAATAAAAATATCTGGGACGCTATTAGATTACCCCCCCCTACCTAGCTAGGCTATAGGGTTGGTGTTGTGCTTCTGATACAAAGATATCCCCCTAGCGGGGCTATTGACTCGCCTCTGTGCCTTTTGAGCCTCTGATAACAAGCGCTTTGGGGCAATGAAGCGCTATGTTGGGATGCTTATTTAGAGTGATTATAAATACATGTTGTTATGCGTTTGATTTTCTGATGATTGGAAAATAATTTGAAAAAACTTTGCCGAAAAAGTGCAAAAAGTATGTCGCAAGTATATATGTATATATGAAGGGACATCAGATTGCAATCGTTGCTTGCGGAAAAGCGAGCAAAACCTTTCAACGGTTTTTTTAATTCAAATCATTAATTTAAATTTTTAATCATGACAACAAAAAATTATTTCTTGAACACTCGCGTAAAAATAGGCGAGATGAACAGTTTCGTTTCAGCGGTGGACGAAAAGAAAGCGCTTCTTGGTGAAGACGCTAATGCGAATGTGTTGAGCCTTGTGGCTCGAGTGAGTGAAAAACGAGTGCAGCTTAATGAGGCGATCAATCGCTCGGCAGTGAAATCAAATCGGAAGCAATATGCCGATGCCATGAAGCAAAGCTATCGCAACTTCCATAGCTTGATTAAGAGCTATGAGGCGATGACCGATTCGACCGTGTATTTATCGGTGCAGGTCGTCTTGCCAGTGGTGGAGAAGTATTATGCTTCCATCGTCGGCGCCACCAGCCAAAAGGTGTGCCACTCCAATGTACTTTCCTTGATTGCGGATGTAGAGGAAGTGTCGGTGGCAAATGCGGTGTCTTCGATGTTTTATGCAGGCACGCTGTTTGACAAGCTTAAGACGGCACAGGCTAATTATGTGGCGCACTATGCGTCGGTGCATAATGATCGCGAAATGCAGTTGGCGCAGAGCAATGCCACGAAGTTGCGCGCAGAATTGTTGGAGCTAATCAACCATGAGTTTTTGCTATATTTACGCGCAATAAAGACGGTGGATGCTGATGGCTGTGGCGAGTTTGCGGATGCTGTTTTTGCCTTGGTGAAAGAGCAGAACATCATCGCCAAACGACGCACGTCGAAGGCTAAAAACCAAGAAGCCGATTCGCAAGAGGAGGAGATGGCTTAGTGCATTGAAGCTCGGTGAGTAATCATGCAATCCCTGCTCGAGTGATCGGGTGGGGATTGTTTTTTGAGGGGAGAGGGGAGAGGGGGTGGAAAAAATATTTTGAAAAAAATAGCGGAAAATATTGTGGGAATAAAAAACGGTTGTATATTTGCACTCGTTAAGCGGATGTGGCGTAATTGGTAGCCGCGCTAGACTTAGGATCTAGTGCCTTACGGCGTGGGGGTTCGAGTCCCTTCATCCGCACTAGCAGGCCGTCGTCTTGGTTCAACCATAGGCGGCGGCTTTCTTTTTTAGGTGAATAATTAATTTGTCGAGAGATTTCGACGTAAGTGATGTAACTTTATAGTATAGTTATAATGAATATTTCAAGAGAGAACACCAGTGAGTTGAGCGCAACGCTTACACTGAAAGTTGAGAAAGCAGATTATGCAGAAGCGGTTGAAAAAACGCTAAAAGATTATCGTAAAAAAGTAAATATGCCTGGTTTCCGTCCAGGAAAAGTGCCTGCTGGCTTGGTGAAAAAGCAATATGGCACAGCGGTGCTTGCCGACGAAGTGAACCGCATTATTTCAACAGAAATCTCAAAATATCTGGAAACAGAAAAGTTAGATGTTTTGGGTGAGCCGCTTCCAAACGAGGAGAAACAAGCTGAAATCAATTGGGAAAGCCAAGAGGATTTTGAGTTTGTGGTTGATGTGGCTTGGGCGCCTGAATTTGAAGTGAAATTGGATAAGCGCAAAAAATATCCCTACTATCTTATCGACGTAACCGAGGAGATGATTGACAAGCAAGTTTCGGCCTATGCACAACGCATGGGGCAAAATGTGCCTGTGGAAGTGGCAGCGGAAAAAGATACGCTTCGGGTGAATATTGTGGAGCTTGATGCAGAAGGAAATGCCGTGGAAGGTTTTGAAATGCGTGAGAATGTAGCTATTGCTATCGACTTGATGAAAGATGAGGCAGTGCAAGCGCAGGCTGTGGGCGCAACAGTGGGCACGGTGCTGACATTCGACCCTGTGAAGGTGTATGGAAACAAACATGAAGTGGCTCACATGCTAAATGTCCCTCATGCTGAAATGGACTCAATCGAGGAGGGTAAAAACTATCAATTCTCAGTGATTGAAGTGTTGCGCTATCAAGATGCTGAATTGAATGAAGAGTTCTTTGCTACGGTGCTCGGAGGGGATTCGGAAGTGAATACAATCGAAGAGTTCCGCGCAAAGATGAAAGAAGACATTGCGAAAAACTATGAGCAATCAAGCGAATATAAATTCTTGCTTGATGTGAAAGATGCTTTGGTGGAAAAATGCGCTATCGCTTTGCCTGAGGAGTTCTTGAAACGTTGGTTGCTTGAAACGAATAAAGAAATGACTCATGCAACTTTGGAAGAAAGCTTTGCAGGTATTCTGAATGATTTCCGTTGGCAGTTGATCCGCGACAAAGTGGCGAAAGAAGCGGAAGTGAAATTGGAATATCCCGACCTAGTGGCGGTGGCAAAGAAAACAGCTGCCATGCAATTTGCGCAATATGGCATGACGAGCGCACCTGATGATATGCTTGAAAATTATGCTAATCAAATGTTGCAAGATGAGCAAACTCGCAATCGCATGATGAACCAAGCCTATGAAGAACGAGTGCTTGAAGTGATCAAAGAGAAAGTAGCTATTGATGAGAAAATGGTGGACGAAGAAGGATTCGCAAAACTTTTCGAAACAAAATAACTTGTCGCAAGACGAATAAATGCAAAAAGGCATCTCATGGATTTGAGATGCCTTTTTTTGTTTTTTCAGCCGTTTAATCTGAAATCTCAAAAACATTCTTTAGCTTTGTGGGATTAATAATTGATCTAAGTTAGATGTGATGAAAAGAATGAAAATTACTTGGGCATTTGTGGCGGCGTTTGCTCTCGCTTCCTGCTCGAACGATGCGCTGTTTGAAGTGAAAAATAATTTGGATGCTGACCGCACCGATGAGGTGGTGGTGATTCAGCGTGCGCAAGTGGAGCAATTGCTGTTTTGCCCAGAAGATAAATTGCCTGTGGTGAAAAGCAATGGAAAATATCTGCCAACTCAAATGGATGACATGAATGGCGATGGCGAATGGGATGAATTGGCATTTGTGGTTGATGTCGCTGCCAATGCAACTGTTCGGATGGAATTGGTGGGCGTTGATAAAATGGCATACCCCGAATTTGAAAAGCGCACCAATGTTCGCCTAGGCATTCACCAAGAGGATGGCTCTTTTTTAGAGGTGGACAATTATGAGGCTATTCCCGCTACCCAGCCTTTTCAGGTGATTGCACAGGGAGAAAGTGTGAACTGGGAAAATGATAAAATGGGGTTTCGCAACTATTTCGACTGTCGCAATGTGAAAGACTTGTTTGGCAAAAGACAGCCCGAATTGGTCATAGATAAAATACACACTCCTGCGATGGGAAATTATCATGTGCTTGCGGATTGGGGGATGGATATCTTGCATTGTGGCAACTCGGTGGGCTCGGGAGGTCTGGCTCTCTTTGAAAATGATTCGTTGTATCGCTTGGGTTCAACAGATGTGTATCAATATCAGAAGATCGCTGAAGGACCGGTGCGCTCGGTGTTTGAATTGAGGTATTCAGGATGGCATGTGGAAGACCAAGTGCTGTCGGCAGTGGAGCGCATTGCGATTTATCCCGGGAAATATTGGTTTCAATCGGATGTAACAATATCTGGGTTTCAAGGAGAAAAACAAGTTGTTACGGGCATTGTTACCACCCATCTAAAGAAGGAGCAGCCTCAGCAGTTTGAAGTGGGGGCGAGTCATCAGGCAATCGCTACGCTCGATGTGCAATCACTCAATAATGACGAACTCGGCATGGCGGTAATATTGAAGTCAGCGGAGGTAACCCATATCGGCGAGGCGACAAAAGAAAATTACTATCACAAAGGCGAAGGATTAGCCTATAAAACGGTGCCTGAAAAAGGATTCAGCAATGTGATTTCTGACACTTACTATGTAGCGCAAAGAATAACCAACGATGTGCCTGCACGCCATTATTTCTCAGCAGTGTGGGGGTTGGAAGATGCAAAGTGGAAAGAAATGACAAA
>JBKECD010000160.1:0-12531 GCA_047974225.1 Mangrovibacterium sp.
ATCCTATCGATAATTTGATATTCAATTTGCGTGTCTCCTAACCCGTAGTAGCGCTGAAGAAGCAAAATTTTAAACATCAAAACAACATCAAAAGGCTTAGCTCCTGCGTTGCTATTTTTATCCTTATTCAATAAGTATTCCTCCAAACTCATCCGAAACATCTCAAAATCAACGGCTGCACTTAGTCGTTCTAGTGGATTGCCTATTTCGGATAGTTTAGAAAGACTATCTTGTTCATCAAAAAGACCTCTATTGCCTGTACTTTTATATTTATGCATATTCATGTGCTTTGATAGCCCTAAAGATAGTAATATTTATTTGAATCCCAAATAATTAATTTTTAGAAGTCCCCTTTTGTACTTAGCTGCATGACAAACTAAGTCAGATGCTGACAAATTGAGGAAAAAGATCGGTTACAAATTGGTTACACGATTCTTTTGTTGCTGCATAAGAGTTTTATATAGACAAGGTTACACCCATTACATTTTCCCCTACTTGGGGAGCAAGAAACAAAACCCTGCAAGTTTAGCCACTTGCAGGGTTTTCTTTTGGCATTAGCAAAGGCGACTAAGCGTCCGACTCAAAATGAAAAAACTTTGCGTTGAAATTCACCTATAAATAGACATTTTCTTACCTTTGCCCCTATGGAAAACAAAAAGAAAGCGGTTGTTTTATTGTCGGGAGGACTAGATTCAACTACGGCGCTACACTTGGCAAAATCTCAAGGTTTTGAGCTTTATGCTTTGACTTTAAATTATGGTCAGAAAAATGTGGTGGAGATGCAAAAGGCGAAGAAACAAGTGGAATTGGCTGGGGTGAAGAAACACTTTGTGGTGGAAATGCAGATGAACCAATGGGGAGGATCGGCACTGACTGATGCCGCTATCCCCGTGGAGGAGGGGCATCCTGATAGTGATAAAATACCGACTACCTATGTGCCGGCACGCAACATGATTTTCTTGTCGGTGGCTGCCTCGGTGGCTGAAGCGGTTGGGGCGCAAGATGTGTTTATCGGGGTGAGCCAAGTGGATTATTCGGGCTATGTGGATTGTCGGGAGGAGTTTATCGAGGCGATGGAAAAGGCAATCAACCAAGGAACAGTGTGTGCAGTGGTCGATAAAAAACCGATAAGAGTGAATGCCCCTTTTATTAATTTCACCAAGGCGGATGAAATTAAACTTGGATTGAAATTGGGGATTGATTATAAATATACGCACACCTGCTATGCACCCGTGGAAACACCTTGCGGAAAGTGCGACAGTTGTTTGCTTCGAGCAAAAGCTTTCGCCGAAGTGGGAATTGCCGACCCTGCATTGCTATAATTATGGAAGAAAAAGATTTTCTCACTCACCTTGGCGCACGAAGTCATTCGCCAATTTCATACGACAAAAAGCTATTGGAAAGAGTTCCTCGCTCACTCAATCGAGAGAGCTATGACATCTTGGGAAATGAGTTTGTCGGCGTGGACTGCTGGCATAATTATGAGGTGAGCTTTCTCACCACTAGCGGACTGCCTATTTCTGGGATTGTGAAAATGAATGTGCCTGCACAATCAAAGTTTTTGGTGGAAAGCAAATCGTTGAAGCTATATTTCAATTCCTTTAATATGGAGCATATCAGCGAAACGGTCGAGGAGTCTATTCATCAGGTGATTCGTATCGCTGAAGAAGACCTCAGCTTTTTGCTGGCATGCGAGGTGAAAATGGCATTTTTCATCAATGATTGTATTCCTGAGGAAAACGAATTGCTCGAATATCAAAGTATCGACAACATCGAAGGGGCTGAATTAGCTGTTTTCAATAGCTATCAGGAGAACCCTTCGTTGCTGAAATCGAAAACGGCAGACAAAGAGCCTCAACAGTTAATGTCGCACTTGCTTCGGAGTAATTGCAAGGTAACTCATCAGCCTGATTGGGGGTCGATATTTATTTATTTAGATGGCGATAAGCACATTGACGAGTTGAGCTTGCTGAAATACATTGTTTCTTTCCGCAATGAATTTCACTTTCATGAGGAGATTTGCGAGATGGTCTATCATCGCCTCATGGAGCGTTATCAGCCAAGGAAATTGATGGTGGCATGCCTATATACTCGTCGTGGGGGGATTGACATTTGTCCGATAAGAAGCACGAGCATACAGCTTATCCCGAGGGCATTTCAAGATGTGCAAAGGTTGGCTCGGCGAACGACAAGGATGTAATTAATCCGCTAAGGCGCATGCTAAAATTAGAACAGGTAATATTTGTTTTTTTGATGTGCATGGAAAAATCTACGAGGTAGTTTTCAGATTCAATGCACTCCTTCCCAAATCTAGGAAAAGGATTATCAGATTCAATGCACTCCTTCCCAAATCTAGGAAAGGGAATATCAGATTCAAAATGCGCTTTCCCAAATTTAGGAAAGGGATTATCAGATTCAAAATGTGCTTTTCTAAAATTAGGAAAGGGAATATCAGATTCAAAATGTGCTTTCCCAAAATTAGGAAAGGGAATATCAGATTCAAAATATGCTTTCCTAAATTTAGGAAAGGGAATATCAGATTCAAAATATGCTTTCCTAAAAATAGAAAGAACGCCTTTTCTGATGAAATTCAAAAAACTAATTCGCATTCCGATAGTCGCTAGGCGACATGCCAACATTCTTTTTAAACATGCGAGTGAAGTGCTGTGGATATTTAAAACCAAGTTCATAGGCGACTTCGCTGAGCGTTTTCGAGTGGTCGAGCACTTTATTTTTCGCCATGTTCATCAGTTGAAACTGAATGTATTCTTGTGCGGTCTTCCCAGTTTCCTTTTTGATTAAATCACCAAAATAGTTGGCAGAAAGATGCAGCGCATCGGCAAAATAAGCCACCGATGGCAGCCCAATGAGTAGCGGTTTCTCGGTCTTGAAATAATTGTGCAGTTCGGCTTCAAACTTCTCTAAAACTCCTTGATTCAGATGCTCACGAGTGATGAATTGACGGTCGTAGAACCGCATGCAATAGTCGAGGAAAAGCTGAATATTGTCCACAATCAGTTTGCGACTATATTTATCAATTGGGCGATGCACCTCATGCTGAATCTTGCTGAAAAGTTCGAGAATCATCTTGCGCTCTTGCTCGGAAGTGTGCAGGGCTTCATTGATGGCATAGGAAAAGAAAGTATAGTCGTTGATTTGCTTGGCGAGGTTCGTGCCAAGTATCAGGTCGGGGTGAAAAAGGAGTGCCCAACCTTTGCGTGTGTTGGTATTTTTAGGTTTGATGAGTTCCACCATCTGTCCGGGTTGCACACACACGAGGCTACCCTCTTGATAGTCGTATTTATTTCGCCCATAGCGCAGTTCCCCACAATCATATTCTTTTAGAAAAATAGCATAGACCCCATAATGGAAATGCGTGTGATTGGAATAGTCGGATTTCAATTGAGAGAAATCAATGATGCTCACTAGCGGGTGTGCGGTTTCAATTCCATGCAACTTGCAATAGTCATTGACGGTTTCGATGCGGTAGATGTTTTTCATACGAATGAATATTTACACACAAAGATAACTAGTCTTGGGTGAAAAAGAAATATGCGGTAAAAATGGTAAATCATTCTGTAATGCAGATAATATGTAGTAGAACGTTTTTCGGATATTTGCAGGTAGAAATAAAAACAGATAAGTATGAAAAGTTTAATTGCCTATTATTCTCGAAAGGGAGAAAACTATGTGAGTGGAAGCATCATCAATTTGGCAGAGGGAAATACCGAAGTGGTGGCGAAGAAAATCCAACAGTTGGTGGGAGCTGATTTGTTTCATATTGAAACAGAGCAAGACTATCCTGCCGACTATATAGAAACTACTCGTGTGGCGCAAGATGAATTGAATGCAGATGCTCGTCCGGAATTGGCTGAGAATTTAGCGAGTATTGAAGAATATGATACCATCTATTTGGGCTATCCGAATTGGTGGGGAACGGCTCCGATGGCGGTGTTCAGCTTTTTGGAGTCGCACAATTTCAGCGGAAAGACCATCATGCCATTTTGCACCCATGAAGGAAGTGGATTGGGACAAAGTGAAGCAAATATTCAGCTTGCTTGTCCTGATGCTGATGTAAAAAAAGGATTGGCAATAAAAGGTAGTGCCGTGAAAAAAGCCGATGCGCAAATTGAAGGATGGGTGAAATAATCAAAATAGGAAGTATGAACAAAAGAAAATTGGGAACTCAGGGACTAGAAGTTTCAGCAATCGGCTTGGGTTGCATGGGGTTAAGTTTTGGCTATGGAAAGCCTACCGATAAAAAAGAAGCCATTGCGTTAATTCGAAGAGCTTATGAACTTGGCGTGGATTTCTTCGACACCGCCGAAATTTACGGACCTTTTCTGAATGAAGAAGTGGTGGGTGAGGCTCTTGCACCTTTCCGAAATGAAGTGGTGATTGGCACGAAGTTTGGGTTTAACTATGTCAATGGGCAAACTTCAGGCTTGAATAGTCGCCCTGCCTATATTCGTGAGCGCGTGGAAGGTTCGCTCCGCCGACTAAAGGTGGAGACTATCGACTTGCTTTATCAGCATCGCATCGACCCCGATGTGCCAATTGAAGATGTGGCAGGCGCAGTGAAAGATTTGATTGCAGAAGGGAAAGTGAAATATTTCGGCATGAGCGAAGCTAGTGCAACAAATATCCGTAGGGCGCATATCATTCAGCCTGTTTCTGCTTTACAAAGTGAATATTCGATGTGGTGGCGCGAACCAGAAACGAAAACTTTCGCTACGCTCGAAGAACTCGGTATTGGGTTAGTGCCTTTTAGTCCGCTGGGGAAAGGGTTTCTTACTGGAAAAGTTAACGAGGATACTAAATTTGATGCTGATGATTTTAGAAATGGTATTCCTCGTTTTGCAACAGAGAATCGAGATGCAAATATGGTGTTGGTAAATCTGCTGAAGGAAATTGCGCAACAAAGAGAAGCTACACCAGCACAAGTTGCTTTGGCATGGGTTTGTGCACAGAAAGATTGGATTGTGCCAATTCCGGGCACAACTAAGATCCATCGCCTAGAAGAAAATGTAGCTGCCGACAAGCTGCGTTTGAATGCTGAAGATTTGACTCGGATTCAAGAAACCCTTACTCGCATCGAAATCATCGGGCATCGCTATCCTGAAAGTAGCGAAAAGATGGTGGATAAAGATTAATAGATATTGTCTCTTTGAAGAGACTTAAGGGGACTTCTAAAAATTAGTTTTAAATTGGGGAGGCTGCTAAATACAGCTGTTGTTCATTTTGTTTTCTGAGAGTATCTTTTGTACTAATCTTTTAAACCATAGCTCGCTATGCTTTGGCGAAATTAGCCCAAAATCTATCTCTCATAAAATCAAAATGACCTAACAGCTAATTTTTAGAAGTCCCCTTAAAATAGAAGAAAATGAAAAAACTAATTTTATTCCTTTGCGTCCTTGGCTTCATGCAAGCAGCTGGCGCAGCAAATCCAAAAAACATGAAAGTTTTAGTGAGTTATTTTTCGGCAACAGGCAATACACGCTCGGTTGCTCAGAAACTGGCGAAGTTGGCTGATGCCGATTTGTATGAAATCAAGCCCGAAGTGCTCTACACTGCTGCCGACCTCGATTGGCATGATGCCAACAGCCGAAGCAGCATCGAGATGCACGATAAGAAATTTCGTCCAACTTTAGCCGACAAAGATGCCAAGATTGCGGATTATGATGTGATTTTGGTAGGCTTCCCCATTTGGTGGTATGTGGCACCGACCATCATCAACACTTTTCTCGAAAGTTATGATTTTTCAGGAAAGACCGTGATTCTTTTTGCCACTTCGGGCGGCAGCGATTGGGGAAAGACTTTGGAAGAGTTGAAGCCTAGTGTTTCGGAAAGTGTGATTATGAAAGAGGGTAAGGTTTTCCGTGGTCGAGCTTCGCAAACATTGGTAGAGGAATGGTGGAAGACGGTGAAGTATTGAGAACTTATTACCATAAATCAAAACGCCCTTGCAAGCATTTTGCAAGGGCGTTTTGATTTATTTCCTACCTTTGCATGATGATACTCAACACCCCAAATGCAGATTTATTTATCAGTTGCCTAAAAAACTATGGTTTTCTTTCGCAGGAAGCTCAGCTGGATTTAAATGCAAAGATTCAAACGATTACGAAGCGGAAAGGGAGTTATATTATCAAGGAGGGGCAGACAGTGTCGAGTTTTTTTGTCATCCGAAAAGGAATGATTCGTTCTTTCTTCAGGCGAGGTAATCAGGAAATCACCGCTTGGTTTGGCTATGAAGGACAGCAATTTGCAGCCATAACTTCGTTTTTCGACAATAAGCCATCGCATGAAACCATCGAGTGCCTAGAGAATTGCGAATTTCAATTTATCTCGGGCAAAGATATGGCTGAACTCTATCAGAAGCACAACGACCTAAACACGATCGGCAGGAAGATTGTGGAGGATTATTGCAAGGTGCTTGACGATCGAATTTTTGCGCTGCAAACCATGTCGGCAGAACAACGCTACAAAGACCTTATGCAGCATCACCCCGAAGTCATCAAGCGAGTTTCGTTGGGCTATATTGCATCATTTCTAGGCATTTCGCAAGAAACATTGAGCCGTGTGAGGCGAAAATAATTTTTTTGACTTTTGTCAAAAAAGTGCATGCTTCTCTCCTTTACTTTTGTCATATAATAATTCTATTTTTATATGAAAAAGTTAGTTAATGGTATTCTTTTGGCAGCTGCAGTTTCGCCTGCCATTCAAGCACAAGAAATTCCCACTAAAGGCTTCGCCGTGGCGGAACCGGGATTTAAGTTCCAAGCCTATGAGTTTACTCGCCATGCGGTGGGCGATGATGAAATTCAAATTGAAATCATGTATTCTGGCATCTGTCATAGCGATTTGCACGAGGTGCATGAAGATTGGAAGCAAAATGAACATTATCCATTAGTGCCCGGTCATGAAATTGCGGGGCGAGTGGTGAAGGTGGGAAAGAATGTAAGTAAATTTAAAGTGGGCGATTATGCAGGTATCGGTTGCTTGATTAATTCCTGTCGCACGTGTGATGATTGTTCGCATCATCGGGAGCAATTCTGCCCTGAACAGGTCAATACCTACAATTCTTTCGACCAACATCACAACAACGAATTTACGCAAGGCGGATATTCAAACAACTATGTGGTGTCGGAGGATTTCGCCATTAAGATTCCGAAGAATGCCGACCTCAAGCGAGTTGCACCTTTGCTTTGCGCAGGGATTACCACCTATTCCCCTATTCGTTTTGCTGATGTGAAAAAAGGCGAGAATGTGGGGGTGGCTGGCTTTGGAGGACTAGGACACATGGCGGTGCAATATCTCGTGGCATTGGGTGCAGAAGTAACGGTGTTCGACATTTCCGAAGAAAAGCGTACTGATGCTTTGCGATTGGGTGCAAAGAAGTTTGTGAATGTGAATAATCCCGAGGAGCTAGAGGGCTTGACTTCGACATTTAATTTCATCTTGAGCACCATTCCTGCTCCCTATGACATGAATATGTATTTGCAGATGGTGGCATTTGATGGGCATTTCGCCATCGTGGGTGTGCCTTCATTCAGCGAGATTCCAAGTCTTTCGCTCGATAAGTTTATTTGGGGAGCTGGGCGGAAAGTGTTTGGTTCGATGATTGGCGGAATCAAGGAAACGCAAGAGATGCTCGACTATTCGGTGAAGCATGACATTTATCCCGAAGTAGAAATCATCAAAGCCGATGCCAAAGAAATCGAAAAAGCCTATCATGGTGTGCTTGATGGCAAGGTGAAATTCCGATATGTGATTGATATGAGCACAATGAAATAGCAAAACAAAGTCCATTTAACGAGGTTTAAATGGACTTTGTTTTTTGAATTCATCTTACAATATCACTCCATCATCGGCGGTGCATTGCTCGAGTGAATTGGCTTTCGATTGGATAGTGATGTAAATCAGCTCTTCGGTAGAAATGTTCTTCAATCCACGCACTCCCTGAGGAGCAATGCGCACCACTGAACCTTCGCTCACTTCAATAGTTTCTCCATCCACTTCAAAACGACCGCTGCCACTAAGGATAATGTAGTTTTCTTCGTTTTGCTGATGCTTGTGGAGGAATGGCACTTCGCCATGAGCGGGGAGCGCACCAAATGAAATCTCGCAGCCTGTAGTATGTGTATATTCCTTCAAGAACACTTTGCCTTGGGCATTGTCGGTTAGCTTGCTGAATTTTTCAAAATCAACAGCGGTGAAGTTTTCGCCTTTGGCGATTGTTTTAAAATTTTCCATCTTTATTTCTTTTTGATTATTGATGATAAATGTATTATTTTGTAGTGCAAAGCTAGTGGCTGAATATTTAGAAAACAATACGGTACAGCCATGTGAGCTAGGCACACTGATGTAAGCAATGCAGAGAAATAACAACTTATGAGAGAAAAAAAGATAATAAATTTTGAGAGAAACGGATTCTGTCCGGTGAGAGATGTGCTTTCACGTTTGGGCGACAAGTGGTCGGTGCTGATTATTGCCACCCTGCAAGCTAATGGGGTGATGCGTTTTGGCGAGATTCAACAAAGCATCGGCGACATTTCGCAGCGGATGCTTACCCTAGCTCTTCGCTCGCTAGAAGCCGATGGAATTGTTCACCGAGAGATTTATCCCGAAGTGCCACCGAGAGTGGAATATCAGCTCACCGACATGGGGCTGAGTTTATTTTCGCATCTGCATGCCTTGATTGTGTGGGCAAGTGAAAACGGGAATGAGATTTTGCGGAATCGAGAGCGTACTAATTAGCTTTTTACCCCATCACAAATCAATGCGCAGCGTCAAGCCTACTGATAATTCATGGCTATTTTGGTGTGTGGGCATCAGGCTGGGAGTGAGGCTAAACGATAGTTTGTTTTGCTCCTGATAGGCAAGGTTTTTTACTCGTGCCACATGCGACACATCGAAAAGACTCCAAATCTTCAATCCCCAATAGGCAGCTAAGCCCGATAAAAACACGGTTTTTGCTCGCTCTTGTTTCTGTCGATTAGAACCCGAGAATCCATAATCATCATCTTCATGCGCATAACGCCAGCTATTGGAAAAACCAACGATGGCAACTGTCAAGGCAGTCATTTCACCTCCAAAAACGGCTAGTCCACGCAGCGGTTCACCCACATAGAGGTATCCAATAGGCGAACAGAAATAAGTGAGCAGCCCAGCCCCACCGGGAGAATAGCGTTCGGGCATTTCAATCAATTCGCGATACTCACGCTTGGTGAGTGGGCGGTCGCAATCCGCAAATTTAATTTGCTGTGCATGTGCAAAAATGCTTGTGCCAAGCAAGAGCAAGAAGCATAATGTCCACTTTTGGAGTCGTCTGTTCATCTGATGGTTTTTCATTCTTGTTCAAAGATACATTTGTTAGCTTAAACGACAAAAAAATAGTAATGTTACATTTCTTGTATAAATAATTCTGTTTTAAAAAACAGCATTTTGCACACAGATAATTTGCGCATGCGCCAAAAGTGCTTGTTTTTATTGCGCTCAAGAGTCGAAACTAGTTTTTTGAAGATTGGTCGGTCTAAAAGGTGGATAATTCGAGAAAATAAACTTACATTTGTTATGAGAGTTTGTCGTTTTGTTTGTTCACCTCATTCAATTTTCAAAAATAATGAACCTATCTGATGATACATACAGGAAATGGATTTCAGAATTGAAGTCTAAAATTCGTTCGACGCAGATTAAGGCTGCTGTTGCTGTCAATTCCGTGTTGATTGAGTTCTATTGGGAACTTGGCAAAATGATTGCCGATAAAGAAAATGTGTGGGGAAATAAACTTATTGAGCAGCTTGCAAAAGATTTGAAAGCGGAATTTCCTGATATGAAAGGCTTGTCAAGAAGTAACCTGTTTTATTGCAAACAATTCTACATTTTTTATCACACCGAAATTGTCCAACAACCTGTTGGACAATTTGTGCAACATCCTGTTGCACAAATTCCGTGGGGGCATAACATTCTTATTTTCAGTAAATCAAAAAATATTGAAGAGGCGAGGTTTTATATTCAGCAAACAATTGAAAATGCTTGGAGTAGAGATGTGCTAGCGTGGCAGCTTAAATCAGACTTATATAATCGGCAAGGGAAAG
This sequence comes from Mangrovibacterium sp., assembly GCA_047974225.1. Taxonomy (GTDB): domain Bacteria; phylum Bacteroidota; class Bacteroidia; order Bacteroidales; family Prolixibacteraceae; genus JBKEDC01. The sequence goes on from JBKECD010000160.1 coordinate 10,098, forward strand.
CAATCACTAATTTCAAGCAAACGCTTCTTGAACCTCAATCAGACTTGGCTCAACAAACACTTAAAGACCCCTACGTTTTTGATTTTCTGACTATGACTCAGCCGTATAATGAAAGAGATGTAGAGCAGCAACTGATAGAGCATATTACGAAATTCTTATTGGAACTAGGTAAGGGGTTTGCTTTTGTGGGGCGGCAGTATCATCTTGAGGTAGATGATACGGATTATTATATTGACCTGCTTTTTTATCACACAAAACTCAAATGCTATGTGGTAATTGAACTTAAAAATACGAAGTTTATGCCAGAGTATGCGGGCAAACTAAATTTCTATTTGTCGGCAGTGGATAGTTTGGTCAAAGCAGAAGATGACAAACCAACTATCGGTATGTTACTTTGTCGAGATAAAAAGAAAATCGAAACGGAATTTGCATTGCGAGATATTTCAAAACCAATGGGCGTGAGTGAATTTACATTAATAGAGGCGTTGCCCGATAACTTGAAAAGCAATTTACCAACTATTGAAGAATTAGAAGCGGAGCTTAAAAAAAGAGTGGAATGAATAAACTCATCAAATATAAACTCGAAAAAGCATTCCGAGTCAAGTCCAATACTTCGGCTGCGCTCAGCAACCGTGGACTTGCATAGTTTCCACTATATTCGACACAGAACCATAATTCTGTTTTAAAAAACAGCATTTTGCACACAGATAATTTGCACATGCGGCAAAAGTGCTTATTTTTGTTGCTTTTTATTATTAATTCATATTTATGAAGAAACTTTCTTTGATGATTCTAGCGACAGCCTTGTCGTTTTCAGCAGTCTTTGCTGGCGGATTGGTGACCAACACCAACCAAAGTGCGCAATACATTCGTATGGTTTCGCGCAACGCTACCCATGATATTGATGCGGTGTATTACAACCCTGCCGGCTTGACCCAATTGGCTAGCGGCTGGCACTTCTCGTTCAACAGTCAAACAGTCTTTCAAGATAGAACGATTCAATCGACCTATCCGCTCTTGAGCGATGTGCAAACCAAAAGTGTAGCCGAATATGCTGCCGAAGTGCGTGTGCCTGTCATGCCATCATTCTTTGCGGCTTACAAAAAGAACAAATCAGCATTCTCGTTCTATTTCGGTGTGCCCGGTGGCGGTGGTTCTGCGGAATATAAAACTGGATTGCCTTCATTTGAATCGGAAGTGGCAGGGTTTCCCGCTCTGCTCAACTCGATGGGATTAACCACTTCGGGATACCAAAGTGATATCTACTTCAATGGCGCATCGTCTTATTTCGGTTTGCAGTTGAACTATTCCTATGAAGTGAATGAAATGTTCAGCTTCGGTGCTGGCTTGCGCACGCTGATTGCAGCCAACACTTATGAAGGTTATATTGCAAATATTAGTGTGAACCCAGAAATGTTTGGTGGCGAATATATGCTCGGCACGCAAGTGATTGCAGCTTTACAAGGTGAAGGTATGCTAACTACTGAGGAAGCTGCAACTTACAGCGCAATGGTGGCTGACCAAAACGTTGATGCCAAGCAATCGGGTACAGCTTTCACACCGATTTTGAGCATGAATGTGAAGCCTTGCGACAAATGGAATATTGCGGTGAAATATGAATTCAAAACCAAATTAGAACTCACCAATGACACCAAAGTGGATGACACGGACATGTATAAAGATGGAGTGAAATCACGTGCTGATATTCCTGCGATTTTGGCAATTGGTGCCGATTATCAAGTGTGCGACAAGCTTTTGCTTTCGGCTTCTTTCACTAATTATTTCGATAAAGGTGTGGAGTGGGGCAAAGATTCAGCCACAGGCGAAGAGCGCGGTATCGACAAAAATACCATCGACTATGCACTCGGTGCTGAATATCAGATTTCAGAAAAACTGAAAGCAAGTTTGGGCTGGCAATACACCGACCTCGGCATTGCTGAAAACTGGAGAAATGACATCACTCATTCTTTTTCTACGCACTCCATCGGTGCTGGTGTGGCTTATGCTTTCACCGAAAAACTAGTCTTGGATTTGGGCGTGATGAACACATTCTATAATCCAGTAACTCGTAACTTTACTAGTGAAACATCATATACCGAAACCTACGACCGCTCAAACTTCGTGTTTGCAGTGGGATTGAGTTATAGCCTCTTTAAATAGGCTCGAAGAACAGCATAAAAAAAGAGGGTGTCCAAAAACGGACATCCTCTTTAATTTTTAAGCGGCGATTAAATTTAGACTTAAGAACTGAAGGTTGTATTTTTCAATTTTCAATCTCTGCAAATGAGGTTTTAGCTCAAAGAATGCCACAAAAAATGATTTTAGCATAGTTTTTAGCCCAAGCTGCATTCTTTTATGCAGCTTTTTTAGATTAAAGGCAATAGCAAGTATGCCAAAGTCCATTTCGACCTTGTCTTTCCCGAAGTGTCTAAAT
>JBKECD010000033.1:0-18752 GCA_047974225.1 Mangrovibacterium sp.
CACAACAAAATGCAGGCGGATTCCATCGAGTGGGGCGGCAGCGATGTGCTTCGCATGGACGAAGAAGACAAGAAAAAAGAAAAATTTGAAGCCCAAGAAGCCAAAAGCAAAGACGATGAATTGACCTCCGACACCGAAGTGGATGAACTCCCTAAAGATGGCAAGCGGATAGCCGATGAAGTGGAATCGGGCAAGAGCAAGGCGGAGGAACAGGAAGAAGTGCCCGAGGATTTCAAGCTCGGCAAAGAGAAATTGCCCGCCAACATCCTCATGCAAGGCATTTCCGAAGACCCTCAGGAGTTCCTCAGCAGAAGATTTAAATATCAGTATAAAAAACAGTTCCCTGATGGGGTGGTAGAGACGCACGGACGTGCGTCTGATGAATTATGACAACCATGAAAAAACACCTACACATAATCCTATTCGCCCTATTGGCAATTCAAGCGAGCAACGCCCACGCACAATCTTGCTTTGCGCGCGTGAGTGTCAGTCCGCGTGAAGGCGTGGTGCGGCAGCCTTTCAAAGTGAGCATTTCGGTGCACACCACCACATGGTTCACTTCGCCCTTGCAATTCCAAAACCTGCAAGTCGACAACGCCTTCATCTTGCCCTACACGCAGACCACGCCCAGCACCAGTTATATCAACAAGAAGAAATATGCCACGCTCACGTTCTATTATGTGGTCTATCCTTTTGTGGAGGGCGAACTCACGATTCCCTCGCTAAACATCACCGCCAACACGCCACCCGAGGGCGACTATAAAGGTGTGCCCACGGAAATTCACACCAAAGCGCAGAAGATAAAAGTAAACGCTGTGCCAACTGCCGACGGTGCGGAAGTGTGGAATGTGGCGAGCAGCATGACCCTCAGCGAGCAGTGGGATAAGGATTTGAAAAACATCAAAGTGGGCGATGTGCTGAACCGAACCGTGAAGCAATATGCAGCCGGCACGCTGCCCAACTTCATTCAGCCGATCGAGCTGCCTGAGCTGGAGGGAGTGAGCAACTACGCTTCTGAACCGCAATTCAAAGAGCGGCGCACGCAATCGAGCATCAATGGCGAACTCACGCAGCATGTGGCTTATCTTTTTGAAACGGAAGGCACGGTGCAACTGCCCGGGCAGGAGGTCTATTGGTATAACCCCAGCACCAAGCGAGTCTATCAGCGCGCATTGCCAGCCCAAGAAATCCACGTGCAGGCGAACCCCGATTTGGCGATGCTTAGCAGTTTGAAAGACTCGCTCGATGCCCTCAATGCAGCATCAAACCCCGAAGCGGCTGAGGGGAAGCGACTGCCATGGAAGCGACTGCTTGTGATTTCAGTTTTGGCAATTCTGATACTATATTATATCGTATCAAAAATGCGGAAGCTCATTCCTCATTTGGTGGCGAAGCGCAAAGCCTATCTGCAAAGCGAGCTTCACAAACGGCGCAAATTCCACCGCACCCTTCGTGGGCGCAATCGGAGGGCGAGCATCAATGCACTCTATTGCTGGTTTGATGCCCACCGAGGGGAGGGGAGCGCAGATATTTCATCGACTTTGCCGATTGAAGCACAGCAGCAGTGGGCAGCGTTGCTGCATGCATCTTCGGAAAAGCTTCAAGCAGAAGAAATTCGCTTGATGAAGCAATTAGAGAAGCAAGTCAGTCAAATATCGGCTAAAAAACAGATAGAAGATAAGCTAAATCCCTAGAAATAGGCAGGAAACTTGATTATTCTGTGAAATAATCATCAAGATTTATATTCATGCAAATGGAATATAAACAAAAGATATACTTTTGCAACGCCTTAAAATTAAGGACGCATTGATGGCAAGGGGGGATTTATACAATCAATATAAAATGTTTTTTGTCATCTGTGCAATTTTATAATAATGATGCGGATTGCATCGTAATATCTTAACAGATGACATTTGAAGAAACAGGGCTAAAGCCCGAAATCCTGAAAGCCATTGCTGAAATGGGCTTTCAAACACCTACGCCTATTCAGGAAAAAACAATTCCTCACCTCATTCACAACGACAACGACTTGGTGGCATTGGCGCAAACAGGAACTGGCAAGACTGCCGCTTTTGGATTGCCAATCCTCCACAATCTCGACCTTTCAAGCAAAAAAGTGCAAGCACTTATCTTGTGTCCTACACGTGAATTGTGCTTGCAAATCGCTCGCGATTTGGAAAACTTTTCCAAGTATATGAAAGGTCTTGGCGTGGTGGCTGTCTATGGTGGCGCCGACATTCGTGGGCAGATTAAAGCCTTGAATGCTGGCTGCCAGATTGTGGTGGGCACTCCCGGTCGTACACATGACTTGATTCGTCGGGGAAAACTTGATGTAACCGACATTCGCTATTCAATTCTCGATGAGGCGGACGAAATGCTCAACATGGGTTTCAAAGAAGAACTTGACGCAATCTTAGAAGACACCCCAGCCACTAAGCAAACTTTGCTATTTTCGGCAACTATGCCAGCGGAAATTTCGCGCATGGCAAAAAGATATTTGAATAATCCCGAAGAAATTTCAGTGGGCTCGCGCAATCAAGGTTCCGACAATGTGGAGCACCATTACTATGTGGTGCAAGCCCGAGATAAATATGCCACCTTGAAGCGTATTGCCGATAACTATCCTAATTGCTATGCCATTGTGTTTTGTCGCACTCGCATGGAAACACGAGATGTGGCGGCTAAATTCATGTCGGATGGTTATAATGCCGATGCCTTGCATGGCGACCTTTCGCAAGCGCAGCGCGATAATGTGATGGAACGTTTCCGCAACAAGCAATTGCAAATGTTGATTGCCACCGATGTGGCTGCTCGTGGACTAGATGTGAATGAGCTGACTCACGTCATCAATTATGCTTTGCCCGACGACCCCGAGGCCTATGTGCACCGCAGTGGACGCACAGGACGTGCTGGGAAAACTGGTATTTCGGTTTCCATCTTGCACAGCCGTGAGGTGGGCAAGATGCGCCAAATCGAGAAGTTTTCAAAGAAAACATTCGACAAAAAACAAGTGCCTAGTGGCGAAGAAATCTGTCAAGTGCAATTGATGCACTTCATCAATAAAGTGGCTGCCACCGAGGTGGACAATAGCACTATCGACCCTTATTTAGATAGCATTAAGGAATGCTTCGCAGGCATGAGTGCCGATGAGATATTGAAACACTTTGTGTCGGTGGAGTTCAACCGATTTATCGAATACTATCGCAACGCACCTGATTTGAATGTGAAGATGAAGGAAGGCAAAGGCGGTGAGCGTGCCGAAGGTGGCAAGAAAGGTCGTGGAGGCATGGCAATGAGCCGCATGTTTATCAATGTGGGCAAGAAGCAAAACCTCAATGCAGGACGCTTGATTGGCATGATTAATGACAGTCTGCCAGTGAAAAATGCCGAAATCGGTCGCATCGACATTCAGCGTAAGTTTTCATTTTTTGAAATAGACACCCAATATTCTGAAGACTTGGCAAAGGCAATGCGCAAGCTCCGTGTGGAGGGCATTCCTGTGGAGGTTGACCGTGTAATGGGGGAAGCACCAACCGGATTTCAGCGCACACGAGGCAAGAAGAAATTTGACGGCGGAGGAAAAGGAGATTACAATCGTAAGCAGACAGGAGCTCAAGGGCGACGAGATCGAGGAAGTGCAACTGGACGTAGAAAGAAATAGAAATCCTTTTTTTATCAGATGTACGAGGCAGATTTTTCGAAATCTGCCTCGTGTTTTTTTGTCCTTGAAACAGTTTTTTGCGAAATAACTGATGAGCGAGGGTAAGAAAAATATTTTTTTTTGGGAGAAGAAGTAAACAAAACAAGGGAGGAAGTGTTTTAATATTAAGAATAAATATTTTAGTTACAAACGCAAAAAAACACCTATGAAAAAAGTTTTTTTTATGCTAGCCATTCTCATGGTTTCAGCAGGTGCGCAAGCGCAAGTTTTCGACTTCGGTCAAATCAGATTCGGAGCAGGTCTATCCTATGATTTAAACGCCTCAAGGCTCGGTTTGGGCGTCAATGGAGTGTATAACATTTCTCCAGAATCGGAAGTTGGCGTTGCTTATACTCATTTTGGCACCAAAGATTATCTGACAACAAGCATGATTGATTTTGACTATCGTTATGTTGTCGCATCGGTTTCTTCTGAGATGAGTTTTTACCTTCTGGGAGGACTGATGTTTTATTCATACAAGTATGAATATCCAAAAGATTCTTCAATGTCAGACTTCTCAAGCTCTGACACCGATGCTGGTTTGAATTTCGGAGCAGGTGCAAACTATCGAATTTCAGATAAATTCAATATTAACCCACAAATCTGCTATTCTTTCTTCGATGGTGGATTTCTGCGCATAGGCGTTGGGGTGCAATATATCCTCTAAGGCGTAAGTTGTTCTTCCGAAAATAATTTGGCGAAGAACCAATAATTTTACAAAATCAAAAAAAAAGCTCCCACTTTCATGAAAAAAGGAGCTAAAAAAAATAACAACATGAAAAAAATCTTCCTGATATTTTTGCTTGCTCTTCCCTTTGTGAGTGAAGCGCAGCTTCGAAATGTGTCGGACTTATCAACTGGCATTTTAATCTCCTCGAGCTACATATACGATAACAACTCCGATTTGTTTGCTTATTTCTATGTGTATAAGCTTGATAAATTAGACAAAACGACAACGGAGTATGAATATGTGATGCTCGATAAGAACTTAAATGTGGTGTTTAACACTAAGTTTGTCGATAAAACACACAAGCGAGTGGTTCGTCAATTTAGCGCGACGGAATACATGGAGGAATATATTTCGGTTACATCGAAATATTATTCAAGGAAGGGGGAAGAGTATGTTTTTGTCTTTAGTTCCACGCAGTTGATTTCTTTAAAAGATAAGGAGATAAAAGATGAGTTTTATTATGATGGCGAAAAACTAGAGTCGATACCGGAATCTTTTGATGAGATTATTAAAAACTTTAAGAAAAACAAGACGTATTATCATTCTGTTGTCTATGGGCAATCATATGGAGATTTCAAAGGTTATGTGGTGTTTGATAAAGGGCAGTCATTATCATTGTTCGACTATGAGAAGAAACAACTGTGGAAAGATAACTACAACAAGGAATATGTAAAAACAGGTAGTTTCAAGGATCACAAGAAGTTTTCCCTAGAAACGGTGGGTGATGGCTATATGATGGGAGTTGAAACAGGTGGTTATAAGAAGACGTTTAATAATAAGGTAAGAGTGCTCGGGCTAGAGGAATCATCAGATAAGAATTTTGAATATTTACTACAGGATGCCAAATCGGAGTTCAATATGGGCTATCCAAAATCGAAAAAGATTAATAATGAATATCATTTTTTTGGCACTTATTCTGCTGCGAATAAAAATAAAACAATTCTCTTAGAGCAGCGTTTGGGTTTTTACCGATTTGTGCTAGATAGTGCAGGAAATGAGCTTAGCAAGAAATTCTTTAAATGGGAAGAATTGGCTGGCGATTTGAAAATTGACCGCTATGGAAGATTGGAAAAAGGATATTATTTGAGGCAAAAAGCACACTTTGTATTTAAAAATGGGAAAAGTGTCTATTTGTTTGAAAAATACAAATCTGTAAATCCTTCTATCAGTTCGAAAACAACCGATTTGGTGCTCGCGTTTTTTGATGAGGATTTCAATTATCAAAAGTTGATAACGATTGACAAAGAAAAAACTAAGGGCTATTATTCTTCCGACTATTTATTCGGTCAATACATTAAAGATCATACAGGAGCGGTGTTTTTCTTTGCTGACAAAACAGATGTGAAGTATGAATGGATTTTAGGTATCAATACCATTATTGATGGGGAATATAATTATGAGCAAATGACCTTATCAAATAAAGATATCGACATGGACGTGATGCCTGCTCGCGAGGGCTATATTCTTTTCCGTGAAGAAGATAAAAAGAAAGAAACTACAGAACTTCGATTGGAAAGACTGAATTATTAAGCACTGATATGAAAAGAATTTTACTTCTAGTCGTTTTTTTGAGCTTTGGATTGATTTCCAAAGCTCAAAAAGTCGCGTTGCTTGACACTTGTGGCGTGGAAGGTCGCAAAGAATTACTTCAGTATCAAGAACAAAATAAGGAGCGATATGTCGAGCAGTTGAAACAAAATGAAGATAAAAAAGTACGTAAAATATTAATCGAAGATTACGAAGATTTCAGCGAAAATTTTGTGGAAGAGATTGATGAAGCAACGTTTATCTTCGACGAGCGATTCACTTCTTATGCCGACCAAATATGGAGCAATATTTTGAAAGCAAACCCAGATGTAGCAGACGATTATAAATTGCTTATTTCCAGAGAACCATCGCTGAATGCTTATTGCACCCTTGATGGCTATATCGTCTTGAATATGGGGGTCTTCTATTATTTAGAAAATGAGGATCAGATAGCAGGAATATTGACCCATGAGTTGTCGCATAAACTATTGGAACACTCGCTAAACTCTAAGAAGGAGTGGATTGAGACAATGCAGTCGGACGAGAATAAACAAAAGGTGAAGGCAATCAAAAAGCAAAAATACAACAGTCGTGCCGCAGCCTTGGAGCATTATAAACAAAGGACTTATGCCGACAGTAAAAAAAGCCGAATACATGAGTTTGAAGCCGACTCGATGGGCTATCTTTTATATGAGAAGACAGATTATAACACGGTGGACTATATCAGTGCCTTGGAACTGTATAGCCGATATGACACCATCAAACCCAAAGGTTTAGATGTCGCGATCTATAAGAAGCTTTTTGATTTGCCTCAGCAGCCTTTCAAAGAGGAGTGGTTGCTGAAAGATGATTTTTCGAAATACGACTATTCTCTTTATGAGCGTGAGTTTGATGAAGATTCGCTGGTGTCGCACCCTGAAAATAAGGAGAGGATAGCTCACCTGAAGAAGATTTTTCCGCAGTTGAATCAAGAGGGTGAGCCATCGGAGCAATCCGAGCAGCTTAAAGAGCTGGAGGAAGTGTCGTATTATGCATTTGTGTCGAACCTATACAATATGGAATTGTATGGAATATCTTTGTATAATTGCATGTTGGCAATTCAGCGAGAGCGTGATGTGGACTATTTTCAAGAGTGGCTAGGAAAGAACTTTGAAAAGATATATCAAGCTCGAAAAGACTATAAACTGAATAAATATTTGGCTCAATTGACTCCCGATGACCAGTCGGAGAGTTATCAGCAATTTCTGACTTTTATGTGGAACTTGAGGGTGGAAGAGTTGAAGACGATAGCCGAACATTACAAGGTGAAATAGGACAATAAAAAAAGAAAGAGGAACTTTGCTCCTCTTTCTTTTTTTGTCAGTTTGCCAAGCGACTAAATCGCTTTATTATTATTGATTGCATTGTCGGCCTTTTCAGCCAATTTCTGTATTTTTTTCACCACATCAGGGTGCTCGCTCGCTAAGTCTTTGCTTTCACCGGGGTCTTTATCCACGTCAAACAATAGCGGAGCTTTGGAAGTGTCCGTTCTAGTTTTTCCGGGGTAAACTAGCTTCCAGTTTTGATATCTCACACTCATCAATCCCCCTGTGGCTCTAAATCCATAGATTGCTTCATGAGGGGTAGTTGCATTTTTTTCGCCTTTCATCAAGGGGAGAATGTCTTTACCGTCAATCACTCGGTCGCTAGGTATTTCAGCACCTGCGATATGAGCAAAGGTGGTGAATAAATCAATCGCCGCCACAGGCTCGTCGCAGCTTGTGCCCGAAGGAATGACGCCGGGCCATTTCATGATGCATGACACGCGAATACCACCATCATATCTTTCTTGATATTTTCCACCGTTAAGAATATGCTCCCGATTAGGGTCGGTATATCCAAAGCGTCCGTAGCAGTTTTCAAGCTCTTGATCTCGATAAATTAGCGGACCATTATCCGATGAAAACACGATAATTGTATTGTCTTCGATTTTTAGTCGGCGCAAAGTTTCGAGGATAATTCCCACTGATCTATCCATGTATTCCACCGCATCGCCAAAGGCAGCAGCCTTACTTTGTCCTTCAAATCCTTTAGGCACAAACCAAGGCGTGTGTGTTTCGATGTTGGCATATTGTACATAAAAAGGCTTTCCCTCTTTGTTGGCTTGATAGATAAACTTGCAAGCTTCACGGGTGAATAGGGCGGGGAGTTCAGCTAAATCATTATTGTCGCACTCTTTGATAACTTGTGCTTGATGAATCAAGGGGATAGCAGGGTCGCTTATTCCGCTTGGTCGCCATCCTGAGTTGCCAATGCGCTCAGGACCATGGTCATTAGGGTAGGGAATACCCAAGAACTCATCAAATCCATGGACGCAAGGAAGATATTGAGGCAGATGACCAAGATGCCATTTGCCGAATAACCCAGTGGTGTATCCTTGTTCCTTAAGAATCTCGGTGATAGATACTTCAAGCTCGTCTTCAAGCCCGTGTTTCGAGTGAGGAAAAAGCACATAAAGCCCAGTACCATTGTTTACTCGAGGGGCATATCTACCTGTGAGCAGCGCAGCTCTCGATGGAGTGCAGGTGCCATGAGGAGCATAGAAAGAGGTGAATTTCATGCCGTTTTCAGCCATCTTGTCGAGGTTGGGCGTGTTGATGTCTTTCGAGCCAAAGCAGCTCAAATCGTCATAGCCCACATCATCGGCTAGAATGTGAATAATGTTCGGTCTTTTTGTTTTTTCATCTGCCATGGCTTTTGAAAATGGCAATGCCGAGAAAAGCATGCACATCAATGCCATGAGGCACAAGTGATGTTGAAGTCTAAGTTTCATCTTCATTTTTTTGAGGTTTAAATAATTATGTATTTTAAATACCAAGAGAAGGTTTAGAGTCTCTTGATAAAAAGTTGTTTTTCTTAATCTTATGTTGTTATCGCAGAAGGATGCTCAAAAACGAAGCTAAAGGTAGTGAAAAAGCTCACAGCAAACCAAATATTTTAGGTAAATTGCTTTTAAGATTGTCCTTATTTTGTGCTTTAAGGCGGTTTTATGTGGGGGATGACAACTCATTTGGGCGAAGATTTAAATCTATTGCAGATAAGGATTTCAGAAAAATGAAACACTTTTGATGGTGTTAATCACATTTGAAGCAGTAAAATGTGAAAATTGGTCGTCATACATTAATGTGCAAAGACAATATCTCGCGTGACTATGTCCATGACCAACTGTGCAAAGACAATATCTTGCGCGACCATGTCCATGACCAACTGTGCAAAGACAATATCTTGCGCGACCATGTCCATGACCAACTGTGCAAAGACTATATTTTGCGCGACCATGTCCATGACCAACTGTGCAAAGACAATATCTCGCGCGACCATGTCCATGACCAATTGTGCAAACATATAGGAAGATTTATCTGTTCTGAAAATCGAGAAAGTCTTCAAGTGAGAAAAAATGACTAATTTTGTGTCTTCAAATTAGAACAATAGACGTTTATGACTCAAAAAATAACACGAAGCAGTGGTTTGCTCATGCACATCAGCTCGCTTCCCAATCAATATGGCATCGGAACTTTAGGCGATGAAGCCTATCGTTTTGTGGATTTTCTAGCGGAAACAAAACAACGTTTCTGGCAAATCTTGCCTGTGGGTCCCACTGGATTTGGCAATTCGCCTTATCAATCTTATTCCATCTTTGCTGGCAATCCGCTATTTATCAGTTTGGATAAATTGGTAGCAGAAGGATTGCTGCGCTCGAAAGAACTCACACGAGCTGCCGAAAACGCAAATGATAAAGTAGATTTCGACTGGGTGTATAGCTATAAAGATATTTTGCTTCGTATGGCATTTTTGCGTTTCAAAGAGGAGTTTTATAAGTGGAAAGATGAGTATTATGCCTTTATGGGCGAGCATTCGTGGTGGCTCACCGACTATGCCTTGTTTCGAGCTTTGCGCACCGAATATAAGACGCTCGCCAATTGGAGCGAGTGGGAAGAAGACTTGAAAAATAAAGAGGAGCGTGCGCTAGCAGCGGCATTATTGACGCATGATGCAGAAGTGAATTACATCCGCTTCGAGCAGTTTATGTTTTTCCGCCAGTGGTTCAAACTCAAGAATTATGCCAATGAAAAGGGCGTGATGATTTTGGGTGATTTGCCTTTGTATGTGTCCTATGACAGCTCGGATGTGTGGGGAAATCGTGATTTGTTTGAACTCGATGAAACAGGCAAGATGACTCAAGTGGGTGGCGTGCCGCCAGATTATTTCAGCGAAACAGGGCAGCTTTGGGGAAATCCAGTCTTCAATTGGGACAGGATTGCGGAGCGTGGCTATGATTGGTGGATGGCTCGCATGCACTTCAATCTGCACATGTATAACTATGTGCGCATCGACCATTTCCGTGGGCTAGAGTCTTTCTGGTCGATTCCTGCCGATGCAGAAACCGCCATCAATGGGCAGTGGGTGAAGGCTAAGGGCTTTGAAATGTTGAGTCTTCTGCAATCGCAAATCGGTGATTTGCCAATTATTGCCGAAGACTTAGGCATCATCACCCCTGAAGTCGATAAACTCCGCACTGATTTTAATCTCCCCGGCATGAAAGTGCTGCAATTTGCCTATGCCGCCGATAAGGAATGTGTGCATCTGCCTCATAATTACACCGACAATTTTGTGGTCTATACAGGCACGCATGATAATGACACCACGCTGGGCTGGCTGCGCAATGCCTCGGAAGTGGAGCAAGAGAATTTGGTTTTTTATTATCAGAGTAATAAACCTTCACAACTCACCAAGAGCCTAATCCATGCTGCTTGGGGGTCGGTGGCGAGTGTGGCAATCATGCCGATGCAAGATTTGCTAGAGCTTGACTCCAAGCATCGCATGAACACTCCCGGAATTGCCGCAGGCAATTGGGCGTGGCGCATGGAAGCCAAGCAATTGAGGAAACAACACAAAGACTTCTTACTGAAAATTACGGAAAGGTATAATCGGAGTTAGTTATGAGTTATGAGTTATGAGTTATGAGTTATGAGTTGGGCTGCGCCATTAATCACCGTTAGGTTTAACTCACAACTCATAACTCACAACTCATAACTCACAACTCATAACTCACAACTCATCTTATAGCATCGTTTGCGTTTGTGCTGAATGTGGTCGAATGATTTCCACATTTGAATAGCTACGTGGTTATTTTCGAGCATGCCAGTAGTTTCCACAAATTCTACGCCGTGGGCTTTGCCCGTTTTCCAGATTTCGTTGAGCAATATTGCTGCGGGTCCCATCTTCTGATATTTAGGGTGAACACCAGTGAGCATCAAATCCATCTCCGATGGATTTTTGAGTGCTTTCATAATGTGATACCAACCGAATGGCAGCAGTTTGCCACCCGCTTTCTGCATCGCTTTCGATAGTGAGGGGAGAGCAATCAAGAAAGCAATCAGTTCGTCGTCTTTGCCCAAGATGATTTTCACAAACTTAGGGTTGAGAATCGGGAAGAACTTCTCGATATAAAACTTCACCATCTTAGGAGGAAGCACGTAAGTGCCGAAAAGTTCGGCGAAAGCATCGTTGAATAGTGCAAATACTTTCTCTTTATAAGGCTCTAATTCTTTGCTGGTTTCAAAGCTTACAGGGCGAAATCCATAGCGCTGAATTAGCATGGCTGCTACTTTCTCGGACTTCTCAGGGATACGGTCGCCCATGTTTAAGCGAAACTCAAGCCAGTCGATTTCTTTTTCAAATCCCATGCGCTCATAGTGCTTGCCGTAATAGTCCATGTGATAATCCGAAGCCACCGAGGGCAACCACTCATGCCCTTCAATCAAGCAGCCTTGATGGTCGAGATTGGAGAAGCCTAAAGGTCCTTGCATCTCTTTCATGCCTTTTTCGGTGAACCAATCTTTCACCACCTTGAAGAGTGCATCTGCCACCTCATTATCATCAATGAACTCAGGACGAGTGAAACGCCCGATAAGCTCGCCTTTCTTTTCAATCCAAAGCTTATTGATAATTCCACCAATGCGCCCCACGCATTTGCCATCACGATAAGCCACCCAGAATTTAGTGTCGCAAAACTCCATGGCTGGGTTTTTATCCGGAAGAAGAGAATCCATCTCTTCTTGCTTCATTGGGGGAACCCAATATTTATTGCCTTTGTAGAGGCGATAAGGAAGATTGACAAAGTCTTTTAAAGTCTTATTGTTATTGACTTCTTGTATTGTAACGCTCATAGTTTTTATTTTGAAATCGGCTCGCAAGGTAAGAAAAAAAAGTCCTTAATGCAAAATGCATTAAGGACTTTTTAGGGCTTAGCGGTTAGGTTGCTAATCCCTAATCACTAAGCACGAAGAAACTACAACTCATCAAAGCTCACATCCGCAAAACCATTTTCGCCTTCGCCTTCAGGTTGTGTGTTTCTAAACTTTCTGCGTTCTTCTTCTTTCAAAGGTTGTTTGTCGAAGATGAAATCAGCAGCATCATTCATGTGGTTTAAGAATGCTTCCATATCCTCACGATATAGGAATAGGCGGTGGCGTTCGCCACGCTCTTGGTCGCCTCTAGCTTTTTTGCTTTCTGTCAATACTAAATAGTACTCTCCTGAACGTGTTTCCTTCACATCGAAGAAATAAGTTCTTCCTCCTGCGCGCAATTCGGATGAATTTACGCTGTCATTTTTTCTAAACTCCATTTTTAATAAATTTATCTATCTGTAAATTGTTTTCTTTGCTGCTAATAAGGTGTTTTTTAATAGCGATACTCGTGTCATCGGACCAACTCCACCGGGTACAGGTGTGATAAAGGAGCATTTAGGTGCTACTTCGTCCCACACCACATCGCCTTTCAAGCGGAATCCTGATTTAGTGTCGCTGGCTGGCACTCGAGTAGTGCCGACATCAATTACCACTGCGCCATCTTTCACCATCTCGCCAGTGATAAAGCCCGGCGAGCCTAGTGCTGCTATGATTATATCGGCGCTGAGGCATAGCTCTTTCAGATTGGCTGTCCGACTGTGAGCCACCGTTACTGTGGCATTGATTTGCTTTTGCGACATCAGCACGCTCATGGGGCGACCCACAATATTACTTCGACCAATCACCACACAATTCTTGCCCGAGGTTTCAATGCCATGGCGAGTGAGTAATTCCACAATGCCGTCGGGGGTGGCTGAAACGAATGTGGGCAAGCCAATCACCATGCGCCCCACATTGGTGGGGTGGAAGCCATCGACATCTTTATTTGGAGCAATTGCTTCGATGATTTTCTGCTCGGAAATGTGCTTGGGTAGGGGAAGTTGAACAATGAATCCATCGACATCAGCATCGCTGTTGAGCTCCGCAATCTTTGTCAGAAGTTCTTCTTCGGTTACATCATCTTCATAGCGAATCAAGCTCGATTTGAAGCCCACTTCGGCACAATCTTTGATTTTAAATGCCACATAGCTCTCGCTACCGCCATCATGCCCCACCAAGATAGCTGCTAAGTGAGGTTGTTTTCCTCCCTGAGCGATTATCTCAGCCACCTCGGCAGCAATCTCCGCTTTGATGACCTTTGCTGTTTTATTTCCGTCAATTAGTTCCATACTCTTATGAGTTATGAGTTATGAGTTATGAGTTATGAGTTATGAGTTATGAGTTGTGAGTTATGAGTTGTGAGTTATGAGTTGTGAGTTATGAGTTGACCTAACGGTGTTAAATTGCGAAGCCAACTCATAACTCACAACTCATAACTCATAACTCAAAATTATCTTCTTCTCGTATTGTTCATCAGTCCACGCATGCCGGCTTTGCCGCCACCAGAGACCATCTTCATCATCTTGCGCATGTCATCAAATTGCTTGATGAGCTGATTTACTTGCTGAATCGAAGTGCCCGAGCCATCAGCGATGCGCTTGCGGCGACTGCCATTGAGCAAGGCTGGGTTTTCGCGCTCATCCTCGGTCATAGATTGAATGATAGCTTCAATACCTTTGAAAGCATCATCGTCAATATCCACGTTTTTGAGTGCTTTTCCCATGCCCGGAATCATGGCTGCCAAATCCTTGATGTTACCCATCTTTTTGATTTGCTGAATCTGCGACATGAAATCGTTGAAGCTAAATTGGTTTTTGGCAATCTTCTTTTGAAGTTGTCGAGCTTGTTCTTGGTCGAACTGCTCTTGCGCACGTTCCACCAACGACACCACATCACCCATGCCGAGGATACGGTCTGCCATCCGCTCGGGGTGGAACACGTCGAGTGCTTCCATCTTTTCACCCGTGCCGACAAACTTAATTGGCTTATCCACAATCGAGCGGATAGAAAGCGCCGCACCACCACGAGTATCACCATCGAGCTTAGTTAGAATCACCCCGTTGAAATCAAGACGGTCGTTAAACTCCTTCGCCGTGTTCACCGCATCCTGACCAGTCATCGAGTCCACCACAAAGAGAATCTCATTCGGATTAAGAGCCTTCTTCAATCCCTCGATTTCATTCATCATTTGCTCGTCAATCGCCAAGCGACCAGCGGTATCGACAATCACCACGTTTTGACCGTTTGCCTTCGCCTGCTTCACCCCTTCTTGCGCAATCGCAATAGGGTCTGAATTGTTCACATCACTATAAACAGGGATATTCAATTGCTCGCCGAGCACTTTCAGCTGATCGATTGCCGCAGGACGATAAACGTCGCAAGCCACCAACAAAGGCTGCATGCCTTTTTTTGATTTCAAATAGTTGGCGAGCTTTCCCGAGTGAGTTGTCTTACCCGAACCTTGCAGACCAGCCATCAAAATAACCGTTGGCTTTCCGCTCAGGTTAATATCCACCGCTTTGCCACCCATCAAGACCGCCAATTCATCATGGACAATCTTCACCATCATTTCGCCCGGCTTCACCGCATTGAGCACATTTTGCCCCAAGGCTTTTTCCTTTACACTATTGGTGAAATCCTTTGCTGTCTTGAAGTTTACGTCGGCATCAAGCAGCGCTCGACGAATTTCTTTAAGCGTTTCCGCAATATTAATCTCGGTAATTCGTCCTTGTCCTTTCAAGAGTTTAAAGGAACGCTCAAGCTTATCATTTAAATTTTCAAACATAAGTTTATATTAAGCCCCTCCCAACCTCCCCAAGGGGGGAGGGGTAAAGGCACTGGGTTTATTTTTTACTTTTACTTCTATTTTTCATCATTCCCCCTTATTCAAACCAGTGGTTCTGACTCTCCCCCTTGGGGGAGCTGGAGGGGGCTTGGGCTTTCTACATTCTCGTTGGCACTGAAATCCCCAAAACATCCATTCCCAAGCGGATTATTTTCGCCACATTGGCAGAAAGCACCACTCGGAATTGGCGTAAAGCCTCATCTTCTTCATTCAAGATAGAAAAATCATGATAGAATTGATTAAATTCCTTCACCATACTATATATATAGTTCGCCACAATAGCAGGACTATAAGCCGCTGCTGCATCTTGCATCACCGTGGGGAAGAGAGAAATCGTCTTAATCAATTCAATCTCTTTGGGCGAAAGTGCCATGTTGCTATCGGGCACACTTTGTGCATCAATGCCTTGTTCTTCGGCTTTGCGAAGAATGGAGCAGATGCGAGCATGAGCATATTGAATGAAAGAACCCGTGTTGCCGTTGAAGTCAATCGACTCTTCGGGGTTGAACATCATGTTTTTCTTCGGATCGACCTTTAGCATGAAATATTTCAGCGAGCCTAGCGCAATATCTTTGTGCGTTTGTGCCACTTCCTCAGGGCTCAGTCCGTCCAGTTTTCCGAGCTCTTCGGAAGTCTGCTTTGCCATCGCAATCATTTCCGCCATAAGGTCGTCGGCATCAACCACAGTGCCCTCGCGCGACTTCATTTTTCCGTTAGGCAATTCCACCATTCCATAGGAGAAATGATGGAGGTCTTTCCCCCATGAATAGCCCAGTTTGTCGAGCAAAATAGAAAGCACTTTGAAGTGATAGTCTTGCTCATTGCCCACCACATACACCATCTTATCAATCTGATAGTCGTTGAAGCGAAGCTTTGCCGTGCCAATATCTTGGGTCATATAGACCGATGTGCCATCCGAGCGCAAAAGGATTTTGCGGTCGAGCCCTTCGGCAGTCAAATCAGCCCACACCGATTGGTCGGGCTCTTGCGTGAATGTTCCCTCGCTCAGACCACGGAGGACTTCATCTTTTCCAGTCAGATAGGTGTCTGACTCGTAATAAATCTTATCGAAGTCCACGCCAAGCTCCTTGTAGGTTACATCGAAACCAGCATACACCCATTGGTTCATCATCTTCCAAAGCGCAATTGTTTCGGGGTCTTTCGCCTCCCATTTGCGGAGCAATTCACGGGCAGCGATGATTGATGGCGCTTGCTGTTCTGCCTCTTCTTTCGAAAGCCCTTTTTCGGTCATCAAGCTATTGATTTCCGCCTTATAGTTTTTGTCGAAAAGCACATAGAAATCGCCCACGAGGTGGTCGCCTTTAATGCCCGTGCTTTCAGGCGTTTTTCCTTCGCCCCACATTTGCCACGCATACATGGATTTACAGATATGAATCCCACGGTCGTTCACAATGTTTGTTTTCACCACTCGTTTGCCGGTGGCACTGAGCAGCTGGCTCAATGAATATCCCAATAAATTATTTCGGATATGCCCCAAGTGTAGCGGCTTGTTGGTGTTGGGCGAAGAATATTCAATCATCACCAAAGGAGAATTTTCATCGGCAGCCACATAACCGTAATTTTCATCGGCATGAGCAGCCCCTAGCACGCCGAGCCAATAGGCAGGGGCGATGGTGATATTTAGGAAACCTTTGATGACTTCAAAAGCGGAAACTTCCGCCACATGGTCATTCAGAAACTGACCAATCTCTTGCGCCGTGTCTTGGGGCGATTTGCCCGAGGCTTTTAAGAATGGAAACACCACGATGGTGAAATCGCCTTCCACGTCTTTGCGTGTATTTTGCAGTTGAACCTGTTCCGCTGCACATGCCGAGGAATACAATTGCTGTACCGCTTCGGCTACTTTCGTTTTAATTATTTCTTCAATCAGCATACTTCTCTTTTAACGAGCTGCAAATATAATCATTTGCTTGAAATATACATTACAGAGTGATAAGTATTCTGGGAAATAGCTTTTAACTGAAAAATATAAACGCAATACTTCGACTTCGCTCAACAACCGAGAGAGAAAAACGCCCCAACTCCGAAGAGAAGGGGCGTGTAAAAGTGAATAGTCTAATTAAAACTCTTCGTTTCCTTAATCAAACTTCTTGATAAAGTCTTCAAAGGCATTAATCACATTGTCAAACCCTTTGCCGAAATAAACTTCAGCATCAACTTCTGAGCCATCGGAAAAAACGAGGACCAGATATTCATTCGCATAGCTGTCTCCCCAATAATCACCTGTCACGACTTCCGAAGCTAGTTTCACATCTGCTAATTTCTTTTTGTCTTTATGGGAAACCAGCACAAAAGTTGCTTGTGTGGCAATTTCTTTATACTCAGCATCGTCTAGTTTTGCCCTATCGAGATAATAAGCATCCCATAAAGCCCAATACTTATCCCAATACTCATCATACATTGCTTCATTATATTCCCCACTGGCATAAATTTTTCCGCCGTCGTAATTTTCTCCATAATATTCTAAATGTAAAGCATCCTCGTCTGCATCGCATTTATTACGGAGTTCATCAATTTTCGCATCATATTCCTCCTCAATATCAATAATTCCACCAACATCAGCATAGCCCACCACTGCGATATCTCTTTCAAGTACAGCCGATACATTGGCTTTTCCGATGCCTGATACATCTTCATCGACAATTGCGTCAAGATCAGTATCGGCTAGCAAATCAGCTTTGCCCTCAATGAGCGGCGTGCCATTCTTGGCGAAGATTACTGCGCCTTCATGCTTGCCATCGGTGTTTGTTACTTTGCAAGCTAAGGCATAGTTAGCAGCGTTGCTGAGTGTAATTGAGGAAGTAATACTGCTGTAAAGATTTGAGGCATCCAAGCCTTCTGCTGCGACGGTTGCCTTTGCCACAGCTTTCTCATTTACAATGACTACTGCTTCTGCCGTTTGAGGAACAAGATAGGTTTCATCATCATAAACCACTTTGTCTTCGGAGTAGCTAATTTCAATTCGGGCATTGTTTATAGATGAATTTTCTTTAGCTGGAAAGATGAAAATGGCTTTGTCCTCATCAAGTCTTTCAGAGAGCCATTCTTTTTCAGAAGCATAATAAGTATATTTGCCGCGGAAGTCTGACAATTCTAGCAGGTCGGTTGATTTTATAGACAATACATCTCCGTTTTTAACGCTGGTCATTTTATCTCTCATGTCATCCTCATCAAGATATTCACCGCACGAGCCGAATGATTTCAGCACATCGACAACTGGTTCGTCAGCAATGTCGGTCGTTGCATCCACTATTGATTCCCCTTTCACAGCTAAATCTTCTTTGATTTCCCCTATTGTTTGAGTTGATAGCGGATAGTCCAGTCCTTCAGCGATTCCAAAGCCGTCACCGATTTCGATGCCGTCGCCAATTTCATTGCCGAGTGCTGGTCCGTCGCCACCCACTTCTTCGTCGCATCCCACAAAGGATACACTCATCGCCACCATGCCTAGCACGAGCGATAGAAATTTGAATTTGTTTTTCATTTTTTTGTATTGTGATATTCACATCATGATGAATATCGGGTTAATAAATGTCTGTACGTACAATAAAAAAAGGTGCATCCGCCATTCCATCTGTTCAATTCGGGGGAACTGATTAGATGGAAAGGCAGACGCACCCGGCATAGGGGTGTGTTCGCTTTCCTCAGTTCTCTGTTCGC
>JBKECD010000170.1:0-8482 GCA_047974225.1 Mangrovibacterium sp.
ACTGAAATTTAATCAAACTGTAACAACGCTTTCCGTTTCCGATTTAATCTTTCATCTAACAAAAAGCGGCTAGAGTAAAATTACTCTAGCCGCTTCTTGCAAAATCAGGGTTTCAAACCTACTCAAAACACATCCACTTCTTTCAACTTCGGATGCTTTTGGTCTTTTTCTGAAAGCTTGATGTCTTCCGCAGGCACTCGCCAGTCGATGCCAATCTCGGCATCGTCCCACGCCACGCCACCATCATGCGTGGGGGCATAATAATTGTCGCACTTATAGGCAAAGACTGCCGTTTCGCTCAGCACCACGAAGCCATGTGCGAAACCTTGCGGAATCCACAACTGCCGATGGTTTTCTGCCGACAGTTCCACCGCCACATGCTTGCCATAAGTAGGCGAAGCCTTGCGCATGTCCACCGCCACATCGAGCACCGTGCCTTCAATGCAGCGCACGAGTTTCGATTGGGTGAATGGCGGACGCTGAAAATGCAAACCGCGCAACACGCCATAGCTCGATTTCGACTGATTGTCTTGAATAAACTTTATCTCCTTGCCCACCGCTTCCTCAAACACATCTTGACGAAACGATTCAAAAAAGTAGCCACGCTCATCTCCAAACACCTTTGGTTCGAAGATAATTACTTCTGGAATTTCTGTTTTTGTTGCTTTCATACATGTAGTTCCCTCCAACTCCCCAAAAGGGAGACGGGTTGATTTAATTTAATTTCTCTATTAATTAAGTTAGCCTTGCTTGCCTGAAAGGCAAATTCAGCTGACTGCAAGTTTGTAGCCAACCTACCTCCCCAATTTCATCAAATATTTCCCGTAATCATTCTTTGCCATTGGCTCTGCCAATTTCAGGAGTTGTTCCTTATTAATATAGCCCATCTTGAAGGCGATTTCCTCCACACATGCCACTTTCAAGCCTTGACGACTTTCGATGGTTTCCACAAAAGTACTCGCTTCGAGGAATGAACGGTGCGTGCCGGTGTCCAACCACGCATAGCCCCGACCCATCAACTCCACTTTCAAATCATTGGATTGCAGATAGACTTGATTCACTGTCGTGATTTCATACTCCCCACGTGCCGAGGGCGCAATCTCATTCGCCACTTTCACCACACTATTCGGATAGAAATACAAGCCCACCACCGCATAGTTTGATGCTGGATTAGCTGGCTTTTCTTCGATTGAAGTTACATTGCCCTCTTCGTCGAAACCTGCCACACCATAACGCTCGGGGTCGTTCACATAGTATCCGAAAACCGTTGCTTTCTGCTCCTGCTCCACATTGGCGCGCGCTTGGCGAAGCAAGTCGGTGAACCCATGACCATAGAAGATGTTATCGCCAAGCACCATGCACACATCATCATCACCGATGAAATCTGCACCCAAAGTGAAAGCTTGCGCCAATCCATCGGGACTAGGCTGCTCTTTATAGCTGAATTGCAAACCGAGTTCCTCGCCCGACCCCAAGAGTTTCTCAAAGTTTGGCAAATCCTCAGGCGTGGAGATAATCAAAATCTCACGAATGCCCGCCAACATCAACACCGACAGCGGATAATAAATCATCGGCTTGTCATATATCGGCAATAATTGTTTCGATATTCCTTTGGTGATGGGATACAACCGTGTACCCGAACCACCTGCTAGTATAATTCCTTTCATAATCTTGCGAAGCAAGATGCTATGCCGTTGGCGCAGTGCCTGCGGCGCTTTGGCTAACGCCGCTAGGAGCAGCTGTTGCCCGAAGCTTACGGCTTAAAGCATCTAACATTGATTTTATATTATTAATCTCTCTATCTAACTCTTTATATATAGTATCTTCTATTAGTCCTAAGTCTCGAGAAAGCAATAAAAAATATTCGAGTTCATATAGCGAACCTTGACTTATTTGAATAAAACGATTAAACTCTTTATCTGAATCGCGCCCACTCCCCTCTGCAAAATTCGATGGAATGGAATAAGCCGCTCGTCGCATTTGAGAAACCATCGCATACTTTTCATTATCAGGAAAACTCGAAGTTATCCGATAAATCTTTAAAACCAATTGATGCGATAATTCCCAAACCTTATATCGTTTAAAATTTCTCATGTTTTTTTTGTTAAGCATTGCCTGCGGCGCTTTGCTTTCAGCGCTTTGCTTTCAGCGCTTTGCCTGCGGCGCTTTGCTTTCAGCGCTTTGCCTGCGGCGCTGAAAGCAAAGCAGCGAAGCTAAAGCAGCCAAAGGCTAAAGCAGCCAAAGGCTAAAGCAGCCAAAGGCTAAAGCAGCGAAGCTAAAGCAGCCAAAGGCTAAAGCAGCCAAAGGCTAAAGCAGCCAAAGGCTAAAGCAGCCAAAGGCTAAAGCCTATTGCCCAATTGCTCCATCCATTCCGTATTTTGTAAGTACCAGTCGATAGTTTTTTCTAGCCCTTCTTCAAATTGGAGGCTAGGCACCCAGCCGAGTTCGCGTTGGAGCTTCGAGGAATCAATCGCATAGCGGAGGTCATGACCAGCACGGTCGGTTACATAAGTAATCAACTTCGCTGATTCGCCTTCCACTCTGCCGAGTTTTCTGTCCATTATGCTGCACATGAGCTTAATCAAATCGATGTTCGTCCACTCATTATGTCCGCCAATGTTGTAGGTTTCGCCCACTTTGCCGTTGTGGAAAATCACATCAATCGCACGTGCATGGTCTTCCACCCAAAGCCAATCACGGATATTCTCGCCCTTGCCATAGACAGGCAAAGCCTTATTGTTCTTAATGTTGTTGATGAAAAGCGGAATAAGCTTTTCGGGGAATTGATACGAACCGTAGTTGTTCGAACAGTTTGACACCAAAGCTGGCAGACCGAATGTGTCGCAATACGCACGCACAAAATGGTCGGAACTGGCTTTCGATGCCGAATAAGGACTGTGTGGGTCGTATTTCGTGGTTTCGGTGAAAAGCACCTCTTTATCCATGCTCAATGCGCCATAGACCTCATCAGTCGAGATGTGATAAAAGAGTTTCCCCTCAAAATCACCAGCCCAAAGCGCACGAGCGGCATTGAGCAAATTCACCGTGCCAATCACATTGGTAAACACAAACTCAGTGGGATTGCTAATCGAGCGATCCACATGACTTTCCGCAGCGAGGTGAATCACCCCCTCAGGGCGATACTTTTCAAACACCGCTGTGATAGCTGCCGCATCCACAATGTCGGCTTTCACAAACTCATAATTGGGTTTGTTTTCAATATCCGTCAGATTAGCCAAGTTCCCCGCATAAGTCAGCTTGTCGAGGTTCACAATCTTGTAATCAGGATACTTGTTTACAAATAAGCGCACCACATGCGAGCCAATAAATCCAGCTCCGCCTGTGATTAGAATAGTTTTATTCATATGTTTTGATTTTGATGTCGGACTTTCAGATGACAGACATCGGATTTTTATTTCAGATATCCGATATCGGATATTAGATATTTTTATTACTTTAAATCACAGAAGCAAAGATATATTTTTTCTGCTAAAAGCAAGTCTAAAACGATTTAAACCACGCCACAAACTCCGCAATACCTTCCGCCAATTGCACTTTCGGCTGATAGCCCACCCACGCATTTAGCTTCGACACATCTGCCCATGTGCGTTTCACATCACCATCTTGCATCGGCATCATGATTTTCTCGGCTTTCTTGCCCAAGGCATTTTCCATCGTTTCGATAAATTGCAATAAGTTCACCGGGTTGCCATTGCCGATATTCAGCAACTGATAAAGCGCATC
Source organism: Mangrovibacterium sp. (assembly GCA_047974225.1). Classification (GTDB taxonomy): domain Bacteria; phylum Bacteroidota; class Bacteroidia; order Bacteroidales; family Prolixibacteraceae; genus JBKEDC01. The sequence continues at coordinate 3,745 of JBKECD010000170.1, forward strand.
GGGCTTAGGCGCTGTTTTTGTCAGTCGAACAATCCCCTCCACAATATCGCTCACATGGGTGAAATCACGTTCCATCTCGCCATGATTAAACACCTTAATTGGCTCGCCCTTAGAAATCGCATTCGCAAAAAGCATCGGAGCCATATCGGGGCGACCCCACGAACCATAGACCGTGAAGAAACGCAAACCCGTAGTCGGAATACCATATAAATGACTATATGTGTGCGCCATCAGCTCATTACTCTTTTTCGTGGCAGCATAAAGGCTCACCGGACTATCCACTTGGTCGGTTTCTGAAAATGGAATCTTTGCATTCGCCCCATAGACCGATGACGAGGAAGCATAAATCAAATGCTTAACCGGATTATGTCGGCAAGCCTCCAAAATATTCAGAAAGCCCACCACATTACTCTGCACATAGGCATCAGGATTTTCAATGCTATACCTCACGCCCGCTTGTGCCGCCAGATTAATCACCACATCAAATTTTTCCGCTGCAAAAAGCGCATCAATAGCCGACTTATCCTCGAGGTTTAGGCGATGAAACTTAAATTCCGAATCAGTCCCCGAGTGCACACAATCACCAAAATCAATAGGCGAACCAACTCCCAATTCCGCCAAACGAGCATATTTCAGATTGACATCATAATAATCGTTGATATTATCCAAGCCCACCACTTCAAATCCCTCAGCAAGCAATTGCTTCGACAGATGAAAGCCGATAAAACCAGCTGCTCCTGTAACTAATATTTTCATCCTATACATTATTAAATTAGCATTTCTGCCCATTACAAGGCAAAGATACAAATCAATTGCAATTTGACAATCAATAGTTTCGACAAACTCTTTCTTTCAAAAACAATCCCGCTAGACAGAGTTGAGAAAACTCTTTCCCAATTTTGGCATGCACATATTTTCTTCTGCTTCAGCTCGTGGGAAATCATAAATAGACATCTTGAAAACTCACAACGACCTCAAGACAAGACGATTTGCCCTATCCACCACCGTCGTATCCAATGATGCAAGATAAATCCGCGTGGTTCGCTCCGAATCATGCCCCATAGCCTCACTAATGGTGGAAACAGCAATATTTCGACTTTTGGCAATACTCGCCCATGCATGCCGAGCCACATAGCTTGTCAGAGGTATTGACAGCGCCAATTGCTCGCCTATTTTCTTCAAATTCCTATTTATCAGATGAGCCGCATTGCGATACACACGCCGCTCTTCACCACTCGGACTCTGAATAATCGGAAGCAAATAAAAACTCTCCGGAGTGTCATACTTATCCACAATCTCCTGCATCTGCTTTTCCCATTTGACAAAAAGTTGCTGACCTGTTTTTTTTCGACGATAAGATAAAACACCGTTTTGCAAATCCTTTTTCTTCAAATGCGCCATGTCTATCAATGACATTCCTCGGGTGTAGAATGAAAACATAAACATATCTCGAGAATATTCTCGCAACGGTTTGCGCGTGAGGTCTAAATCTCGTATCTGGCGAATCGTCTTCAAGGGAACAGCCCGCTTGGTCGTTTTGCCAATACCTGTATAGACATGCTTAAACGGATGACACTGACGCATCAACCCATTCTCAACAGCTCGGTTATAGATTGCCCGAAGATTACGCATATAAAAAGAAATCGTATTGGGGCACACTCCCGTATTTTTCAGATAGCTCTCATAGCCCATCATCAGGTTGGAATCCACCTCTTCAAGTGGCACATCTAGATCATCTCGAAAGCGTAAAAAACTATTCGTCGCCGTATTGTAGGTTTCTGCCGTGCGTTTTTTACCTGATAGAACCATCTGAGAAACAAGCCTTTGAGCGAATGCCACAAAATCCTCATTCTCTGTCGGACGTTGAAAAAGCTCCACCACTTCTTCCGCCAAATACATCTCGCCCGATTGCTCAAGGCGGCGAATAATCCGCTTTAATCGACCTGCATCTTCCTTCAACGACAGACTGACCTGAAGGAGATAATCTCGCCTACTTTGATTGATTGCCTGAGGAACGCACAACTCCGAACGTTCAGCATTCCACTCTGAGAGGTCTAATTCATAATCTGTATTGATTTGACGCGCAATGCGATTGTGAATCACTTGATAATAAAGTGTAATTCCGTTGCTGTTGCCCGATAAAATCCGAAACTTTGTTTTTACTGTTGCCATTAATTATATTTTATATTTAGATTATCCTCTAAAATCTAATTATAATTAAAGAAACAACGACTCTGTTAGGGCTAAATAATCTAGCCTGCATCATTCACAATTGTTTTTCTATCTTTGCTCTAACATCAAAACAAAAATACCATGATACCATCTTCTGAACTCATCATCAACGCCGACGGAAGCGTGTTTCACCTGCACTTGCTGCCCGAGCAATTGGCTGACAATGTAATCCTTGTGGGCGACCCCGGACGGGTGGAGCTCATCGCTTCATTCTTCGACAGCATTGAATGCTCGGTGAAAAACCGAGAATTTACAACAACAACTGGGCGATACAAAGGCACTCGCATCACCGTCTGCGCCACAGGCATTGGCACTGATAATATTGATATTGTGGTAAACGAACTCGATGCGCTAGCAAATATCGACTTCACCACACGAGAAATTAAAGCTGAAAAGCGAAGTTTGAATTTTGTGCGCATCGGCACTTCGGGCGGCTTGCAGCCCTATCTCGACATCAATTCTTTTGTGATTTCTCATAAAGCTATCGGCTTCGATGGACTACTGAATTTCTATGCCAATCGAGATGCAATCAGCGACCTGCCCTTTGAAGAATCTTTGAAAAAACAGCTGAATTGGAAACCACAACTCACCTCACCCTATGTGGTGAGCGCTTCTGAAAAGCTTTTCAACAGCATCAAGGATGACGATTTCACTTCGGGAGTTACTATTTCAGCCCCGGGCTTCTATGGACCTCAAGGGCGAGTGCTTCGCCTGCCGATTGCCATGCCCGACATCAATGAGCGAATCGAAAGTTTTGAGTTTGAAAATCAGCAAATCACCAACTATGAGATGGAATGTTCTGCCATCTATGGACTAGCACAGCTGCTCGGACATCAAGCCTGCACCGTCTGCCTCATCATCGCCAATCGGCGAAGTAAGAATGCCAATAGCGACTATCACGGTCAGATGAAAAAACTCCTAAAGAAAGTACTAGATAGCTTTGCCAGCTTATCGCTTTAGGCGTTATAGCTTATAGCAGCCAAAAACAGCCCTTGGGCGGGCACCGATTTTCCTGCTCGCCCACGGTCTTTGGCTTCAATCACTCTTCGGAAATCTTCAAGCGAAAGTTTGCCCTCACCCACTTCCACCAACGTGCCCACAATCGCGCGCACCATGTTGCGCAGAAAACGATTGGCAGCAATGGTGAATTGCAACACGCCATTTTCTTTTTCCTCCCAGCGAGCCTCATAGATTGTGCAATTGTTGGTCTTCACATCGGTGTGCAGCTTGCTGAAACTTGTGAAATCTTCATAGTCGAAAAGAATTGTACAAGCGGCATTCATCCGATCCACATTCAGCTGTCGATTATAATACCACGAACTTTCTTGCACAAAAGGGTTCTTGCGCATGTTGATGAAATAATGATACGTTCGCCTAGTGGCATCAAAGCGAGCATGAGCATCATCCGCCACACGCCAAATGCGAAACAACGCAATGTCTTTCGACAAGAAGCTATTGAGCTTATAGCAAAAATCTGGATGGTCGAGATTATCCTTTTCAGAATCGAAGTGCGCCACATAATAAGACGCATGTACCCCCGTGTCGGTGCGCCCGCAACCCACAATTGCAATCTCCTCCCGACAGACCGTGCTCAGCGCATGCGCCAAATCTCCTTGCACACTCCGCTCCGACGGCTGCACTTGCCAACCGCAAAAGTTCGTTCCTTTATATGCTAGTTCAATAAAATATCGCATTGGAGTTATGAGTTATGAGTTATGAGTTATGAATTGACCTAACGGTGATTAATGGCGTAGCCCAACTTTCACCTTTGTGCTTCTACCCTCCCCCTCGGGGGAGATGGAGGGGGCTTTGATGGAGGGGGCTTTATTTCACCACAAAATCATACATTTTTCTTCCCTCAAGGAATCCTTCCAGATGGTCGCCAATTGCCACCGCCCCCACCCCTACGGGAGTGCCAGTATAAATCAAATCACCAATCTTGAGGGTGTAATATTTCGAGATGTCGGCAATCAATTCATCAATCCCGAAAAGCATATCAGCCGTGTGCCCTTGCTGCACCATTTCGCCATTCAAGAGCAAGTGAAAGTGAATATCATTCCTCGCTGGCAAGTCATTCACCGAGATAAATTCACTACTCAGCACTGCCGACTTGTCGAAAGCCTTCGCTTTCTCCCAAGGCAATCCCTGCGCTTTGAGTGCCATCTGCACATCACGTGCGGTGAAGTCCACACCCAAGCCAATTTCATCATAATAGCGTGAAGCAAATCGAGGCTCAATGTTCTTCCCAATCCGATTGATGCGCACCACCAACTCACATTCATAATGCACTTCCTTGGAAAAAGACGGAATATAAAAAGCCTCATTATTGCGCAACAACGCCGTATCGGGCTTCATAAAGATGACCGGTTCATCGGGACAAACGCCCCCAAATTCCTTGACATGATCGGCATAGTTCATGCCTACACAGATTATTTTCATTTGTTTTTAGTTTATTGCCTTCGGCGTTTATCGCGGTGCGGTTTATTGCCTTCGGCGTTTATCGCTG
>JBKECD010000064.1:0-34013 GCA_047974225.1 Mangrovibacterium sp.
AGGCGCACAAGAAGCTCGAACAAGGAAGCCGAAGAGTAGCGATTGGCGAAATTGGCACGATAGGCGTGGTCGAGCGTAAAATGAGTGTTTATGTAAAAACAAAACAGTATCTCAATAAAAATAAAAATGAATTTCGGCTATTTTTAGCCGAGCTTTAAAATGCTGATTTGCAGGAGTTGCACTTTGCAGCGTGAGGTATCTATGAGGTTTTTTGTGAGGTGTAGTGAGGTTTTTGTGTGTTAAGTTAATGTGGTGTAGATGTAAAATGTATTTATGTTTGTGGTGAAAATAACTCAATTAACTAATAGATATTAAAACATGAGGTACATTTTATTTTTCTTGTCGCTATTTGCATTCTTAAATGTAAGTGCGCAAACTAGTAATGTCTCGGGTGTTGTTACAAATGCCACGACAGGTGAAACAATACCAGGAGCAAGTGTAGTGATAAAAGGCACTACACAGGGAACAATTACCGATATTGACGGTCAATTTGTCATTACAGCCAAGCAAGGCGATGTATTGCAATTTTCATTTGTGGGCATGCTCACCAATGAGGCTGTAGTGAATGGTTCTACTGTCAATGTTCAACTCACATCTGCCACTACCGACTTAGAGCAAGTGATTGTGGTGGGCTATGGTGTGCAAAAGAAAAGTGTGGTTACCGCTTCTATTGCCTCGGTGTCAGCCGATCAATTGAAATCGGTTGCTCCCACACGAGTTGATAATGCACTAAAAGGGCTCGCAGCAGGGGTTACCGTAACTCAAGCGTCGGGACAACCTGGTGAAGGCTCACAAATCCGCATTCGTGGTATTGGCACCATCAACAATAGCGACCCGCTATATATTGTGGATGGCATGCCTATTGATGGCGGAATTGATTATCTGAACCCTAACGACATTCAGTCAATCGAAGTGTTGAAAGATGCTGCCTCGGGAGCTGTTTATGGTGCACGTGCTGCCAATGGGGTGATTTTGGTAACCACCAAATCAGGCTCTAAAGGTAAGATTAAAGTGAGCTATGATTTCTCCTACGGATGGCAATCGAAATGGAAAAAACGCGATGTGCTCAATGGAGTGGAATATGCCACATTAATCAACGAAGGCTACTTAAACTCGGGTCAAGCTGCTCGCTATGCCAATCCTGCTTCATATGGCGAAGGCACTGACTGGCAAGATTTAGTGTTTAATGACAATGCTCCTGTTCAAAATCATCAATTCAGTGTGAGTGGTGGTAGCGATAAAGTGGACTACTACTTCTCTGGAGGTTATTTTGCACAAGATGGTATTGTGGGTGGAAATTACGACCGTTCAAACTACGAACGGATGACTTTGCGCTCCAACACAACATACAGATTGCTTGACACGGATGATCGCAACTTCTTAAATAAAGTAACTGCGGGAATCAACGTATCATATAGCCGTATCACCTCAACAGGAATTTCTACAAACTCAGAATTTGGCTCTCCGCTAGGAAGTGCCTTGGCACTATCTCCGCTATTAGGACTTTATGCCGAAGACCAAGCAGCAGTGGAAGCTGCGCACCCCACAGCAGTGAAAGACCCTGAAACAGGTTTGTATTACACCATCCCTGGTGATGAATACAATGAAATGACTAACCCTGTGGCTGCGCTTCAATTGCCTGGCTCGGTGGGCTGGTCGGATAAATTTATTTCAAATTTCTTTGCCGAAATAAATCTCTGGGATAATTTAAAATTCCGCTCCTCATTTGGTACTGATTTAGCTTTCTATGGCGATGATGGCTGGACACCCGAGTTTTATTTGAACCGAAATAATAAAGCCGAATATTCAAGCGTAAGCTCTAATATGAATAGAGGAATCGTTTGGCAGTTGGAGAATGTATTGTCATATGAAAAATCAGTGGACAAGCACAATATTCAAGCAATTGCGGGGCAATCAGCTAAAAAATCAACAGGAAGAAATGTGGGTGCTAGTCGCCAAGACCTAATTGAAGAAAACCCCGATAAAGCAAACATTGATTTTGCTACTGGCTTAGCAGCCGATGGCAAGCGTGATGGCTGGGGTGCTGCTTGGAGTGAGCACACATTAGCATCTCTCTTTGCTCGGGTGAGCTATAACTACGATGAACGCTATATGTTGCAAGCAACCGTGCGCCGTGATGGTTCTTCAAACTTCGGTTCGGGGCAGAAATATGGTATCTTCCCATCGGTTTCTTTAGGTTGGAACTTAACGAATGAGGGCTTCATGGAGAGCCGTCCCGAATGGTTGAGTGCCACTAAAGTTAGAGCTTCTTGGGGTCGAAACGGTAATGAAAGTATCGGTGCATTTGGCTATACTTCACTCACTTCTTCAGGCAACAACTACACCTTTGGCTCAGGACAAGGGACAACTGTAATCGGAACAAAACCTTCAGGGCTTGCCAATCAAAACTTGCACTGGGAGGAGTCGGAACAAATCGACTTAGGTGTTGATTTCGGATTCTTCGACAATACGCTGACATTCACAACCGACTATTACGTGAAAAATACGAATGGCATGTTGATGACAATGACTATCCCTTCCTATGTGGGAGAATCAAAACCAACAGGAAACGTGGGTGATATGCGCAACAGTGGTTGGGAATTTGAATTAGGCTACCGCTTCTCGGTGAGCGATTTCAACTTCAATATCCGAGGAAATGCTGCTTACTTGAAAAATGAGTTGATTGCTTTGGGTAACTCCGATGGTTTTGCAAACTACGATACTCAACAAGGTATGGGAACAATCTCACGTGCTGAAAACGGATTGCCTTTCCCATTCTTCTATGGTAGAAAAACCGATGGAATCTTCCAAAATCAGGCTGAAATCAATAGCTATGTGAATGCTGATGGCGAATTATTACAGTCAGCAGCTAAACCTGGTGATGTGCGCTTTGTGGATATTGACAAGAGTGGAACAATTGATGACAGCGACCGCACCATGATTGGCAAAGGGATGCCCGATTGGACTTACGGCTTATCGCTTGGTGTGGATTATAAAGGTTTCGACCTATCGGTATTCTTGCAAGGAACAGTGGGCAATGATATCTTCGACGCTTCTCGAAGAACAGATATTTCCTATGCCAACCTACCAACTTATATGCTCGACCGATGGACTGGCGAAGGCACGTCAAACACAATTCCTCGCTTCACTTTCCAAGATGACAACCAAAACTGGACTTCTTCGGATATGATGGTGAAAGATGGTAGCTACATGCGTGTAAAAAACGTAACATTAGGTTATACTTTGCCTAGCCAACTTACTCGCCGTGCATTCATTGAAAAACTTAGAGTTTATGTGATGGGTGAAAACTTGTTCACTTTCACCAAATACGAAGGTTTCGACCCTGAGATTTCTTCAGGCGGCACTTCATTAGGTGTTGATAAAGGAGTTTATCCTCAAGCCCGAGTACTCACTGTTGGTGCTAGCATTAATTTCTAATCTTAAAAAAATAGAATCATGAAAAATAACTCAAATAAAGTTCTATATATATATATATATATATATATATATTCTTTTCTCCGGTCTCATTTTAACGACGTTTTCTTCGTGTTCGGATGATTTTCTGGAAGTTGAATCAACCACAAGTATTACGATCGACCAATATTATAACACCGAAGCTCGCATCTTTGAAGCCTTAGTGGCAGCCTACGACCCCTTAAGCTGGTGCGATTATGTGTGGGGAACATATTCTCCCTATGAAATGGTTTCTGATATCATGGGGGATGATATGTACGTGGGCGGAGCCGATAAAAACGATATGGCGAACTTCCACCGTATGGCGAATTATGAAGTGCAAGCATCAGGTGTAGGCTTAAACAATTGGACCGCCTATTACTCAGGTGTCAATCGTGCAAACAATGTCTTTAAATATATGCCCTATGTGCAAGATATTTCAGAAGACACCAAAGCATTATATTTGGCAGAAGCTCAAACCCTACGTGCTTTCTACTATATGAGATTGTGGAAGCTATGGGGAAATATTCCCTATTATGATGTGAACCTAGAGTTCCCATATACCGCTCCTCAGCTGACTGCCGATGTGGTTTATGCTAATATTGTGGCAGAATTAGAAGCAGTTTTAGACAACACTGTACTTCCAATGCGTGCAACAGCTGCTGATTATGGACGGGTAACTTTTGCTATGGCTGCCATGGTTTACACCGAAACAGTGATGTATCAAAACGATGATACCAAATACGGCAAAGCTTTGGGCTATCTCAACGAAGTAATTTCTTCTGGTCAATATGATTTGGTTGATGATTACGCTAGCATTTGGGAAGAAAGTGGAGAATGGAGCGAAGAATCAATCTTTGAAATCAACTATTTCCGTGTGAATGCAGCTCGCAGTTGGGACAACCCAATGGGCGATGGCGGTTCGGTTTTCCCTCGCTTTATTGGCATCAATGAAATGAACGATCCTAGCGGCAAGTATGGTTCTGGATGGGGATTTGGTCCTATCCGCACAGAAGCCTATGAAATGTTTGCAGACACCGACACTCGTCGTGATGCGTCCATCTTAAATATGGAAACTTACGCAGCTGAAACAGGGGCAACTTATACACCACGCTATCAAAACACAGGCTATTTCCTCAATAAATTTGTGGCACAACAAAGCATGAACGTAGGGCAAGTGGCTGATGGCGACTTGAACTTCGGAAACAACACTCGAATTTATCGCTACTCTGAAACATTGCTCTATGCAGCTGAACTATTAGCTCGTGGAGCTTCAGGCACAGGAAGCGCACAAAGCTATTTAGATGATGTGCGAAAAAGAGCTGGACAGGCAAGTGTTTCTCCTACGGTGGATAATATCCTTAAAGAACGGAGATTAGAGTTTGTGGGTGAAGGCAAACGCTATTGGGATCTGGTTCGTAGTGGCAAGGCTGCAACAACTCTTATTCCTAATAAATATCGCACCAATTCATGGACAGAAGCGAAGAAATATCTTCCTATCGAGCAAAATGAAATCGACGCTGACCCTAGTTTAGATCAAAACCTTTATTAAAGAATACAATTATGAAGACATTAAATTATATCTTCTTAGGTGTGGTGATGGCTCTATTTGCCTGCTCGCCTGAGAGTCATCAAGGAATAGACCCCAATAACCTGCCATCAGTATCGGATTTAGATATTGAAATTACGGTTGGCGAAAAAAATGTGGTAACATTTGAATTGATCAACAAAGGGATGAACCCTGTTTGGATATTTGGCGAAGGCGACGTCCAAACGGTCAATGGATACACACGAGCGTATTTGTTTGAAGGAACTTATGAAATTGAAGTCAAAGTATATGACCATAATGGTTATTCCGATGGTTCAATTGTGAAAAGTTTCACTGTGGAAGAAAGTTATTTGCCTGAACAATATTATTTCTTAGCTGGTGATGATTTAAGTGGTAAATCATGGGTATTCGACCAAGCTAATAATGGTTGGTATATGGCTGACCCAGGCAATGCTTATACTACTTGGTGGAATCCACCCAGTGGCGGTGTTGTGCCAGCTGATGATTGGGATGGCAAAATGGTTTTCGACATCGAAAACGAGGGAACAATGACTCACTGGAATGACGCTTCGGGCTCTTCCGATGCTTCAAGCCACTATTCTTTCAATGCAGATTTCACCGAAATTACATTTGTTGGCGATGCTAATATCTTAGGTTCAGGCAAAAATACGAATGGAGAAGACCAAGCGGTAAATAACGGAGTCTTCCAAATAGTCGAACTGACAGCCGATAAAATGATGCTATTCAACCCTGCCACCAATGGTGGAACTGGTTGGGTGTGGATATTCGTTCCAGAAAAATAGGTAGTTTGTAATAATCAAAAGGAGATGCTTGCAAGTTGAGCATCTCCTTTTTAATAATGATGAATATGCACATAAAATATTTTCTAAGTGTCGTGGCTGTATTACTTGCTTTCGCCTGCTCGGAATCAAGCACTGGCGATGAGAATACAGGCGCAGAGCTTCAAATAGATTTAACTCCTCAAACGCTGAGCTTTACACACGAACAAGGAGAGCAAACAATTGTCGTGGACTCCGATGTGGAATGGGGCGTAAGTTCATCTGAGTCGTGGTGCAAACCCGCGCAAAGCGGTGGCGTGGCAGGCGTGGTGAATCTCGTGGTGAAAGCGAGCGCAAACACAGGTACTGAAGCTCGCAGAGCCGAATTACTCTTTAAATCGGGGAAAGCCACTCGGGTGGTTGAAATAACTCAAGCCTTTAAAGTGGATGAGGTGGCTTTTAGCGACGAGAGGTTTAAAAGCTATTGTGTGAACAACTTCGACCTTGATGAAGACGGCAAGTTTAGCACCGCAGAAGCAGCTTCGGTGGAAGAATTGAGTTTGTCAGGCTTGTCTATTGCTTCATTGGATGGTATCGAAAGTTTCTCAGGATTGAAAAAACTAAATGTGAGCAATAATGCAATTGCATCGCTCAACTTGCAAAAAGTGAAACTGCTGGAAGAACTGAATTGCAGCAACAATCAGTTGCAAACCCTCGACCTCAGCTTAAACATTAATCTGAAAAAATTAAATGCTAGTGGCAATACTTCACTCACAACGGTGAATGTGTGGACAGGCTTCTCAGCTACCAGCAACTTTGTAATTCCCGCTTCAGCTAGCTTTGTAGAGCCCGAAATGCCAACCCCACTAGGCTACACGCTTATTTGGAACGATGAGTTCAACACGGCAAGAAATCCATCAGGAAAACCAGTGATGCCCGATGAGTCAATTTGGTGGTATGAAACAGGAAATGGCGGTTGGGGAAACAATGAAATCCAAAACTATATTGCAGGTTGTAGTGGCACAGACACTTGCGCAATCATTTCCGATGGCTCTCTAAAAATCATCGCTAAAGAATCAAACGGTCAGGTTTTCTCAATTCGCATGAACACCAAAGAATCGTGGACTTACGGCTATTTTGAAGCTCGCTTAAAACTGCCCTCAGGGAAAGGGCTATGGCCAGCCTTTTGGATGATGCCTCAAAACTTCACCGCTTGGCCTGCCGATGGCGAAATCGACATCATGGAGGAAGTGGGCTATGACCCCAACAGAATCCATTCGTCGGTGCACACCACTGCCTACAATCATAAAGAAGGCACACAACAAACAGCTACCACCATGGTTGATGGTGCTGAGGGAAACTATCACGTATATGCTGTGGAATGGACGGAAGACTTCGTGAAAGGCTTTGCCGATGGCGTGCAATATTTCTACTTTGAAAATGACAAAAAGAATAATTACGACACTTGGCCTTTCTATAAACCTTTCTACTTGAAGCTAAACCTAGCTTGGGGTGGTGATTGGGGAGGAGCTCAAGGCATCAACGAAAATGCTTTGCCTGCTACTTATGAAATCGACTATGTGCGTGTATTTCAAAAATAAAAAGGAGATTGGAACATGAAAAATACCATAATACTACTATCCCTAGCTCTTTCTTTTGTCTCTTGTGGGCAAAAGAAGGCGGCTTCGGACATCGACCAAAAAGTAGAAGACCTACTTTCGCAAATGACCATCGAAGAAAAGGTGGGGCAGATGAATCAATACACGAGCTTCTATGATGCTACCGGTCCTGTGCCTGCCAATGATTATGCGCAAACTCGATATGCGCAAATCAAGCAAGGCTTGGTGGGCTCAATGCTCAATGTGAGAGGCGTGGAGGAAGTGCGCAAGTATCAGCAATTGGCTGTGGATAGCTCACGCTTGGGCATTCCGATGATTTTTGCTATGGATGTCATTCACGGTGAAAAAACTATCTTCCCCATTCCACTAGGCGAAACAGCTAGCTGGGATTTAGAAACCATAGAGAAAACCGCTCGTGTGGCTGCCATTGAAGCTTCTGCCGAAGGGGTAAACTGGACGTTCGCTCCGATGGTGGACATCTCGCGCGACCCTCGCTGGGGGCGTGTCATGGAAGGTGCTGGCGAGGATACTTATTTGGGTTCTCGTGTGGGCGTGGCTCGGGTAAAAGGTTTCCAAGGCGATGACCTCAGCGCACACAACACCATTGCTGCTTGTGCGAAGCACTTTGTGGGCTATGGTTTTAGTGAAGGTGGTAGAGATTATAACTCGGTAATCGTGGATAAAACAACACTAAACAACACTCTTTTTCCTCCCTTCAAAGCTTTGATTGATGAAGCCAACGTGCGCACATTTATGAACTCTTTCAACATCATTGATGGTGTGCCCGCCACAGGAAATGCCTATTTGATGCGTGATGTACTTAAAGGTGATTGGGCTTTTGATGGTTTCGTGGTGTCGGACTGGAGCAGTGGTGCAGAAATGATTAATCACGGCTTTTCAAAAGACCTCAAAGAAGTGGCAAAGCAATCAGCAGTGGCAGGATCAGATATGGACATGGAGTCGAATGCTTTTATCTCGCACTTAGCTGAATTGGTGAAAGAGGGTGCGGTTGCTGAATCGGTGGTGGATGATGCGGTGCGCAGAATCTTGAAAGTGAAGTTTGAACTCGGACTTTTCGATGACCCCTACAAGTATTGCAATGCGGAGCGTGAAAAAGAAATGCTCTATCATGCCGACCACATGGAATTGGCTTTGGAAGCGGCTAAGCGTTCGATTGTGTTGTTGAAAAACGAAAATAAGCTTTTGCCTTTGGTAAAAGACCAAAAGAAGATTGCCATCATCGGTGATTTAGCTGATGACAAAACAAGTATGCTCGGCAATTGGATTATGGCTGCCGAGAATGGTACAGCGGTGTCGGTGCTCGAAGGGGTGGAGAAATATAACGCCAACTTCACTTTTGCGCAAGGGGTGCGATTGATGAATGAAACACCTGCCTTTGCTTCTGTGCTTCAAGTGAATGAAACCGACCGCACCGGCATGAGCGAAGCGGTGGCATTGGCGAGAAAATCAGATGTGGTGATTATGGTGTTGGGCGAATATGGCTTGCATAGTGGTGAGGCTCGCTCACGTGCTGACTTGAATTTGCCGGGCTTGCAGCAAGAGTTGCTCGAAAAGGTTTATGCGGTGAATAAAAACATCGTGCTGGTGATGCCTAGCGGTCGCCCACTCACCATCACTTGGGCCGATGAGCACATCCCTGCTATCCTCGAAGTGTGGCAATTGGGCACTCGGGCGGGCGATGCTATCGCACAAGTGCTGTTTGGCGACTATAATCCTTCGGGCAAATTACCGATGACATTCCCTCGCTCGGTGGCGCACATCCCAGTGTTTTATAATCATTTCAACACTGGTCGCCCCACAAGCGGTGAAATATTCTATCCGCACTACATGGAGGAAGACCACTCGCCGCTCTATCCTTTCGGCTATGGACTGAGCTATTCAGAGTTTGAATATGCAAATCTTCAAGCGGAAGCATCGGAAGGCACAATTAAAGTGTCGGTGGAGGTGAAGAACAGCAGCAAGGTGGATGGTGAAGAAGTGGTACAGCTCTACATTCGCGACAAGGTGGCGAGCGTGGTTCGTCCGGTGAAAGAGTTGAAAGGCTTTAGCAAGCGAATGATAAGAGCCAATCAAAGCGAAACATTCGAGTTTGAGCTTTCCAAAGAAGATTTGAGTTTTTATGATGCACAAGGAAACTTTGTGTTTGAAAGCGGAGAGTTTGAAATCATGGTGGGCGGAAGCTCAGCCGATTGTCTGAGCCAAGAGATAAGCTTATAAGTCGAAAAATTGAAAGCGAGCGCTTCTTCACCGAAGCGCTCGCTCTTTTTCCGCTAGTGATGCAAACTTTGCTTGAATAGCACCACGGCTTTAGCTCGATGGTGAAAATGACAAAAACTCTTTTGATGCCTTCTTTTGTTTCTACTTTTGGCTTATTTTTGTTTTCTCATCAAAACAAATGCATCATGGCATCAGCAAAAAGTTGGATTAAAGCCGCGCGCTTGCGCACACTTCCCTTAGCTCTTTCGGGCATCATCATTGGTTCGGGCGTGGCGATGTTCTTTCAGCAGTTCAATCTGATTATCTTCATTCTTGCCTTGCTCACCGCCACGGCACTGCAAGTGCTCTCGAATTTTGCCAATGATTATGGCGACTTTCAGAAAGGGACTGACAATGCGCAGCGTGTCGGTCCGAAACGAACGTTGCAGGGCGGTGAAATCACAATCGAAGAGATGCAATGGGGCATGGGCATTTCAATTGCAGTGTCAATCCTCTTGGGTTTAGCCCTTATTGTCACTTCGGGCATTTCATGGCAAGCCATTGCGAGTTTTGCAGCTCTTGGATTGCTGTGCCTCTTGGCGGCCTATTTCTACACTGCGGGCAGCCGTTCCTATGGTTATGTGGGCTTGGGCGATGTGTCAGTTTTCATCTTCTTTGGCATTGTTCCTGTGGTTGCGCTATATTATTTATATAGTCATAAAATCGAATTGAGCAGCTTGCTGCCTGCCATCACCATCGGCTGTTTTTCCACAGGGGTGCTCAATCTGAACAATATGCGCGACAGGGAAAACGATATGGCTTCGGGGAAAATCACCGTGGCGTCGAAGCTCGGCGAAACGAATGCTAAGTTTTATCATGCCGCACTGATCATCATCGGTTGGGCGTGTGCTTTGCTCTTTGCCCTGCTGCATTTCACCCATTGGTGGCAATTCCTCTTCTGCCTCAGCATGCCGATTTTCTTCAAAGATTTGATTCGCATCTTCCGCACCGAAGAAGCGGCGCAGCTCGACCCCTTTCTGAAAAAACTATCCTTGGCGACTTTGCTTTTTGCTGTGCTGTGGATGGTGGGGTGTGGCGCGTGAAGCCGTCCCTCATCATTATCTTTTCCCCTCTTTCTCGCTATCTTTTTATTTTGTGTCGTTTTGCAATTGTTTTTTTCTCTACTTTCAGCCCATAATTTTATAATTAAATACTAATGGTTTCTGAAATTGAAAATATCGAGCTGGAATATCTCCAACTAGCCGATTACGAAGAACTCAAAGAGGCAATGATTGCTTCCTATACTGCCATGCCTGATGCTTATTGGAAGGAGCATCAAATCAAAACGCTCATCGAGAAATTCCCCGAGGGGCAAGTGGTGATTAAGGTGAACAACCAGATTGCAGGCTGCGCACTGTCTATCATTGTGGACTATAATAAGTTTACCGACTTCCACACCTATGCACAAATCACTGGCAATTACTCTTTCAACACCCACAACCCTGAGGGCGATATTATTTATGGTATCGAGGTGTTTATTCGTCCTGAGTTTCGTGGGCTGCGACTAGGGCGACGACTCTATGATTATCGCAAAGAACTCTGCGAACGCTTGAATTTGAAGGGCATTACTTTTGGCGGACGGATTCCGAACTATCGGAAACATGCTGCCGAAATGTCGCCAAAGGAGTATATCGACAAGGTGAAGTCGAAAGAGATTTACGACCCGGTGTTCGACTTTCAAATCTCGAATGATTTCCGTCCAACACGGATTCTGAAAGGATATCTGGAGGGCGATGTGGAGTCGAAAGATTATGCAGTGTTGCTGAAATGGGATAACATCTATTATGAGAAGCCCGAAATCATCAAAGCCGCCTCTTCGGTGAAAAAAATCGTGCGCTTAGGTTTGATTCAATGGCAGATGCGCCTTTATAAAGATCTCGATGACCTGATGCAGCAAGCTGAGTTCTTCATTGATGCCGTGTCGGGCTATCGAAGCGACTTTGCGCTCTTCCCCGAGTTTTTCGACGCCCCATTAATGGCGGAAAATAACCATCTATCAACCCCCGAAGCGATTCGAGAATTGGCAAAACACACCGAGGAAATCAAGCAGCGATTTATGAAGCTCGCCATTTCCTATAATATTAACATCATCACCGGAAGTATGCCTGAGATGGTGGACGATAAGCTTTATAATGTGGGCTATCTTTGTCGCCGTGATGGCTCAGTGGAAAGATATGAAAAACTGCACGTAACCCCCGATGAAGCCAAGGTTTGGGGCATGGTGGGCGGCAATCAGCTCCGCACTTTCGACACCGACTGCGGAAAGATTGGCATCCTGATTTGCTATGATTCGGAGTTCCCCGAATTGAGCCGCATCCTAGCTGAAGAAGGCATGGATATTCTCTTTGTGCCTTTCCTCACCGACACGCAAAACGGCTATTCTCGTGTGCGCCATTGCGCCCAAGCTCGTGCGATTGAAAACGAATGCTATGTGGCAATTGCCGGCAGCGTGGGCAACTTGCCCAAGGTGCAAAACATGGACATTCAATATGCGCAATCCATGGTGTTCACCCCTTGCGACTTCTCCTTTCCCACCAATGGCGTGAAAGCCGAAGCCACGCCCAACACCGAGATGATTCTCATTGCCGATGTGGATGTGGATTTGCTTCGCGAACTCAATCAATTCGGCAGCGTGAAAAACCTCAAGGATAGACGCAAAGATTTGTTTGAGTTGAGAAAGAGGGAGTAGTTGTTAGGGAAGAGGGAAGAGGGAAGAGGGAAGAGGGGAGAATGGCAGCCCCATCGGGGCGACATCTTTGTAGCCCCGGGTTTCAACCCGGGGGAAAGATGAACCCATCCGCCAAAGCCCCATCGGGGCGACATATAAATAGAGAGAGGAGAATGGAGAATGAACCTAACGGTGATTAATGGCGCAGCCCCCTCTCCCCTCTCCCCTCTTCCCTCTCCATTAAAAATAAAACCCCACATTCACATTCAGTCGGTGGCACCAGTCGGCATTGGCATTGCCTTGGGCAAAGGCCGAGTTCCAATCGCCACCGAGCCACGCTTGGTTTTTGCCCATCGCCCAGTCGATGTAAGTATAAATCGGACCAGCAGCAAGCATGATTCCTGTAACGTTCATCAGCGAATTGCTGAAATCTTCATGCGCCTTGTTCATCATTCCGAAGTCATTATAGAAAGTCATGCTGTCGAACAAATCGGATTCGAGTGGAAGTGTATAGCTCAGTCCAGCAGTGAAGTTGGTCGATTCGCTCGCCACAAAATAAGGTGCGCCATAGGCTGCCATAGCAATCACATCCGAGCTTTGCCCGTCGGGATTCTTAGCATCATAGGCATAGTGATTGATGGAAGCTTTGAGATTGAAACGACCGAATGAACCATTATAATGCGCTGCCACGGCATAGCGGCTGCCCATCTCTTCAGTGTCGAGGTTGAGCAATTGCCCCCACATGAGCGAAGCTCCAAATTGGTGCGCCCCTGCGGAATAAATCGCACGCCCATTAAGCTGATTGACTTCCTTATTCCGAAGAATCATCTTGCCCTCAGCATCGGCAATCGAGCTGACATCATAGGCATATCGGCTGAAGGTTTCATCGGCAAGATTGCCCATCGTGAGGTCTTCTGCATTCTTGAAGAAAGCGAGGTCGAATTGCCAATGTTCCGAAGTCTTCGTGTAGGCAATTCCCATATCATTGTCGGCTTCCAGACCATAATAATAGTCCATGCTAAAGAAAAAGCTATTGGAATTAAAGCCCGTGTTGCCGAAAGGCACTGGCACAAGTCCGAGTTTCAAGTCGCTTGCTTTATTGAATTGATAGCCCACATAGCCATAGCGAATGAAATCGCCGCCAAAGTCAGCCCCATAGAACCGATATTCCGCATTGAGCGATAGTTTGTCGTAGGTCGCTTTGGCTTTCAGCCCGAAGCAATCGAGCCCGAAATCGCCCCCACGCGCTGTCTGTGCTGTTTTCCATGAAGAGGCGTTGTAGTTGAACCGGAGCAGTCCTCCTAGGTCTGTATTGAGTTTCTTCTCCTGAGCCGAAGCTCCGAAGCAGATAAGGATTAGACAAAGGATCCCGATAAGTTTTTTGTTTTGAAAATACATAATTGATATTTTTAAAATATTTAGATTCGGCGAAAAAATACGCCGCCATTCCAATATGAATGGATTTAGGAAAGGATTTCTAGCCGTCCTCTAAGCGTTGTGGATTGAAGCTTCGTTCTCGAGATTTCGAGTGGGTATCCACGACACGAATAGTCCGATGGCAAATACAATGCCGAGCGTGGCGATGATATCAATCCACTGCAATTGCATTGGATAGGCGGAGATGGCAAATGAACCATCGCCGGGCAGCTTCACCAGTGCGAATTTCATTTGCACCCAGACAAGTAGCACCCCAAAGGCAATGCCGATAATCGCCCCGAGAAGGGAAATCATCCAGCCCTCGACCATGAAGATATGGCGGATGAACGACGAGTCAGCTCCCATGCTTCGGAGCACATAAATATCATTTTTCTTGTCGAGGATAATCATGGTGAGCGAACCTAATAGGTTGAATGAGGCAATCAGCAAAATAAATCCCAAGATTAAAAAGCTTGCCCATTTCTCCGACTTCATCACCTGATAAATCAGTGCGTGTTGCTCCATACGGTCTTGCACCTTAAATTCACTCCCCATCAATGCGAGCACCTCCGCTTTCACTTGCTCCACATCGGCATTGGGAGTGAGTTTCAGTTCGACAGACGATAGTTTCCCCTCAAGTTGCAATAGTTGGCGGGCGAAGTTAATCGGCACGAGCACATATTGTTCGTCGATTTCTTGCTGAATAGAGAAAAAGCCGCCGGGGGAAATATAATCATGGTTGAAAGCATTTTGCAAAGCGATTGTTCGCTTGCTGTTACGCTTCGGATAATACAAATGTATAGGGCTTCGCATATTCATGCCGACGCCTAAATTCATTGCCACGCCATATCCTAAAATGGCATGCTGCCTCTTTTCGTCTTGCAGCTTGAAATCGCCTACCACCATCATGGAGTCGATGCCTGAAAATTGGGTGTATTCATCGGGCACTCCTTTCAGGGAAGCATATTTTTGGCGACTGCCATAAGCCACTAGCACATTGTCTTCCACCACGCCCATATAGCTCACCACGCCCTCAATCTGCTTTAGGGCTTCGAGCTTTTCTTGTTTTTCCTGAAAGCTTTTGCCTTCCACCAAGCTAATCTTCAAATCAGCATCGAAGCTCGAAAGCATTCCTCCGATAAATTGGTTGATGCCATTAAACGCCGAAAGCACCACGATGAGAGCCGTAGTGCCCACCGCCATCCCGAGCACCGAAAGAAGCGAAATAATGTTGATGACATTAATTGACTTCTTGGAAAAGAGATATCGTTTGGCTATTTGAAGATGGAAATTCACTAGTTTTTTAGCAGGTTGTCAATATTGTCGATATAATCCAGACTGTCGTCGATATAGAACTCTAGGGTGGGGATGATGCGTATCTGCTTGCCGACTTTTCGCCCGAGCATGCCGCGAATCTTTGGATTGGCAATGCGAATTTCCTTTAAAACCTCTTTGTTCTGATCGGAAGGGAAGATGCTCAAATAGGCTTTGGCTTCTGCCAAGTCGGGGGTTACACGCACCACCGTCACGCTAATCATCTTTCCCATAAATAAATTGCGACTTTCGCGCTGAAATATCTCGGCGAGCTCCTTTTGGATTAATCGACCGACTTTTTGTTGTCTTTGTGATTCCATGATGTAAACTGTCTTAAGGAATACAAAGTTAAGGATAAATTTTTGAAGCGTGGCAATCGCTGTTCATCTTTCAAAGATAAACTCAATTTAATCACTAATAACACGGGTTGGATTTCTTTTTCTTGAAATTTATTGCAAAAAACTTCATTTTTGCTTTTGTTTTTCAGAAATATCACTACTTTTGCACATATACAAATAAGGAAAATCATGCTTTCAAGCAATACTTTTTATTACTGGCACTTTTACTTTACCCCATCACACGAGGTCGAGCAGTAATTGTATTGTCTAAAGCGAAGCATAGAAAATAACATTCAATGAAGGTCTCGAGTAGTTCTCGAGACCTTTTTTTATTTCAGAACAACATGAAAATTGCAATTGTAGGATTAGGATTAATAGGAGGCTCATTAGCCATCGACTTGCGAAAGCAGAACTTTGCAAGCAAACTATTGGGGGTTGATGCTCAAGCGGAGCATGCCGCATTGGCATTGCAGCTGGGCATTGTCGATGAGATTTGCTCGCTTGCCGATGCGGTGAAGCAAGCCAATATTGTGGTGCTTGCCATTCCTGTGTCGCACATCAAAGACATGCTCCCCGAGCTGCTCGACATGATTGCCGAAAGCACCACGGTCATTGATTTAGGATCGACCAAGAAATCAATTGCCGACACAGTAGCTCATCATTCACGCCGAAGTAATTATGTGGCGGCTCACCCCATGTCGGGCACTGAGAACTCAGGACCTCAAGCGGCTTTGCCGAATTTATTTGAAGACAAGGTGGTCATCATCTGCGATGAAGCACAAAGCGCTCCGCAACACCTCGCATTGGCAGAAAAAATGTTTCACACCATTGGCTCGAAGCTTGCCTACACCACTTCCGAAGAGCAAGACCACACAACAGCCTACATTTCGCACCTGCCCCATGTGGTGGCTTATTCACTCGCCAATGCAGCCATGGCGCAGGAAAGTGGCGACATTATTTTCGACCTTGCGAGCGGGGGATTCAACTCCACGGTTCGCCTAGCCAAGAGCGCTCCAAGCATGTGGGGTCCAATCTTTCAAGACAATAAAAAGAACGTGCTGGAAAGCATCGACTGCTATATGAATCACCTGCAAGAATTTCGCAACAGCATTGCTGAGGATGAAAGCAAAATGTATGAATTGATGAACCGCGCCACGGGCATCCGCGAGGTGCTGGAGGGCGGAAATTCAAGCTTGATTAAAAACGAAAAGAAAATAACTAAAATGTATAAACGATGAGTGCAGAAATTAAAGTAACTCCGATTAAAGAGTGGTTGCCCGAAATCAACAACCCTCTACTTGTGGCTGGTCCTTGCAGCCTTGAAACAGAAGAACAAGCCATGGACACGGCTCGCCAATTGGCGAAAGACCCCCGAGTGTTCGTCTATCGTGGTGGCGTGTGGAAACCTCGCACTCGCCCCGGCTCTTTCGAGGGTGTGGGGCTCGATGGACTGGAATGGCTCAAGCAAGTGAAGCAAGAAACAGGCTTGCGTGTGGGAACTGAGGTGGCTAATGCGCAGCACACCGAGGCGGCATTAAAAGCGGGGCTCGATGTGCTTTGGATTGGTGCACGCTCCACAGCATCGCCTTTTGTGGTGCAAGAAATCGCCGATGTGCTCAAAGGAACCGATGCGGTGGTGATGGTGAAAAACCCGGTGAACCCCGATGTGCAACTCTGGATGGGGGCAATCGAGCGATTGAGCCGTGTGGGAATCACCAAGATGGTGGGTATTCATCGAGGCTTCACCCCTTTCCGAGAAACCAAATACCGCAACTATCCCAACTGGCAGACTTTCATTGAGCTTCGTCGCTTGATGCCTCAGCTACCTGTCATCTGCGACCCTAGTCATATTGCGGGCAAGCGTGAATATCTCCATGAGATTTCGCAAAAAGCTTTCGACTTGGGCATGGACGGGCTGATGGTGGAAGCACACCGCGACCCAAGCTGCGCACTCAGCGATGCGGGGCAACAACTCACCCCTACCGACCTATTCGCCATGCTCGATAAGTTGGTTATTCGCAATGAGAAAGTCAATAATGTGGAATTTGAAAATCAACTTGACTTGCTCCGCAGTCGAATTGACGTCCTCGATGAAGAGTTGCTCACCACACTTGCCAATCGGGTGCAGATAGCTCAAGAGATAGGTCGCTATAAAAAAGAAAATAACGTAACGGCTTTGCAGATGAGCCGCTGGTCGGAATTGATGAGCAAGCGTGTCGCCCTCGGCGAGCGACTCGATCTCAACAAAACGTTTGTCCAAATCCTTTTCCAACTCATCCACGAAGATTCGGTGCGCATGCAGACCGAAATTATGGATGGGGAGTAGTTCTTTTGTCCCGCCCTGAGAACTTTGCTAGGGCGGGACAAAGCTGCAAAAAAACTAAAAGCTACCCCGAAGGATAGCTTTTAGTTTTTTGCTTTGCGTTTTCGATTAGAACTTAATCAACGCGCCAATGCTAAATTGTGTTGTTGCTATGATTAAGATTTTGTTGCTGCTAAGATTTCAAGGAGTTGAGTTTTGACAAGTGGCAGTTCGTTTACAGCTGTGAACCAAATGGTCTCAAGCTGAAGCCCGAAATATTGATGAGTCATAAAATTCTCATGTCCCTCATTTCCCTCCATGCAACATCTGGATATTTGTCTTTTGTCGCCTGAGAAACATGATTTGCTACTTCGCCTAATACTTCAAAATTTCTAATTAAAGCATCTTGTTCAATCCATCGTTGCTCAAAGGTTTCAAAGCTATGCAAAATTTGAATAATTGATTGAATTTTAGCTATGCTTTCCAGCATATGTTCTAAACGGAAAATATCTTTGTTATCCTTCATAAATAAGATTTAAGTCGCGCATGACATGCGATTTTAATTTTGGATTTAGATACTTTTCTGAAACAAGGTCAATCTTGCGATGGAGTAGTTGTTCCATTCGCTGTTTTAATCCGATGAGCTTGAAAAGTCCAACAGGTTCTTTAAATTCATAAAGTATATCAATGTCGCTATCCTGATGTTCTTCGCCACGAGCTACAGAACCAAAAATCCCTATTTTTAATGGGTTGAAAGGCTTCATGGTTTCCACGATGATGGTTATTTGTTGATTGGTCAGCATAGTCTTGCAAATGTAAGACAAAACCGCAAACAAAAAAAGCTACCCCGAAGGATAGCTTTTAGTTTTTTGTAGAGCTTACAGCTTTTTCTTAGAAGTTGTAAAGTACACTCACGCCGATGCGCATGAAGCTACCATCGTTTAAGGTGTATTTAACTTCAGGCACCAATGAAAGAGCATCGTTCAACTCATATTTTGCACCAATGCCGAGGTTCAAGCCTGAAGTGTTGCCTGTGGTTTTATTATCGCCAGCTTTGCTTGTGAACATGTTCATAGCAAAACCAGCAGCTCCATAGATGTTGAAAGCACCTGCTTCAGCGAAGTAATAACGAGCATCAACATCTAGCACATTGTAGGAAGATGAGAGGTCATAACCACCGACAGTACCGACTCCAGGCACGCTAGTTCCAGGAATGCTTTCGCTTGTTCCGAAGAAATGTGAGAACGCTGCAGCGATTTCGATTTGTTCCGTAATGGAATAAGCACCGTTAATGCCAAGACCAAGGTTGAGGTTGTCAGTGCCATAAGTAAGGTTTGCACCTGCCTTGAAAGGTCCTTGTGCAAATGCGCTACCAAGGGTAGCAACCGCTAGAGCGGCAATTAAAAATAACTTTTTCATGTAAAAAGAATTTGTGCAAAGCAACGCCTTTGAGCATGCCACAAAAGTGAAATGTCAAGAAGCACGGCTTCACGGTTTATAAATAATTAAAATGTTTTGATGGGAAGGGGACGGACGTCAGGTAAGCCCCCAAGGATTATTTTTTCATGTGTGATTTCAAGAATTAAGTGTTTGTTTGTGCGACAAAGATAATGAATATTTTTTAGTTACAAAGTTTTTTCTATCATAATGGCAAAAAAATAACAAGGAGAACCTCTAAAAAGAGATTCTCCTTGTCTTTTAGTCGCAAAACGCAACTTATCGCTATGGAAACTTCGGATATTGTTGAAAGTTTGGTTTCCGTTTTTCGAGGAATGCGTGTTTACCTTCTTGTGCTTCTTCGGTCAGATAGTAAAGCAGCGTAGCATTTCCCGCAAACTCCTGAATGCCGATTTGCCCATCAAGCTCTGCATTCAATCCAAGCTTAAGCATACGCAAAGCCAGCGGACTGTGTTCTTGCATCTTTTGCGCCCATGCCACCACTTCATCTTCGAGCTGCTCGAAAGGCACAACTTTATTCACCAAGCCCATTTCCAAAGCCTCGGCGGCGGAATATTGGCGACACATGAACCAAATCTCACGTGCTTTCTTCTGACCAACCACACTCGCCAAGTATGACGAACCCAGTCCAGCATCGAAGCTACCCACCTTCGGACCTGTCTGCCCGAAGATTGCATTTTCACTCGCAATGCTGATGTCGCACACCACGTGCAGCACATGACCGCCACCAATGGCATAGCCATTCACCATGGCAATCACTGGTTTGGGCATACTTCGGATTTGCTTCTGCACTTCCAAGATGTTCAATCGAGGGATACCGTTTTCGTCGATATATCCGCCTGTGCCCTTCACATTTTGGTCGCCACCCGAGCAAAACGCCTTGTCGCCTGCGCCAGTGATGACAATCACATTAATACTTTGTTCTTCACGGCAGATGCTCAAAGCATCGCTGATGTTGTTCACCGTGGTGGGGCGGAACGCATTGCGCACCTGCTCCCGATTGATGGTGATTTTCGCTATCCCATCATAGAAGTCGAAGAAGATATCTTCATAGGCTTTGATGGTTTCCCATTTTCTTGTTGTCATATTCTAAAAATTAAGCTCCACTTTGGGGAGTTGGAGGAGATTTTGTTATTTGTTTTGTCATTCGATCAAATTCACTTTCTAATTGCGCCATTTCTCGCTGACGATAAATCAAGAATTCTTTTTCAGCTTTCTCCATTGCTTGTTTATGTGAGATTGACCCTTTGCCCTCTAGCAGGCTTCTTCTCACTAGGAGGATTTGATTGTCTAATGCCGAAATCCAGTCTTTCATTCTCATTTCGATCATGTCCATAGCTTGCAATTCTGCAAAATCAAGAAATTGAGAAACCATTAAATTTAAACGTTTCAATTCATTTTCCGACAAATAGTTTTTTGCAACTTTCACATCGCCACGTGTGATATAATCCCCTTTGAAATTGGTCATTCCCACCATTGGTTTCTCACTATCTACACGTTGAAAAATGATCTCAGAAGCGGTGTGCTCATGCACGGCATAATGTAATTTATTTTGCACCGTGGAGAAAAAATCACGAGTCGTTTGATCTCTTGGGTCATAATCTATTGAGGTCGCATATATGTCTGTTACTTGCTGATAGAAGTTGCGCTCGGAGGCACGGATGTCGCGTATGCGTTGAAGCAATTCTCGAAAATAACGGTTTCCTCCTTGTTTCAATCGCTCATCGTCCATTGCAAATCCTTTTTGAATATATTCATGCAATCGTTCGGTTGCCCATCTTCTAAATCGAGTTGCTATTTGCGATTGCACCTTATATCCCAAAGCGATAATGACATCTAAATTATAATGGTCAATATTTCGCTTCACTTGGCGATTGCCTTCTTGGCGAACTAATAAGATTTTCTTATTAGTTCGAGTTTTATCTAATTCATCATCTCTAAAGATGTTGTTAATATGCATCGAAATATTTTCCTGCGTCGTGTCGTATATTTCTGCCAATTGTTGTTGAGTAACCCACACATCTTCATCGGCAAAGCAAGCGTTAATTTTCGTTACGCCATCTTTATCGTGGTAAATAACGATGCCTGTTTTGTCTTTCGAGGATACATTATTTTTGATTGTCTTTTTCATCTTTCATCTTTAAATCGCCGTCCGCAAAGGTAGCAAAACTAGCTTAAAGAAACCCCAGTCACCACCTCCAACACACACGCCCTTCGACATTCTCTACTATATATATAGTCTAAGCCTTTCCGAACTTCCGCTTCGTTTTCGGCTGAAAGATAATTGATGCCGAATGTTTCGGCAATGCCTTTTGCCCGAAAGGAATGCTCGGCAAGGAAGTGCTTTCGGAATGCTGTTGTCTTGCTCGGTCCCGGAATCATGCCGAAGATGGCACCGCCTCCATTGTTGATGATGATGATGCGCAGATTGCTCGGAAAATCATTGTTCCAAAGCGCATTGGAATCATAGAAAAATGACAAATCACCTAGCACAATCGTGTTCAGGTCGGCTGAGGTGGAGGCAAAGCCCACGGCGGTGGAAAGTGAACCATCAATGCCGCTTGTGCCACGATTGCAAAACACTGAGCCAGCTCGATTGGGATGCGCAATGGCATGGCGAATTGACGCACTGTTGCCATAGTGCACGATGCTCCCTTCTGGAATATATTCTTTCAGTAATTCATGTATGCGTGCATCGGTGAAGTCCGTTGAAAGCTTTGTTTCAGCCTGCGCACCTTGCGAGAAGCTTTCCCAAAGTTCCCGATAGTTCGATTGCAATTGGAATCCCATCTCCACATCATAGAAAGCTGAAAGCATGGTTTCGAGAAATGCTTTTGCGGAAAGGGGAATGACATCGGTCAAGCTCCAATAGGTGTCGGCTTGGTGAGATGAAACCGAGATATGCCAATGCTCATGCGGCTGATAGCTGCGGAGATATTGCTTGATGCGCTTCGACACGAACTGCCCACCCATGGTGATGATAATCTGCGGACGTAAATCCTCTTTTTCTTCTTCGGAAAGCGACGAAAGTGTATGGTCGAAATTGCCGATGAGCCTTTCAGTGCGCACATTCGCCAAAGGTTCGGCAATGACGACCGCCCCGGTCATATCGGCAAAGAGTTCGAGTAATTCGGAAAGTCCCTCTTCGGGGAAAAGCTGCCCCACGAGGATTAATATCTGGTCGCTTTGATGGAGTCTATTCACCAGAAGCTCCACCTTTTCGATGGTGAGCGAAACTTCTTGTCGTGTGAGTGGAATGTTTCGGATGTTGCTTGGCAGTACCTCTTCCACGAACTCATAGAGTGGTTCTTCCAACGGGAAGTTGATGTGCACCGGCAATCGTTTTTCCAATGCTGCATTCAGGCAGGCGTTGATTTGGCGGTTTGCATGGCTAATCTCCTGTGGACTTTCGCCCAAAGGCAAGCTGATTTCCGAAGCCACAAAGTTCTGATAAATTCCTCGCTGATTAATGCATTGTGCTTCGAGCTGGTCAATCCAATAATCCGGACGGTCGGCAGTGAGCACCACCAAAGGCACGCCTTGATAATAAGCCTCTGCCACGGCTGGCGCATAGTTCAGTGCCGCAGTTCCCGAGCTGCAAAGCAGTGCTACTGGTACTTGCTTCGCTTGCGCCATGCCGAGAGCGAAATAAGCTGCTGAGCGTTCATCAACGAGGTTGAAGCAATTAAAACGCCCATCAGCGACTAAGGTCTGCACCAACGCCCCATTGCGCGAGCCGGGAGAAACGACAATGTCGAGAATTTCTTTTGCAGCAAGCAAGGCGGCAAGTTGCTGGATATGTTTTTTGGGGGAAATCATGCGGTTTTAAGATTTGTGGTTTATAATGGGAGCTTACTCTCCCCCTCGGGGAGTTGGAGGGGGCATCACACGCATCATCACTTCCGCCTTCTTCTCTGTCTCTTCCCATTCTTCCGCAGCATTGGAACTAGTGGTGATGCCGCCGCCCACGTAAATTAGGCATTGATTGCCCATCAGCTCCATGCAGCGGAGGTTCACAAATAAGTTCGTTCCGCCTTCCATCTGCCACGTGCCGAGATAGCCAGAATAGTATCTGCGCTTGTGCTTTTCCATCTTGCCGATAAATGTGAGGGCTTCCGCTTTGGGCAGTCCGCACACAGCAGGCGTGGGGTGAAGTCGTTTCACAAAAGCACTTAATTTGCCTTCCACCAATTCGGGGGCAAACTGAAAGGAAGTGTGCAGATGTGCCAGTCCTCCGCTTTCAAGAGTGTTTGGTCCAATGGTGGTGTAAGGGTGAATGCCTAAATCATGAAAAGCTTCCAAGATGTAGCGCGACACGAAAGCTTGTTCTTCAATCTCTTTGGTGCGCCAGCGGTAGTCGGCATCTTGCTGTTGGCTTTGCGTGCCTGCGAGCGACATGGTTTCATAGTGCCCAGCATTCATTTGGAGCAAGGACTCGGGCGTTGCTCCAATCCACGTGCCTACTTTGGGAATGCTCACCACATAGACAAAGGCTCGTGGATTTTGCTCTCGCAGGAGTTCCATCACTTCGCCAATGCTTTTTTCGCCACGCTCCATCTCGTTGATGCGTGAAATCACCACTTTGGAAAGCTCCGATTTATGCAGGTGCTCCACGGTTTGATTAATATCGGTGAGATATTCAGACTGACTAATGATGAATGGGCGATGTCGTCCGCTTCTTTCCGAAGCCGAGGAGAGTTCACCTGTGATTTGAAAATCTTTCATCTCTTGAGCTGTCTTTAGGTGTGTGCCTTGCAGCAACACGAGCGGACAAGAGTCGTTCTTTTGGAATGGTGCAAAGATGAAGCCGTGCAAATCATCTAATTCCGATTCATCGTTGATGATATTCACTTGGTCGGGCTTAGCCACCATCAGTTCTACTTCAGCTCCGGGCATTGCCCATGCTGCAAAAGCTTTGCCTTTAAGCAAAAGCGTGTTTATTAATTCTGTTGTCATTTTTTTTAAAGTACCTAAGTGCCTAAGTACCTAAGTACCTAAGACAGGGTTGCTGTTTTTTTCTCCCCCCCCCCTTGGTTGCTGAGCGCAGTCGAAGTATGGGGGAGCTGGAGGGGACTTCCCTATTTCTCTACAATCATATTTGTTACTCTCGAAGTTGAAATCAGTTTGCCATCTTCGCGGAAGATTTCAATATCCCAGAGGTGTGTTGTTCGTCCTTTGTGAATCAGGCGAGCTACGGCACGCACTTCGCCACTCGTGGCAGTGCCCACATGGTTTGATGACACCGAAATCCCACGTGGGTCATATCGCTGGTTGTCGATAAATAGTATGCTGCCAAGCCCAGCGAGGGTTTCAGCGAGGACTAAGTTTGAACCGCCGTGGAGGATTCCTCCCGGACGCATCGTGTGGTCGTTCACGGGCATAGTGGCAGTCAGTCCATCAGAAAGAATTTCGACCACTTCGATGCCGAGCCAGTTCATCAGTCCAATTTTCAGCGATTTATTAACATCGTCTATCGACATGCTTGGGTCGTAGGTGATATAGTCTTGCATAGATTTGCTCATAATCGTGTTTTTGAGGCTTTCTTATCGTTTCTTTTTTAGCTCGAAGTCTTTGCCGAGATAGACCTTGCGCACGGTTTCGTCGTTGGCGAGGTCTTCGGCGGAACCAGCTTTGAGAATTGCTCCCTCGAAAAGAAGATAGGAGCGGTCGGTGATGGAGAGTGTTTCGTGCACATTGTGGTCGGTGATGAGCACTCCGATATTTTTCTCGATGAGGTGAATCACAATCTCCTGAATATCTTCCACCGCAATGGGATCGACTCCTGCAAAAGGTTCGTCGAGCAACACGAAATTGGGGCTGATGGCTAGGCAACGAGCAATTTCGCAACGGCGGCGTTCGCCCCCCGAAAGTTGATATCCTTTGCTCTTGCGGATGTGGTTGAGGCGAAATTCATCAATCAGCGAATCTACCTTGTCGCGTTGCTCCGCTTTGGTGAGATTGGTCATTTCGAGCACCGCTTTTAGATTGTCTTCGATGCTGAGCTTCCGAAATACCGACGCTTCTTGAGCTAAATAGCCCACCCCGTGCTGCGCGCGCTTATAGACGGGCATATTGGTGATGTCTAAATCATCTAAAAAAATCTTGCCGCTAAAGGGGCTCACTAGCCCTACACACATATAGAAAGAGGTTGTTTTGCCGGCGCCATTCGGACCGAGCAACCCGACGATTTCGCCTTGATTTACTTCAAAAGAAACGCCCTTGACCACTGTTCGTTTCCCATATTTTTTCACAACATTTTCTGCACGTAGTTTCATATTTGTCTTTTTAAGAGAACCCAAAAATACGCACAATCTATGAATTATGGGCTTTTTTCTTCACCCTTTTCGCAATTCCGATGCCAAACTCATAGAGAAACACGAGCGGAATGCAGATGAGGACTTGGCTGAACACGTCGGGAGGAGTGATGATGGCAGAGAGAATAAGTAGTCCAACATAGGCATGTCGGCGATATTTTTTCATTCCCTCGGGGGTGAGTATGCCGATACGACTGAAAAAATAGACGAACATGGGCAATTCAAACACGATGCCTGAGGCGAGGGTAATCGAACTAATCAGGCTGATGTAGGATGATAGTTTGATTTGGTTTGCCACCTCAAGGCTCAGGGTGTAGCTCGAAAGAAAATTAATCGAAAGGGGCACTATTATATAGTATCCGAAGAGCACGCCAATTAGGAATAGTGTGCTGATGAAAAACACCGAGCCGCGTGCGGCGCTTCGTTCGCCTTGGGTGAGTGCAGGAGCGATAAATCGCCAAATCTCCCACACCACGTAGGGCGATGCGACAATGAGCCCCACGGCGAGCGAAATCCAAATGTGGGAAAGGAATTGTCCTGACATGCTAATGTTAATCAGCTCAAAGGGCACGTCGTTGATTTGAAAGAAGGTTAAGCCAGTGAGTTCTGCCAGATGAGCCAGTAGTTGGTTGGTGAAGAAGTCGGGCGACTTGGGGGCGAGAATTAGCTTGTTGAAGATGAAGTCTTTTTGTGTAAATACTACAATCATGACAATCACCACGAGTGCTGCCGAGCGCACTAAATGCCATCGGAGCACCTCGAGATGCTCCATAAAACTCATATCTTTTTCGCTATTCATGGGGCAAAGATAAAGATTGTGTAAATGTTTTTTGCAGCTGCGTGCAATTATTCCGTCAATTTGTCTATATTTGCTCCCGATTGGGGGATTAGCTCAGTTGGCTAGAGCGTTTGACTGGCAGTCAAAAGGTCAGGGGTTCGACTCCCCTATTCTCCACTTTGATAATTAAGTAGCTACAAGCGAAGCCTTGTAGCTACTTTTTTTATTTGACACAAAATCTGACACGTGAATACGCATCCATCACATATCACCATTAATGGCTGTCGGCATACTGTTGCTGAGTTGCTTGCTTTGCGCACGGATGCCACGCATGAAGCGTGGCAACGCGCCAATTGGAATTTCTTGGCGGAATGGTATGACGATAAATCCTACATTGAGGTGCGCACCTCAGGGAGTACGGGTGTGCCGAAACTTATCCGACTAGACAAAGATTTTGTGGCGGCGAGTGCGCAGCGCACGCTTGATTTCTTTCAGCTTCGAGCAGGAGATAGGGTGCTCCATTGTCTGTCGGCAGATTACATCGCTGGCAAGCTGATGTTGCTCAGAGGGCTGATTGGGGAGCTTGATGTTCACTTGGTTTCTCCCTCCTCGTCTTTTGATTTTGTTCCGCAGGAGGATTATGCCTTTGCGGCTTTGGTGGTCAATCAGATGCAGAAGCTTATGTGTTTTGCTCCGAATATTCCTGTTGCTCAAATCCTGCTCGGGGGCTCGGCGATTCCAACGGCATTGGAGCAGCGGTTGAGTGGCATCAGCTCAAGGTGCTATTCGAGCTATGCAATGACGGAAACAGCCACACATATTGCGCTTCGGAAGCTGAACCATGAGCCTTCGGATGATTATTATCATTGTCTGTCGGGGATTGAAGTTGAGCAACTGCCCAATCAGTGTTTGCAAATTAATATGCCGGGGCTATCCGCCCCGCTTGCCACCAATGACGCAGTTGAGCTTCTTGATGCACAGACTTTTCGGGTGTTGGGCAGAACTGATAATTGCATTATCAGTGGAGGAAAGAAGTTTTTTCCTGAGGAGATTGAGCAGCGGCTTTCGCTAGTTGTCGAGCAGCCTTTTTATATCAGTTCGCGCCCGCACGAGGTGCTAGGGGAGGAGCTGATTTTAATCCTAGAAGCAAATTCCGATGTGCGCTTGCGCCAAGAGATTCAGGAGCATTGCGCTCGCTTGCTCCATAAGCATGCTATTCCTCGGGATATTGTTTTTGTAGATGCGCTTCCTCGCACGGAGAATGGAAAACTATTAAGAAGATAATAGAGGAGCTTCGTAATTTTCAATCTAAACAAAGACGCTAGGCATCAGATTAGAATATTCTTCCAATCTGATGCCTAGCGTCTTTATTTTTCTAGCCGCAATATCTTGCGGCTCTACTCTACAAATTTATAGCCTACTCCTTTGAGAGTTTTGATGTGGTGGTTTCCGATTTTCTCGCGGAGCTTGCGAATGTGCACATCAATGGTGCGGTCGCCCACCACGACATTTTCGCCCCACACAGTGCCATAGATTTCCTCACGAGTGAACACTTTGCCGGGTTTCGACACCAAAAGCGAGAGCAATTCAAACTCTTTGCGTGGCAACACCATCTCTTCGCCGTCCACGATGATGAGATAGCGCTCTTTGTCGATGACAATATTGCTCACAGTGATTAGATTGGCATTGGTGGGAGTTAAATCTTGCGCCGCAGCTCCGATGCGCACGCCGAAGCGTTTCAATAGCGCATGCGCACGGCTCACGAGTACTTTCGGACGAATGGGCTTGGTGATATAATCATCGGCTCCAGCCTCAAAGCCTGCAATTTGTGAATAATCCTCGCCGCGAGCGGTGAGGAAGGCGATGATACATCCTTCGAGCTCGGGGATTTTGCGTAATTCTTCACAAGTAGTGATGCCGTCCATCTCGGGCATCATCACATCGAGGATGATGAGGTGGGGCAATTTCTCTTGGGCAATCTGGATTGCCTCTACGCCATTGGTGGCGGTATAGACTGTCAGTCCTTCTTTTTCTAGATTGTAGCTGATGAACTCCAAGATGTCCACTTCGTCATCAACTAGCAATACACGATAACTTTCTTCTGCCATATTTTAAGTTTTTAGCGTTATCTTCTTGATTATTTCGGGTAAACTTACGCAATTATTTTGATTTTTCAACCGTAAATGTGAAAGTTGTGCCCACGTTTAGTTCTGATTTTACATTGATGGTTTGATTGTGAGCCTCCATGATGTGTTTCACAATGGAGAGTCCGAGCCCCGTGCCGCCTTGTTTTCGACTGCGTGATTTATCGGCTCGGAAGAAGCGTTCAAACACACGTGGCACATCTTCGCTCGAAATCCCCAAGCCATTGTCCACCACTTCCACCATCCAATATTCTTTCATGTCATAGAATGTTACTTGCACGAAGCCATTGTCGCGACCATATTTAATAGCGTTTGAAATCAGATTGGTGAGCACTTGCGACATGCGGTGGCGGTCGGCATTCACCATCACTTGCTTGTCGGGGCGCTTAAAGATGAGCTTGATGTTGCGTTCTTCGGCAATCATTTGTTCCATCTCGAAGGTGTCTTTCACCAATTGAGCCATGTCGAAATCTTGATAGCGCAAGCGAAGCACGCCCGACTCAAATTTGTTGATGGTTTCCAAATCTTCCACGATGGTAATCATGCGGTCGATACTTTGCTCGGTGCGCTTCAAATAAGGGATATTAATCTTAGGGTCGTCGATTCCGCCTTCGAGCAGCGTTAATATATAACCTTGGATGTTGAAGATGGGTGTTTTGAGCTCGTGCGACACATTGCCGACAAATTCTTTGCGATATCGCTCAAGGTCTTTCAGGCGAGAAATCTCGGTGGTTTTGTCTTTCGCCCACTGTTCTACTTCTTTTTGCACATCGGTAATGTCGTTAGATGGAACTCCCGAGCGATTATAATCTTTTGCTCGATAGTTTTTTGATCGGATGACTTTATATATAGGCTCGATTTTCGCATTGATATGGTCGCGAATGATGTATTGGGCGAAGAAGAACACGCCGATGAGCATTATCCCAGACATTAACAGTTCTGTAATCAGCGAAAGCTGAAAATAATCTTCCGCAAAGGCGGTGATGCCCCAAAGTGCCGCCACCATGAGTGTAAACACTCCTGCAAGCACGGGGGTGGAGTATGTTTTCATATCTTTAATTCTCGTTTCCATAGGCGTTTATATTGTTCTTTTCAAAAAAATGTAATCGTTTTGTAATAATAAATCCTTTAATTGCAGCCGAAATTACATAACAGAAGTAAGAAAACAAAATTATAACTCATTTACTGATTAAAAAAAATGGAAAGTTTTTATCTGATTCTAGTCGTCGTACTTTTTGCGCTAGCCATCTCCGACTTAATTGTTGGGGTGAGTAACGACGCAGTCAATTTCTTAAATTCAGCCATTGGCTCGAAAGCTGCACCCAAGTGGGTCATTTTTGGTGTAGCAAGCTTGGGTATCCTTGTCGGTTCGGTCTTTTCGAGCGGCATGATGGAAGTAGCTCGCAAGGGAATCTTTCACCCCGAGATGTTCATGTTTAATGAAATCATGATTATCTTCCTCGCGGTGATGATTACCGATGTGATTCTCCTCGACATGTTCAACACCTTTGGCATGCCCACGTCCACCACGGTTTCCATCGTGTTTGAATTGCTCGGTGCAGCTGTGGCTGTGGCATTGGTGAAGCTCAACGGTATTGGAGATAATATGATTACGCTCGCCGATGGCACGCAAGCAGCTCCTCGACTGGCTCTGTTCATCAACAATGAAAAGGCACTCGCCATTATCTCGGGGATTCTCATCTCGGTAGTGATTTCATTCACTGTGGGTGCGCTCGTCATGTGGCTCGCTCGCTTGTTGTTCTCGTTCCGTCAAAAGAAAACGTTGAAATGGTTTGGCTCGTTGTTTGGAGGGTTCGCCATTGCTGCCATGACCTACTTCATGATTATCAAAGGAGCAAAAGGCGCGACTTTCATCACGCCCGAAATGAATACATTCTTGAATGAAAACATCGGTTTGATACTATTATATAGCTTCATCGGCTGGACCATCGTTCTGCAAATCTTCACATGGCTCTTCAAGATTGACATTCCAGCGATGGTGGTCATCGTGGGAACATTCGGTTTGGCAATGGCATTTGCCGGCAACGACTTGGTGAACTTCATCGGTGTGCCTTTGGCTGGTTTCCAATCCTTCAAAGCATGGGTAGCTGGTGGCGGTCTTGCTCCGGAATCGTTCAGCATGAAGATGCTCGGTGGCAAGCAGCAAGCACCCACGATATTCCTTGTCGTTTCAGGATTAATCATGATTATTACCCTCATCACTTCCAAGAAAGCGAAGAATGTGATTGCCACTTCGGTTGACCTTTCTCGCCAAGGTGAAGGCGATGAGCGTTTCGGCTCAAACCCTCTTTCTCGCTTGATTGTGCGTGGAGCGGTGCGTTCGAGTGAAGCTCTTGATAGAATTACACCTAGTCGAGTAAAAGACT
The DNA here is from genome assembly GCA_047974225.1 of Mangrovibacterium sp. GTDB lineage: Bacteria > Bacteroidota > Bacteroidia > Bacteroidales > Prolixibacteraceae > JBKEDC01. The sequence goes on from JBKECD010000064.1 coordinate 30,797, forward strand.
TTGTAAACTCTCGCTTCGAGCAACCTACTGATGAAGCGGTCTTGACTTTGGAAGAAGGCGCAGCTTTCGATAAAATCCGTGCAGCGGTGAACCTCATTGTGGCGGGTATTTTGATTTCGATTGGTACTTCACTGAAACTTCCTCTTTCAACCACCTATGTTACTTTCATGGTGGCGATGGGTACATCGCTTGCCGACCGTGCATGGGGGCGTGATAGTGCGGTTTACCGTATTTCGGGCGTGTTCACCGTGATTGGCGGTTGGTTCCTCACCGCATTGTGTGCTTTCACTGCTGCCTTGATTGTGGCAACACTGATTTCTGTAACGCATATTTATGCTGTGTTTGTGTTCATCGCCATTGCCTTCGTAACTGTTTTCCGCACTCAACTTTCGATGCGCAAAAAAGATGCTGAAGTGGCAACTGAAGACGAAGAACTTTCGTTGGAAGATGAATTGGCCGGCAAAGTGTTTGACAAAACAAAGAAGCAAACCACAAGTGCCGTAAACACCATCAGTGCGGTTTATGCGAAGACCCTCAACGGCTTCATTGCGCAAAAACGCAAGCCGCTGCAAGCTGCCATGGAAGACAGTCAAGAACTCTGCAAGAAAACCAAACGCCGCAAAGGCAAGATTGCCCGAGTGGTGAATGTGATTCAACGAAGCAACTTCCAAGAAATCGGTCATAGCTATGTGCATCTGATGAGCAGCATGCGTGAAAGCTCATTGGCACTTTCGCACATTGTGCAGCCGATTTATGAGCATTACGAAAACAATCACAGTCCATTTAAAGCCGACCAATGCGAAGAGTTAGGGCGACTAGCTTCAGCGGTTGAAAGCTTCTCGAATGTGGCGAAAGAGGTTTTGGCGAAAGATGATTTCAGCAAATTGGCACAGCTCAACGAAGCGAAAGCGAATTGCATGAGCGTGATTGCAGAACTTGAAAAACTGCAAATCAAGCGCATCAAGGCTAACTTGGTGAACACCCGCAACTCGGTGCTGTTCTTCAACACGCTCAATGAAACCAAAACGCTCCTTTTGGCTGAAAGCAAAATGATGGAGTCGAAACGTGATTTCTTCTCTAGCGTGAAATTGCAACAGCAATAGTCTGCTAGCAGATTAATACTTCCAAAGCTGCCGATACGATGTGTCGGCAGCTTTTTTTTGTTTATATTTGTACGAATAAGCAACAACAAGAATCTTCAAAAATGACAAACAACAACAACGCTTTAATCCGCTCTTCGGCTGCCGAATATCTCACCTTTATTGCTGCAAGTGGCGAAGGTGGCGTGGAAGTCGTCTATTGGGAAGAAAACATTTGGCTCACTCAAAAGATGATAGCACTCCTTTATGATGTGGATGTCAGGACGGCAAACTACCACCTAAAGAAAATATTTTCAGACGCAGAACTCGATGAAAATTCAGTTATCCAAAATTTTCGGATAACTGCCGCTGATGGCAAAAACTATAATACCAATCACTATAACCTTTCGGCAATTATTGCGGTGGGATATAAAGTGAACTCTGAACGTGCGGTGCAATTTCGCAAGTGGGCAACAAACATCATTCAAGAATTTACCATCAAAGGATTTACGATGGATGATGAACGGTTGAAAAACGACGGAACGATTCTTGGAAAGAAATACTTCGAAGAGCAGCTTCAACGAGTGCGAGAAATCCGATTGAGTGAACGTAAATTTTATCAAAAGATTACCGACATCTACGCCACATCAATCGACTATGATGTAAAATCAGCTGCCACTCGTCGATTCTTTTCCACTGTGCAAAACAAGCTGCACTGGGCTATTCATGGACATACAGCTGCGGAAGTCATTGTGGAAAGAGCCAATCATGAAGCGGAAAACATGGGGCTGACCACATGGAAAGATGCGCCATTGGGGAAGATTCAAAAGTTTGATGTCAGTGTAGCCAAAAACTATCTTTCTGATGGCGAATTGCAGCAATTGCAACGCTTGGTTTCTGCCTATCTCGACATTGCTGAAGATATGGCACTTCGCCAAATTCCAATGACGATGGAGGATTGGGAGATACGTCTAAACCGATTCATCGAAACCACCGATCGCAAGGTGCTGCAAGATGCAGGCAAAGTAACAGCCGAGATTGCGAGAGTTCATGCCGAAACAGAGTTTGAAAAATACAGAATCACTCAAGACCGCCTCTTTGAAAGTGATTTCGATCGAGAAATGAAGAAACTCGGATTTTAAGCAGGTAAATCGCTTTTAAGCTTTCCTTATTTTGAGTTTTAAAGCGATTTACCTATCCATCGTTCCTTTTTTTAAAAATGTATTCGGACTATATTTTCCAAAATGTGATACGAATACATATGTATTCGGACTATATTTTTCCAAATGCGATACGAATACATGATGTACATGGACTATATTTTTCAAAATGTGATGCGAATACATGATGTACATGGACTATATTTTCTAAAATGTGATACGAATACATATGTATTCGGACTGTATTTTTCCAAATGCGATACGAATACATGTGTATTCGGACTATATTTTTCCAAATGTGATACGAATACATGTGTATTCGGACTATAATCAAACGAAAAGTTAAAGCGATTTACCTGCTATTAGTAGCTTTTTTGCGTATATTTGTGCGAATAAAAGAATAGGAGATAAAGATATGGAAGCAACTGCAACGAGAGCCGCAACAACAATACGCCTTGAACGAAGCTTTTTAGCTCGCCTCAAAGAAAAGGCAAAGCAGACAAACCAAAGCCTTAATAGCTATATGGAGGGAATTTTGCTCGACGGCGAATATTACGAACCTAACGCTGAAACTATCGCTGCAATTGAGGAAGCGAGAAGTGGGAAAGACCTCGAAGTGTTGGATTTAGATAACTTCAGGAAATATTGTTCCCCTGTTGCGACTAGGTAGCCATTCCGAACTATTTTAAAATCCCCCTCCATCATGAATAAAACACTCACCCTCCTCCTCATCCTCATCCTTCTTCTCGCAAGCCCAGTCTTTGCGCAAGAAGAAACGCAGCTCGCAGAAAAACCTATCGAACTTTCGCTCATGCCCTATGTGAGCTACAACCGCACCATGGGCGGCATGTTTGGATTGCTCCCCATGGCGATGTATCGAGTGAACCCCGATGACCATATCTCGCCCAAGTCAATGGCGATGGTCAATGGCGTGTGGACGACCAACGGCTCGTGGTTTGCCAGTGTGATGAACCGCTC